>NZ_JBSFIA010000016.1:0-162504 GCF_053597355.1 Streptomyces sp. NPDC001443
ACCTTCGCCACCGGCCAGCTGCTGCGCGTCGCCCTGGACGGCACCGGCGCCCAGCTCGTCAACGCCGGCCACCTTTGGCCCCTCCTGCTGCGCGAGGGTGCGGTCCAGGAGGTCGAGCCGGCCGTGGACCTGCCCTTCGGCGTTCTGGCGCAGGGACCGTACCGGGTGCAGGACCTCGACCTGCGCCCCGGTGACCGCCTCGTGCTCTACACCGACGGTATGCAGGAACGCCAGGCGGAGACCGTCGATCTGCCCGACGTCATCCGCAACACCGCAGCCCAGCACCCGCGCGAGGTCGTACGCATTCTGACCGCGGCGGTCACCGACGCCACCGACCGCCACCTGCCGGACGACGCCACCGTGCTGTGCCTGGACTGGCACGGCCCCCACCGCGGAGAGTGCGACGCGGAGGCCGGAGCCGACACCTGACCTGCCCGTGCGACCCACGCCCCCCGAAATTCGACGGCGCCCCCGAGGTCCACCGCCACTCGGGAGGCGCCACAGCCGAGTCGTGTCGGCTGATCACCGCCCCTGGGCGGGGTCTGCGGCCTTCACCGACCGGGCCTTCGCGGACCGGCTGCTGTCGTCGCCCGCGAGGTTCCGAGGCCGGTTGCGTGACCGGCGGGTGGACGCCGGGGTGGTGAGGACGGCGAGGCAGGTGATGACGAGCGCGATGCCCGCCCAGCCGGTGGCCGGGAGGCGTTCGCCGACGACCAGGACGGCGAGGAGCGCGGCGACGGCCGGTTCGAGCAGGGACAGGGTGGTGGCGGTGCTGGCGGGCACGTGGGCGAGGCCCCAGCCGAAGAGGACGTAGCCGACGAGCATGGGCACGAGCGCCATGTAGGCGCCCACGGCGGCGTTGGACCAGGAGGCGACCAGCGGCGCGCCCGTGAGTGCCAGAACGGGCAGGAGGAGGAGTCCGCCGATCCCGAAGACGGCGCCCATCGCCGCGCGGGAGGGGATCCGGCGCGTGATGAGCCGGTGCGCGGCCCAGGAGTAGAGGGCATACGTGGCTGCCGCCATGAGCCCGAGTCCGATGCCGAGCAGGGTGGCGCTCATGGAGGCGCGGCCGCCGGTGGCATCGGCGTGGGCGGCTTTGGCGACGCAGAGCAGGAGGGTACCGAGGAGGCCGAGGGCGGCCGCGAGCATCCAGCGGCGGGTGAGCCGGCGGCCGTCCACCACGCGCTCGATCAGGGCTGAGGCGAGCGGGGCGGTGCCGATGGAGACGACGGTGCCCACGGCGACTCCGGCCAGGTACATGGAGCTGTAGAACGCCAGCGGGTAGACGGCCACCGAGGCGGCACCCAACAGGACCGTGCCGCGCTGCTCGCGCAGACCGGCGGTGCTGTCGGCCAGCCGCGGGGCTGCGAGGAGGGCCTGAAGGAGTCCGCCCGATCCCATGGCGGCGGCGCCGATGGCCAGGGGGCCCACGGCCGGGGCGAAGGTGGCGGCCGTGCCGGTCGTGCCCCACAGCACGGAGGCGGCCAGCACGCACAGGGCTCCGACCCCCGCGGACCGGCCGGTGCCGGTGCCGGTCACAGCCGCTCCAGCAGTGCCGCGGCCATCGAGCGGGCATGCCGGACGCGCTCGCCGTCGCCCTCCAGACCGGCGCGGGCCATCGCGCCCTCCAGCAGGAACGACAGATGCTCGGCCGCCGCGCGGGCCTCGTCGGGCCGACCGGGCAGCAGCCGCTCCAAGTGGCCGGCGAGCAGACGCTCGACCTCCTCCTTGTGGGCGCGCACCACAGCCCGCCCCTCGTCGCCGGCCGGGAGCTCGGCGGCGGCGTTGAGCAGCCCGCAGCCGCGGAAGCCGTGCTCGTACGCGAACGCCGCGTGGTCCGCGTAGGCGTCGAAGACGGCCAGCACACCCTCGCGGGGGCCGTCGACGGCCTCCAGCCGGGACCGGTAGAGACCGAGCCACTCCTCGTGCCGGGCGTCCAGATAGGCCCGGACCAGGTCGGCCTTGGAGGAGAAGTTGTTGTACAGGCTCATCTTCGCGACGCCGGCCTCGGCCGTGATGGTGTCGATGCCCGTCGCCGCCACCCCGTCGGCATAGAAGCGCCGGGCCGCCGCCTCCAGAAGCCGTTCCCGGGCCGGCCGCCGCCGTCCCGTACTCACCTCGGTCCCGCTCATCACAATCCCATCTAGGTAGGTCGGTCTACCTATATTAGGGGACCGGTCGGAGCCGTGGAAAGTCGCCCACCAGTAGCCGATCCCGGCGCGCGAAGGCAGACGGCCGGAGCGGACCGTGTACGCGGCGACCGAGCTGGGCCAGAGCGAATTCGTCCGCCGGCTCGGCGAACTCATGCGCACACCCGTCGCGGAATACCCGAAGTCCACGGCCGCGGTGTCCTGGCTCGGCGCCCTCGGTCCGGACAGGACGGCAGAGGCATCGGCTGAACGGGCGGGGCATCTGGTCAGGTGCTCCCGCCGTCGCGTACGGCCGGACCCGGCGGGGGGACTCGCGGTCTGCCGCGGTGGCGCCGTCACGAGGCCCGGTCCTCGATCCAGGCCACTACGCGCGCCCGGGCATGGGCGTCGGAGGTCTGTTCGTGGGGCTGTGCGCGGTCGAACCGGTGGAAGTACGCGCCGCGTACACCGGCCAGTTCGGAGTCCAGGGCCACCCGCAGTACCGCCAGTGTCCCGTCGTCGAGTGTCGAGGCGACGGGGAGTCCTGCCTCCCTGACCAGCGGGGTGGGCATCTCCCGTGCAGGGTGGACGACGTTTACCGGAATGCCTTTCCGGGCCAGCTCGATCGTGGACATCACCAGGGCGACCTTGCTGCGGCAGTAGGCCTCGATCCCGTCGTAGTCACGCTCGTAGTTCAGATCGTCCAGGTCGAGCGGCAACTGCCCCATGCTGCCCACCTGCACGATCCGTCCCGCGGGGGTCAGTGAACCGGACAGCTCCCGGGCGATCAGATGCGGCGTGACGGCGTTGACCGCCATCCGCAACTCGACCCCCGCGGTGTTCGTCTCCCTGCGAGCGGGATCGGCCCCGCCGCCGACCGCGGCGTTGTTCACCACGAGGTCCAGCAAGCCCTCGCCGATGACGGTGCGGCACATCTCCCGGACCGCCCCGTGATCGGACAGATCGCACTCGACGACCAACGGCAGGGGCGCCCCCATCGCCCTTGCGGCCGCCACCACTTCGTGGGCTCGCGTCGCGGTGCGCACGGGCAGTACCAGCCTCCAGCCGCGTCGCGCCAGGTCCAGTGCGAGCTCGCGGCCGAGCCCGGAGGCGGCCCCTGTCAGCAAAGCAGTATGCGCAGCAGAAGTATTCACGTCTTGAAGACTATCAAGGCCTTGATATCTTTAAAGGGCTGTAGAGTGAGGGCATGGCACTGGCGGTGGGCGAACGGCTCGGGTACGACATCAAGGCCACTGAGGTCGCGTTCATGACGGCCAAGGCCGAGGCTCTGCGGCCGATGGGCCTCACGGTGGCGCAGTACGCCGTGCTGCTGGCGCTTCGTGACAACCCCGGGATCAGCGGCGCGGGCATCGCCAGGGCCTGCCTGGTCACGCCCCAGGCGTCGGCGGCCACGCTGAAGACCTTGGAAGCCAAGGGACTTGTCGTACGTGAGCTGGACGACTGGGCCCGCAACAGCCGGCCCAACCGGCTCTCCGACGAGGGGCGCCGCCTGATCGACCTCGCGGACTCCGCGGCCGGCACGGTCGAGCAGCGCATGTACGACGTGCTCGCCCCGGCCGACCGCGACGTGCTGCGACGTCTCCTCGCCCAGTGCCGTACCGCGGTCGCGGTGAACCCCTGACCGTCCGACCGAGCCGCTCGGGGGAGGTTGTCACACATGTGCGCCCGTCGGTGTCTTCATGCCGAAGCAGGCCGCCAGGCCTCTGGAAATGGAGAACACCATGACACCGCGCATCCCCAAGGCCGAGCTTCCCGCCGAGATGAAGGAGGCTCTGGTCAAGCAGCTCGGTTCCGTGCCCGAGCCCGTGGAAGTCGTCTTCAACAACCCTGCCGTCGCCATCTCCAACCTGGAGTTCTCGGCGAAGGCCGCCGCGTGGGACGCGGTCGACGAGGGTCTCAAGACGTTCGCCCACATGGCCGTGGCGGCCCAGGTCGGCTGCAGTTGGTGCCTGGACATCACCTACTTCGCCGCGCTGAACCAGAACCTCGACCTGGACAAGGCCGGCCAGGTGCCCGACTGGCGTGACTCCGACGTGTTCACCCCGCTGGAGCGCGAGGTGATGGAGTACTCCGAGGCCATGACGAACACACCGCCCACCGTCACCGACGGACTGTCGGCGAGCCTGCTCGAGCAGCTCGGATCGGCGGGCCTGGTCGAACTCACCGTGTTCATCGGCTTCGCCAACCTGTCGACCCGCGTCAACACCGCGCACGGGATCACGTCGCAGGGCTATTCCGAGGCGTGCCGGATCCCGCTGGCCGAGCGCCCTCGGACGGCGGGTGCGGCCTGACAGCGTGACCGGGGTGACGCATGACGCGTGGGCGATCCGTTCGTCGGACCGGACCGGCCGACCGCGTACTGCGGCGGGCGGCCCGTTCGCGATCGACGCCGGGCCAGGGCGGCCGGCCGTGCAACGCCCCTGGAAAGGCGGCCGGTCGGAACCCGGAGGCGGGGCGGGAGCGACTTCGGGTCACGGGCGCGGGAAGCGGGTGCGCATGGCGTCGATGCAGGTGTCCCGGGACGTCGGTCCGGCGAACCGGAGACGGTCGTAGGCGGTGAACGCCGGTTCCAGCGCGTCGAGTTCGTCGACCAGAGCGTGCAGCCGCTCACGCCACCGCCCCGAACCGGCATCCGGCTCGTGCTCGGAGGAACTGATCGCGGCCGTCAGGTAGTCCTTGCGCTGAATGGCGGCCGGGGTCACCGAATGCAGACACACGTACTGTCCGCTGAGATAGGCATCCCACTCCGCCTTCCCGGTGACCGGGTCGGCCCAGTGAGCGGTGAACCACGTCTCGAGCAGTTCTGTGCCGCCGGCGTCGTCGGCGAGGGCGAACAAGTCGGCCGGCACCATCTCGGCACCGTCGGAGCGGAGATATCCAGGAAGCGGCAGACACCGCCCCAGCATCAGTCGGCGGACCTCATCGGCATCGCGGCCATGGACTGCGCACAGTTCCTCCAGGGCGACGAACTGCGCGCTGACGTACACGTCATCCGCGTCGGTCATGGGATGGTCGCCGTTGACCTCGCGAAACCGCTTCGTAAGCTGCGTCTTCAGATCTGTCTCCGACATCTGGCTCCCTCCGGCGTCACCGGCGCGGGCATCTTCCGCGCAACGCTTCGCACGCTACCTACCGGACGGTTCGGCACCCACCGAACCATCGACGAGATCACGGCAGCACGAGGCGGGGCTGCCCTTCTCGTGGGGTGACGGGGTTTGGCGGTTGGGTCTGACCGTGTGCCGTGCGGGCCAGTGATGGAACCGGCGTATGGCATACAGGTTCAGGGCTCGCACGGTGGCTGCGGAGGCAGACGTCGATGGCGAGACGCAGGCCGGCGTAGCGGAGTACGAGGATGAGGAGGGCTTCTTCCTGTTCTTTACGTGCCCTGTCGGTGAGCCGTCTGCGCACGGCATCGCGCTCGGGCTCGATACTTACCGCGTGATGACCCCGGACCAGTGCACGGCTTACGGCTGTGTCCGTGAAGTCGCTCTGACGGACGGCCTGCTCACGGTGTCGTTCGACCCGGATCGCCTGGACGACTTGGAGCCGGAGGACGCCGGGACCGGGGCAGTGCTCGATGTGTCGGCCGAGAGCATTGATGAGACGCACGAGGTGCTTGCGAAGGTGCTGACCTTTGGACGAAAGAATGCCCGCCCTCGGCTCACGGGCTTCTCGGCCTGATCCGCTGGGCGGGTCGGCGGTAGCCGACAGGGCACGAAGTACATTGGTGCGAGGCTCCGTTGCCAGGGCCTCCAAGACAACGGGGGCTTTCATGGGCATGGACACGGCGGCCAGGGCCGAGTGGTGGGCGAGTCTGCCGACCGGGATCCGCGAGGAGATCGACGGGTACGTCCTTCAGGACTCCCTTCTCACGGCGGTGAAAACTGTCACCGCCGTCGGCCGTGTTCCTCATGGCATCGGGATCGGTATCGCCCAGTTGATCGTCAACGACCGGTACCTCCACTACGGAGACCGGATCGCCCGCAGGCCGGAGAGCCCCCTCGACCTGGAGTCGCTGGCCTGTCGGGCGGCCGGGTGCGGGGGCCGCATCGTGGCGATCGAGGCCATCTGGGACGGTGACACCATCCACGACTGGTTCGTGCTGCTGGCCATCACCGCCGATCCGGCGGGAGAGGCCGCGCTGGCCACCGTCTACTGGTCGACTGCTCGGCGATACCTCGGCGAGGAAGGGAAGCACCTGACGCGCCACCCCGCAGCGGTGGCCGCCGAGCAGGCGGGCCGCGCTCTCGCCGACCACCTCTCGGTTCCCTTCCACTTCGCCAGCCCGGACACCCCCGATGACGAGGTCCCGCGCTGGGCTGGGTCCGCTCAGGCCCGCTGACGGGCTGCGAGCGCACCCCGTCGCGCCGCGCCGGTCAAGGCTGACGTCCCCGGCCCCCCGATCGGGACTCACGTGATCCACGACTCGTGACAACGACTCACGGCGGAGGGACGGACCCGCAGGGGCCGCGGGCGGTCATCCTGCGCGTCGGTGGCCGCGAGGGCGTCGCGCAGGGAGAAGGGAAAGCCCGTGTGCGGCTATCCCCAGGCCTGGCGGCACAGGGCCGTGATGCCCGAGGAGGTGACGCCGTTCGCTCGGTGGCACAGTTGGCGCAACTCGCTGGGCCAGGGCTGCGGGCGGACGCGCGGTGCCCGCGGAGCCCGGTGGTGGGGCTTTGCCCGCGAGTGCGGTCGCGACGGGACCCCGTGCCGCGGCACGGCCGGCGCGTGCGGCACCACGCGTGTCGGCGGGGTCGTACGAGGTGTGCGTCGTGCCGGTTCCGCCGCCCGGTGTCGAGGAGCCGTTCCGGCCGTGGCCGAACGCCTCGGTCGCTGCGGACCGGTTTTCACCAGGGCGGAGCGGGGCGAGGCCTGTACCGCGGGCACGGGCTCGGGCACGGGTGTCGGTGTGGTCGCGCTGTCGGCCGCGAGCGAGGCACGTACGCCCGGGTGGCGAACGGCCGGCGCGGTGTCGGGGGTCACGGTCGTGCAGCCGGTGACACTCAGCAGTGCCAGCAGCAGGACGGTCAGCGGGCGAGGAGGCACCGGCCCACTGTGCTGCACCCAGGGCGTGGGCAGACGGCACCACGCGCTCGGTCTCACCGCAAGGAGGGGAGGGTGACGTTGTGGGTTGACGAGGCGGGCGACGACGTAGCGCGGTTCGGGAGCCGCGCCGGCCGCGTCGGTTGACGTCCTGGCCGGCCCCACTGAGGCCAACCCGAAGAGGTCAGTGGCCGATCTGTTCGGCCAGGGCGAGGATGATGCCTGAGGGGCCGCGGAGGTAACAGAGGCGGTAGATGTCCTTGTACCGCGCCACCTCGCCGAGCAGTTCGGCGCCGTGGCGGCGCAGGCGGGCGATGGTGTCGTCGATGTCGTCGACGGCGAACATGACCCGGTGCAGGCCCAGCGTGTTCGGCGGCGGGTTGTCCGATGCGTCACCGATCGCCGCGGGGGTGTGGTACTGCGCGAGCTCCAGCCTGCCGTGGCCGTCCGGGGTCCGCATCATCGCGATGTCGCTGCGGACTCCGTCGAGTCCGATGGCCTGATCCGCGAAGAGGCCCTCGATCTGTGCCCTGCCATCGACCTCCATGCCCAGTTCGATGAAGAAGGCGACAGCGGCGTCCAGGTCTTCGACGACGATGCCGACGTTGTCCATCCGCTGAAGCGTCATGACGGTTCTCCCTCTGCGTCGCGCGACCCTTTGAGGCCACCGGTATACCGAGGACGGAGCCGGCCGCCCGTTCTCGACACCCGTGAACGGGCGATCGCGTGCCCCGTCGTCGTGCCCGTCAGACGACTCCTCCGCGGAAGGCACTCTTCTGGTTCATCGCATTCCCGATGTGCCGAGGGCGTCCAGCGTCGCGATGACGTCGGCGGGTTCGGCGCGGGCGGTGTAGTCGGTGTCGACGAAGGCCCAGCGGATCACGCCGTCCGGGTCGATGACGTAGGTGGCGGGCAACGGCAGTGTGCGGGGGTGGCCGTCATCGACGCGCTGAAGGTCGAAGCCGAGCTTGTCGTAGACGGCGGCGAGGCCGTCGGAGAGGTCGAACGCGAGGCCGTACTGCTTGGCCGTACCGGAGCCGAGGTCGCTGAGGACGTCGAAGGCCAGACCGTGCTTCTCGGTGAGGGTGAGCGACTCGTCGGGAATCTGCGGGAAGACGGCGACCAGACGGGCACCGCGCGCGGCGAAGTCGGCGTGGTGCCGCTGAAGGGCACGCAGCGCGAGGTTGCAGTACGGGCACCAGGCGCCGCGATAGAAGGTGAGGACGACGGGACCCTCGGCGAGCAGGTCGTCCAGAGCCACCAGGGCGTCGGTCTCGGAGGGCAGGGCGAACCGCGGGGCGGGCTCGCCGACGGTGCGGGCGCGGCCACGGCGGCCGACCTGCCGGCCCTGCTCGCCTACGGCGTCAACCTGCGTTCCCGCGCGGGCGCCGACGCCGGTTCGCCGAGCGCGACCGTCGCTGCCGCGCTGCGATCGTTCGGCAGCCGTCCGGCCGAGCAGCCGGTCCCTTTCGGGGGCGGCCGCAGCCCGCCTTCGACGACCTCGCGGCCCGTCGGCGCTCGCTGTCCGGACCGGAGGCGCCGGCCTGGTGCGACCGGGTCCGCAACCGGCTCGTCGACGGCTTCGCGGACCGCGACCGGAGGTGGCAACCGCCGTGGTACGGGCCGCCGATGAGCGCCGTGGCCTGTCCCACCGCACGGATCATGGTGACCTGGGCCCGCGGCCAGGAGGTCACCGACGCGCTCCGCGTCACCCGCGAGCCGACCGCGCGGCCGCGACACGTCGCGTCATCCTCGGTGCGGTTCGGTTCCACCGCTTCGGGGCGGGGGCGATGCTTCCTCCCGGATCTCGTGCAGTGCCTCCTCGAACATGGTGCGGGCGCGGGTGAACCAGTCCGTCAGTACGGCGATCTCCTGCGGTTCGTAGTCACCGAAGAGGGATGCGAGCCGCTGGTAGACGGGGCCGTAGATCTCGAGGACGCGCCCTTGGGCGGTCTCCTCCATGACCACGTACACCCGTCGGCGGTCGCCCGGGTCCGCGGTGCGCCGGATGTAGCCGGCCTTCTCCAGGCGGTTCAGTACGCCGGTGACCGCTCCCGTGGTCAGCCTGGCCCGCTCCGCGAGGTCGCCCGCGACCAGTGACTCGCCCGCCATGGAGGCCTCGATGAGGAAGCCCAGACAGGTGAGGTCCGTGACGTTCAGGCCCATCCGGCGGGCGATGTCCTGCTGCCCGAACTGGGCCGTGGCGATCATCCGGTCCATGGCGTAGAGGGCCTGGTCCGCCGTTGCGGCCGGGCGCGTCTTGTGATCGCTCACGAATCCCCTTAGCATCTAAGATAATTAGCTCGCGAGGTAAGAGATTCTCGCGGCGGGTCACCCCTACCATCTTCACAGCCCCAGGAGCACGATCATGTTCATCCACGGTGACGACGACCACGACCTGGGCCACACCGTGGCCGGCTGGAGCGGTGCGGGTATCGCGGTGCTGGGATTCGGGCTCTGCGGACTGGCGATGGTGAGGGCCTCGGGGCTTCTCGCCCTCGGGGGAGTGGCGGTGCTGACCACATGGATGCTGCACCTGGCGGGCTGGGGCAAGCCGAGCGGCCCGCGCCCGGTCGCCGAGTGGGACTGGCGCGTCAGGGACCGCACCGCCCGGGGCGGTCACGCGGACTGCCTCGGCTGCCGCCTCGCCGGGCGACGGGCATCTCGCCGACAGACCGTGGACCGCCCCGACGGGGCTGTCGTGGCCCCCGTCCTGTCGGTCGATCGGGGCTGACCTCTGCCCCCTCCTGGGGGAGGGCTCCCGCGGCCCGCCCGACGGGGCGGGCCGGTCAGGCGATCTTCACGACGGTGCCGGCGTCTTCGAGTGCGGCGACCTCGTCGGCGGGTGCGGTGGTGTCGGTGACGACTGTGTGCAGGAGCGTGGAAGGGCCGACATGGGCGAAGGCGGTGTGGCCGAATTTGCTGCCGTCGGTGGCGAGGAGGACGCGGCGCGCTGAGGTCATGGCCGCCCGTTTCACCGCGGCGTCGTCGAGGTCGTAGGCGGTCAGGCCGTCGGCCGCGCTCAGCCCGCAGCAGCCGATGACGGCGGTGTCGAAGCGCAGGGCCGCCAGGGAGGCGAGGGTGAGGGGGCCGGTGAGGGCTCCCTCGGCGGCGCGGGGCTGTCCGCCGGGCACGACCAGCGTGGCCGGGCCGGGTGCCGTGCCGAACAGGTGGATGGCCTGGAGGGACAGGGGCATCACGGTCACCGGGCGGTCGCGCAGGAGGCGGGCGACCTCCAGACAGGTGGTGCCGCTGTCCAGCAGGACGCTCTCGCCGTCGGCGACGAGCGCGCAGACCTCGGCGGCGATCCGGCGCTTGGCGTCGACCGATTCGTTGGTGCGCAACGCGAAAGGAGGCTCCTCGCCCCTGAGCAGCAGGGTGCGGGCCCCGCCCCGGACGCGTTCGAGGACGCCCTGGGCGGCCAGGGCGTCGAGGTCGCGCCGGATGGTCATCTCCGAGGCGCCGGTCAGTTCCGCGAGCTCTTGGACCGTGATGGCGCCGGAGTCCCTGACGGCCTTCGCGATCAGCCCGTGCCGCTCTGCGTTGCTCATGCACGGATTGAACACCACCACATAATGAACATGCAATGCGTTCAATGATCGGCCTTTCGAACATCGGAAATGTTCGTTACGGTGAGCGGTATGGAACGTTCGCTTCGAGCCGCCCGCGTGGCGACCTATGTCTACTTTGTCCTGTGCGGCACCCTGATGGGTGCCTGGGTGGTGCACATTCCCGCCGTCGAGGAGCGCGTGGGCGTCAGCCACGCGGCACTGGGCGGCCTGCTGGTCCTGCTCGGGCTCGGGGCCTTCGCCGGGATGCAGGTGGCCGGCCCCCTGGCCGACCGCTTCGGCGCGCGCGTCGTGGTCCCGGCCGGCGGCGTGCTGTGCGGCGCGACCCTGATCCTGCCCGGCCTCGCCCGGGATCCCTGGACGCTGGCGGGAGCCCTGTTCGTCTTCGGGTTCTGCAACGGCTGCCTGGACGTGAGCATGAACGCCCACGCCGTGCACGTGGAGAAGGCCTACGGACGGTCCGTCATGTCCGGCTTCCACGCCACGTTCTCCGTCGGCGGCGTCATCGCCGCGCTCGTCGCGGCCGGTGCCGCGAGCGCCGGCCTGACCCCGGTCGCGAGCATGGCCGCCACGGGAGCCGCAGGCGTCGTCGTCGCCCTGGCGTCGGTCCGCGCGCTCCTGCCGACCGCCCCCGCCCCCGCCCCCGACGCCGAGGGCGCCGGCTCCGACTCCCTCGAGGAGGCCGGGACATCACCGACCCTCACGCCCGCCAGCGCCAAGGGGCGCATCTGGCTGCTCGCGGTCCTGGCGCTGATGGTCATGCTGTGCGAGGGCGCCGCGAACGACTGGAGCGCTCTGCATCTGAAGGACGTTCTCGGCGCACCCGCCGGAACGGCCGCTTTCGCCTACGGCACCTTCGCGGCGGCCATGACCATCGGCCGGCTGCTCGCGGACCGTCTCGTCGCCCGGTTCGGTTCCATGGCGATCCTGCGTCACGGAGCGGCGATGGCCGCCGTCGGCATCACGCTCGTGGCTCTCGGCCCGTGGATGTGGGCCGCGTTCATCGGCTGGGCGCTGTTCGGCCTGGGCCTGTCCGGCACGGTCCCGCAACTGTTCAGCGCGGCCGGTCACGCCGACCCCGCTGCCGCCGGGGCCAACGTCTCCCGCGTCGCCGGGCTCGGCTACGTCGGCATGCTCGCCGGTCCCGCCGTCATCGGCTGGCTCACCCACCTCGTCGCCCTCGACCACGCGTTCGTCCTGCTGACCCTGCTGTGCGTCACCACCGCCGCGGCCGCCGGGATCCTGCGCACCGGATCCGACCGCACGCCCCAGAACGAGATGGCCACCGCCGACCGCTGACCGCCGATCGCTGACCGTCGGCGCGGCACGGGCCTGACCCCGTGCCGCGCCGGCCGCCGTCTCGTCGGCTGCCGGGGTCGGGCGCGAACTCGCCCGACGACTACGGAAGTTCGCGGCGCGAGGTGCTAGCCGACGGGTCGAGGCGTGCTCTCCTCGGCCACCCAGGCCAGGTAGGCCGCCGAGCCCCCCGTCACCGGGACGGTGATCCACTCGGGCACCTCGTAGCCGTGCTGCTCGGACACCCACGCCTCCAGCTCCGGAAGCCGCTCGGTGGTCGTCTTGTACGAGATCCGCCACTCCTGTGCAGTCTGGATCGCGTTGTCCCACCGGTACACCGCGGTGAACGGTTGGTCGATGTGCGCGCAGGCGGCCAACCGGCCTTCGACAGCGCCACGCGCGAGAGCCTCCGCCTGCTGCGCGTCGTCGACGGTCGTCTGCGCAATCACGATGTCGGTCATGAAGCTGCTCTCCCAGGGTTGCCGAATTGCGACCCTATCCAGCGGCCCGGGCGCGATGACGGAAATCGTCGCGCTTCCTGATGAGGGCCGTCCCTGCGCCGAACGGTGGTGCGCCGACTGCGCTTGATGCCGTCGGTGCGCAGCGGGTAGAGGCCGTACGGAGCAGCGGCACTGGTGATCGCGATCTTGACGGGGAGTTCGGCCATGGCGTCGGCTGCGATCCGGAGGCTCCGCTCAGCCTTGTCAATGATTGTTTTTCAGCCAGTCAACAATCGTTTGGAGTTGGGGGGCAGAGGTCGTACAGTGCCCGGGAGGCGCTGCATCCGATCCAGACTCCGGGGGTATGTCGGTGGACCCTGTCCCGTCGCTGCCCGAGACGCTGGAGCGTCTTGAAGCGCTCCTCCGGGAACAGGATCTGAAGCAGTCGGATCTGTTCGGCCTCAAGGAGCTCTCGGCCAAGACGGCTCTGCCCGAACACACCGTCCGCACTCTGTTGCGAGACGGTGCCATCCCGGCCGACAGCGTGAACGACCGGGTCCGGGCGCGTATCAAGGCCCTTTCGGACGCGCACTTGGCGCGCACCGGCCAGCGCATGTCGGATCTTGCCGGCAATATCTCCCGAGAATTGGGAATCTCGGGCGTATGGGCGCGCCTGATCTGTTCGGGCGAGAAGATGCCCAGCGTCGAACTCCTGCACGGCCTGGTCGACTTCTTCCGGGTGGAGGGAGGAGAGGCCTTCTTCACGGCTCCGGCACCCGAGGCCCTGAACCGTGCGCTCCTGCCGATCCTCGCCGCGCACCGACCGAAGTCGGAAGCCGGAGAACCCACGAGTCGCCTCCTGGCCCCTCCGTGGTCGCGGGAGAACGACATCCGCGGCATCGCCCTTCGGCAGGCGCTGGATCTGCCACAGGAGCGGTGGAATGTTCTTGATGCAACCCTGAAGGCTCTGCTGGAGATCGACGACAATGCGGGTGGTCAATGAGTGGGGACTGTCGCCGCTACGACAACACAGCGCTCCATGCGCTCAGCCGGTGGGTCAATTCCGGAGCGACGCCGAACGTTCCGTCGGGGCTCGGCGAGATCACCAAGGGGATATTTTGACGTGACTACATTACGAGATATGCGACGTCTCAGCAATCAGTTAGTTCACGCCTTCAATCCACCTGCGCGCGACGAAGACCTCATCCCTGAAATCGGAGCGGCACTTAATTGCGTGCGAGGACGCCCTGTCCGACTGCACGCGTTCCCCTTCCCGCCCGATGTGGCCAATGGGTTATGGATCGATCGTCAAGACCATGACGTCATCGCCTACGAAAAGCGTGCCGATCTCGAACATCAGATCGTGATTATCGGCCATGAAATATGGCACATGTTCCAGGGCCATTGCATTTCTCTCACCTCCCACGGACCCACTGCGGCGCGAGCCAAGGAAGAGGGTTCGTCCCGTGCGCGGCAGTTGGTGGCAGAGATCTGTGAGGATATCGATCAGGCGGTGAATTCAGGGCATACTGTGGATCCGGTCGAGCACTTGCGGGCCAGCATGCAGTTTGCCCTGCGTGCCGACAGTGCCGCGGCCCACCGGGAGGAGGAGGCCGACCGGTTCGGCGTTCGGTTCGCCACGGCTTTACAAGCCCACCGCGAGGAAGTCCAGTCACTGGTCGGCCTGGAAGACACCTTCGCTGGGCGTATCCGCCTCACCATGGCTCATCGCTTCCGCTGACCTACATACGATGCTGCCCCGAGGCGGCAGTCCCAGGAGAGTCGCTGTCTGTGAGCCACGGCCCCAACAACACTGCCTTCTTCATTTGTGGAACGCTCCTTCTGTTGATCTGTCTCCTTAAATTACCGGCCCTCGTCCGCCGGCGTCATGACATGCTCCTGCGTGCAGTCGTCATGCTGCTCTTCGCTGCCGCAGGGGTCTTCTACCTTGCCGCGCCGGATTCTCTTGCCGAGATCAACCGGATCACTGGGGTCGCCAACTTTGCCGCACCTGTGGTGTACTCCGTCATCATTGCAAATGCCGGTGCAAGTCTTCTGCTGATCATCAACTGGCGGCCGGCGCCACCTGACCGGACACGGCGTGCTTCACGTATATGCATCACTGCCTACGGTCTGGTCATCGTCGCCATATTCGCACTGTTCTGTGCGGGCGATGCCCCAGTGGAACAGCTCACCTTATTCGATGGGTACTACGCCGGCACGCCATATATTCGTGAAATGATCCTGACCTACTTGGTCGCCCAGGGCGTCGCGACGATGACGACAAGCGTGCTGTGCTGGCGTTGGTCGACCAAAGTGGAAGGATCCCTTCGGATCGGTCTGCGTATCCTGGCGCCCGCCTATCTCCTTCATGTGTGCTACGACATCGTCAAACTGATTGCCATTTTCGCCCACTGGGCGGGTCGCAACCTTGATTTCCTGATCGACCAGGTGGCCCCTCAGTTCGCAGCTCCATCCGCGCTTCTCGCCGTCGTCGGATTCTCCCTCCCGCTGGCAGAGCCGCGCGTCACGCAAGCAGTCCGGGCCCTTCGGCAGTTGCACGAACTTGCACCGCTGTGGCGCGAGCTGAAAGACGTACCGGCACCAGGAGCCATTCCCGCTTCATTGTCATGGTGGTCCTTTCCTGCCGTACGCCTGACCGGGCGGAAGACGGCAATCAAGGACGCACTGCTTGCACTGACGCCTTACCTCGACAGGTCCATTCGAGAGGAGGCGTATCAGACCGCCGTCCAAGCTGGCGAGAATGAGTGCTTCGCGGCCACAGCGGCGGATGCAGCCATGATCGTCGTCGCCAGTAGGCGGCAAAATCGGACGACTCTCACAGTCGATGACTCTGCGGACACTCCGCCGTGGCGTTCTCAAGACCTCATTCCCTTGTCTCGTGCCCTCACGTCGCCCGTCGTCGCAAGATTTGGGCAGATCCACGGTGCCCCTACCGAAAGCAGCTCGCTATGAGTGAACGTTCACGTCACAGTGGATTCCGTGCTGTCGTCATCGGCGGCAGTCTCGCCGGCATGCTGGCCGCAGCGGCGCTCACGAACCATGTCGACACCGTCGAGATCATCGAAGCCCACGACCTCCCTGCCGGAGCCGAACCACGACGCGGCGTCCCGCAGGCTGCGCACTTCCACATTCTGCTCTCCGGCGGAGCCGACGCCGTCGAACAGCTTCTGCCGGGCACCGTGGCCCAGTTGCTGGCCTCTGGTGCGAATCGCGTGCCCATGAACACCAACATGCTGCTGCATTCTCCAGAAGGCTGGTACCGCCGCTGGAAGACCGATACGCAGTACCTGATCGCCGCAAGCCGGGACCTGACCGATGCCGTGGTACGCCGGCAAGTTCTCAGCGACGATCGGATCAAGGTTCGCACCGGCACCAGGGCCATAGGGCTGACCGGAGATCACCGGACCGTCACCGGCATACGTGTCCGCGAATCCGGCGGCTTGGAAACGGAGCTCGCGGCAGATCTCGTCATCGATGCCTCCGGCAGGGGAACGCACGCACCGACTTGGCTCACCGAACTGGGCATCACCGAGCCGACAGAGGAACGAATCGACGCCGGCCTCGTCTACGCCAGCCGCATCTACCGCGCACCCGTTCCGACCGAGCACTGGCCACTGATCAACGTCCAGGCCGACCCGCGCCGGCCCGGCCCGAGCCGAGCGGGCGGGATCGTCCCGATCGAGGACGGGCGCTGGCACGTAAGCCTGATGGGGACGCCCGGCGCACACCCGACCCGCGACCCGGATGCCTTCGAGGCCTTCGCCCGCACGCTGCGCAGCCCCATCGTGGCTGACCTCCTGGCCGATGCCGAGCCACTCACCGACATCACCGTCACGCACAGCACCGTCAACCGGCGCTACTACTACGAACGCCTCAAGACTTGGCCCGAGGGGTTCATCGCGATGGGCGATGCCCTCGCCTCGTTCAACCCCGTCTACGGACACGGCATGTCCGTGGCGGCCCTGGGCGCTGCGGCACTGCGGACAGAACTGGCCGCCACGGGAATCACCGACGGCCTGGCGCGTCGAGCGCAGTGCGCCATCGCTCAGCCGGTACAACTCGCGTGGAGCCTCGCGGTGGGGCAGGACATCCACTACTCGACAGTCGAAGGCCAACGCGCAGGGCTGGCCGACAGACTCCTCCACCGCTACGTCAGCCGTCTCTCGCACACGGCAACTGGCACCTACCATGTCGCGGCCGCCATGACGGACGTCCTGACCTTGAAGTCCTCCCCATTCTCGTTGATGCGGCCCACTGTTCTGCTGGCGGCGATGAGAGGGCCGCTGCGGCCCCCGCTCAAAGGTCCGACATTCACTGCCCGAGAGCGCTGTCTTCTGCAAGAAGCAGGCATATCACTCACGGAGGAGCCCAAGTAGTGGCACTCCCAGCAGAGCGAAGGCGACCGGCCACTCGTACCCCAGCAGAAAGCAGCCCGACATGCATGAATCTCCGCGCCAGAGCCTTAACCGTGTTCTCGTCATCGGGGGCAGCATCGCCGGCATGCTCGCTGCGGCCGCCGTCAAAGACCACGCCGACTCTGTGGAAATCATAGAAGCCCACGAACTGCCCCAAGGGCCCGCACCACGCATCGGCGTACCCCAAGCCGCCCACATCCACTTCCTGCATGCCGGCGGCGCACAGGCCGTCGAAAGCCTCCTGCCCGGCACCATCGACCAGTTACTGGCCGCGGGCGCCAACCGCATACCGATGACGACCGACATGGTCGTCTACTCGCCGGAGGGCTGGTACCGCCGCTGGCAGCGCCCCACCCACTTCATGATCTCCGCGAGCCGGGACCTGACCGACGCCGTCGTCAGAGCGCAGGTCCTCAAGGACCCCCGAGTCAGCGTACGCACGAACACCAAGGTCGTCGCCCTGCTCGGAGACCGTCGCAAGGTCACCGGCGTGCGGGCGCAGGGCGCCGACGACCATGAGACAACACTGCACGCAGACCTCGTCATCGACGCCTCCGGCCGTTCCACCCGTACGCCCCGATGGCTCACGCAACTGGGCATCACGAACCTCGTGGAAAAGCGCGTCGACTCGGGACTCGTCTACGCAAGCCGCGTCTACCGCGCTCCCGTACCCACCCGCGACTGGCCCATGGTCGGTGTACAGGCCGACCCACGACTTCCCCGGCCCGGCAACTCCGGCGGCCTCCTGCCGATCGAAGGCGACCGCTGGCACATCAGCCTGATGGGCGCTCCCGGCGCACAACCCACGCGTGACGCGGACGCCTTCGAAGCCTTCGCCCGCACCCTGCGGCATCCCGTCCTGGCCGACCTCATCGCACTCGCCGAACCGCTCACCGACGTCAGCGTCACCCACAGCACTGCCAACCGGCGCCACTTCTACGAGCGGCTCACCTCATGGCCGGAA
Organism: Streptomyces sp. NPDC001443; assembly: GCF_053597355.1. Lineage (NCBI taxonomy): Bacteria > Bacillati > Actinomycetota > Actinomycetes > Kitasatosporales > Streptomycetaceae > Streptomyces > Streptomyces sp. NPDC001443. The sequence goes on from NZ_JBSFIA010000016.1 coordinate 17,902, forward strand.
GGACTGGTGGCGCTGGGGGACTCCGTCGCGTCCTTCAATCCCGTCTACGCCCAGGGCATCTCGGTGACCGCACAGGGCGCCCTCGCCCTGCGGACCGAGCTCGCGCACGGCCCGACCCCCGGTCTGGCCCGCCACGCCCAGCGCCTGATCGCACACCCCGTGGACACGGCGTGGAGCCTGGCCGTGGGGCAGGACATCCACTTCCCCACCACGACGGGCGCACGCCCGAACATGGCAGATCGCCTCCTGCACCGCTACGTCAGCCGTCTGTCCCGCACCGCGACCGGCTCCTTCCACGCGGCCACGGCGCTGACCGACGTGCTGTCCCTCCAAGCCTCACCGGCCTCCCTCGTGACGCCTCGTGTGCTGCTCACAGCCTTGACCGGCCCCCTGCGTCCACCGTTGCAGGGACCACCCTTCACTCCGGCGGAGCGCAGACTCCTGGAAGGGCTGCAGACCGCGGCTGTGACTTCCGAGCAGCAGGGCCAGTAGGACTCCGTCAGGTCCGACTGGCGACAGACAGCGACGGCTCAGTGCCGAGCCTGGCCGCGGGCACGCGTTCGGGTCGTACGTCAGCAGGACATATATCCAGCCAAGGAGGAATCCGACGCCGGCGGCCCGGCTCGATGGGATGGTCGGGACGTGAGTGCGCGTTCGTGTCAGGAGGGACGCCATGGCCGTCTACGAGCTGAAGAACCGTCTGGTCGTCGGCATCGCGTCCAGCGCGCTGTTCGACCTGGCGGAGGCGGACGCCGTCTTTCGTGATCAGGGAGAGGATGCCTACCGCGCCTACCAGGAGGCGCACTTGGAAGACACGCTGGACAAGGGGGTCGCCTTCCCCTTCATCCGCAGGCTGCTGTCCCTGAACGACCTCTCACCCGACGACCCTCTCGTCGAGGCCATCATCCTGTCCCGCAACGATCCCGACACCGGGCTGCGGGTCATGCGGTCCATCCAGTCCTACGGCCTGCCGATCAGCCGGGCCGTCTTCATGCAGGGCCGCTCGCCCTATCGCTTCATGCCCGCCCTGAACATGTCCCTGTTCCTGTCCGCGAACGAGGACGACGTCCGCGAGGCCGTCGCGCTCGGACTGCCCGCCGGCCGCGTGCTCGGCCCGGGAGTGGCCGACGAGGGTGACGATCAGGATCTGCGGATCGCCTTCGACTTCGACGGAGTCCTGGCCGACGACGCCTCGGAACAGGTCTACCAGTCCGGCGGCATCGAGGACTTCCGGTTCCATGAGACGGCGAACGCCGCCACCCCGCACGACCCGGGACCCCTGCGGGACTTCCTCGCAGGCGTCAACCGGCTCCAGCGGCGTGAAGAAGAACAGAGAGCAGCGGACGCCGACTACAAGATGCGGGTCCATGTCTCCCTCGTCACCGCCCGTGACGCACCCGCCCACGAGCGCCCGGTGCGCAGCCTGAAGAACTGGGGTGTGACCGTCAACGACGCCTTCTTCCTCGGCGGCATAGACAAGAGCACGATCATGGAGGTCCTCAGACCCCACATCTTCTTCGACGACCAGGTCGGCCACCTGACGGGTACCGCCCGCAGCACGCCCAGCGTGCACGTCCCCTTCGGGAAGATGAACGAACCGGACCGCTCGCCAGGCGCCTGAGGAAGCGCGGCCATGAGGTGCCGGACGCAGTGGCCCGGGGAGACCGGTCAGGTCGCTCCCCGGGCCTGCGGTGCGTGGGCGATGGGCTCAGAGTCCCAGGCCGCGCAGCAGGGCGTGCTGGCGTCGTACCTGGTCGCGGCCTCGGTAGGGTTCGCGGCGGCCCTCGTACTCGCTGGAGAGCCAGCCGGTCCAGCCCGCGCGGTGGAGCGTGGGGACGATCTCCTGCCAGGGCACGTGCAGGTCGTTCAGCCGGTCGTCGATCTCGAAGAACTTCGCCTGGACGAAGTGGACGTGCGGGAGCACCTAGAGGAGGTCGGACATGGGTACGGCCAGCGGCTCCAGGAAGGGCGGACGCTTCTTGCCCTCGAAGCCTTCGTGGCCGTCGTCGACGGGGGCCGTCTGGAAGATGCCCGTGTCGATGAGGAGCTTGAAGTGGTCGCTGCCGGTGCGCTCGATGAAGTCGACGTAGCTCTGCGTCACGGGGTGCTTGACGGGTGTGGGGCTGTGGATCTCCGGGCAGACGACGACGTCGAGTTCCGCCGCCAGGTCCAGGACCTGCTCGACGGCGGGCTGCCAGATCGGGTGCGGGTCCAGCTCCGGGGAGATCACCCCGAACTTCGGGCGGATCGAGGTGAAGCCGAGTTCCTCGGCCAGGCGCAGGTCCGTCTCCAGCTGCGCACGGCCCTCTTCCACGCTGAGGTCGCGGTCGTGCCACATGGCGCTGTCGACCCATGCGCCGTAGTTCGTCGGGGTGAGGCCGTACCGGTCGAGGAGCTTGTGCCGGGTGTCGATCCACGACGCGTCGGGGCGCGGGTGGCCGGGGACGTTGCCTTCGCCGAGGATCTCGATGCCGGTCGCGCCGAGGTCGGCGATGTCGGCCATGGCGTCCTCGAGGGACATCGAGGTGTGGATGTCGCCCGAGTAGCTGTAGAGGGAGACGCCGTACTTGATTCCGGGGGTGGCCGTGCCGGGGACGATCGTGCCGGTCGCCGTGGCGCGGAAGGCAGATGCGCGGCGCCGCGGCCATGGGCTTCTCCGTGGTCCGTGTCGGTGCGGCCTGCCGGGCGTCCGTATCGCCTACGACCTCACCGAGCGCGAGGAGGCGGAACTGGACACCGCGCGATCGGTGGCCATCCGTACCGCGGCACTCCTCGGCGACTTCCTGCCGGGCATGCCGCGCGTGATGCCGACGGGCAGCTCCCTGCACTACATGGGCACCTTCCGGATGGGAGCCGTCGACGACGAGGTCGGCCCCCGTGATGCAGGCGGCTTCGTCGGAGGCGAGGAAGACGGCGGCGTTGACGACGTCGTCGGGGCGTCCGACGCGGCCGAGCGGGATGTGGCGGGCGATGGCGCGCATCGGGTGGTCGTCGGAGAGGAGATCGGTGCGGGAGCCGGCGGTGTCGACCAGGCCGGGGCTGACGCAGTTGGCGCGGATGCCGTGCGGGGCGCCCTCGGCGGCGAGCTGGCGGGTCAGCGCGATGACGGCGCCCTTGGAGGCGGAGTGCGCGGTCCGCTGGCCGGTGAGTGAGCCGGTGAGTCCCGCGGTGGAGCCGACGGTGAGAACGCAGCCGCGGCTGCGCCGCAGATGCGGCCAGGCGGACCGTACGGTCAGCCACACCGAGTCCAGTTCGGCCCGCATGGTGAAGGCGAAGTCCTGGTAGGGCCGGCTGTCGACCGGTCCGAAGCGGACGGCGCCCGCGTCGGCGTAGACGATGTCGATGCCGCCGAAGGCGTCCACGGCCTCTTCGACCCAGGAGGCGACTGACTGCTCGTCGGTGACGTCCAGGGGGCCGGGGGTCAGCGCGGTCCCGCCGTCGCGGGCGATGAGGCGCTGCGTGTCGAGTGCCTGCTCGTGCAGCAGGTCGCCGCCCACGACGAGCGCGCCCTCGGCCGCGAAACGCAGTGCCGCGGCCCGCCCCTGGCCGCGGGCGGTCCCGGAGATCAAGGCCACCTTGCCCTCGAGCCGCTTCATGCGCCGGCCTCCCCGAGGAGCGCGTCCGACACGGACTTCACGCCGCCGTGCGCGGTCAGGCCGCCGTCGACGGGGATCTCCGCGCCGGTGATGAAGGACGATTCGTTCGACAGGAGGAAGACGACCAGCGGGGCCACCTCGGCCGCGGTGCCCGTGCGCCCGAGCGGGGTCTCGCGGATGTTGGCGTCGCGGAAGGCCGGTGCGGCGGAGGCGGTCATCTCCGTCTCGATGTAGCCGGGATGGACCGTGTTGACGCGGATGCCGCGCGGGCCGAGTTCCGTGGCCGCGGTCTTCGACAGGCCGCGCAGGGCCCACTTGCTGGTCGTGTAGGCGACCGGGTAGTGAGCGGTGAGGGCCGCCGAGGAGCCGACGTTCACGATGGACGCGCCGGGCGGCATGAGCGGGGCGAGGTGCTGGATGCCCAGCAGCGGTCCGGTCACGTTGACCGCGTGGACCCGTGCCAGGTCCTCCGGGCGCACGTCGCCGATGCGGGCGCGCCAGGTGATGCCCGCGTTGTTCACCAGGCCGTGCACCTGCCCGTACGTCTCCTGGAGTTCGGCGGCCAGTTCGGCCCAGTCCTGCTCGCTGGTGACGTCGAGGCGACGGCAGCCCTCGGTGGACGTGACGTCGGCGGCGATGACGCGGGCTCCCTCCCGCACCAGCGCCTCGGCCTCGGCGGCGCCCTGGCCGCGGGCGGCTCCGGTGACCACGACGACCTTGCCGAGCAGCCGCTTGGGGTGCAGGCCGCTCACGGCCGCTCCCGGGAGCGGCGCCGGCCGGCGGGGAGGGCCACCGGGTCGGTGCCGGGGACGACGGTGTTGGTCACGGTGCCGATGCCCTCGACCGTGAGCGTGACCGTGTCGCCGGGCCCGAGCGGCGGCGGGGTCCGTTCTCCGCGTACGCCCCACAGTTCGGCGAGGCAGCCGCCGTTGCCGCAGGTGCCGGAGCCGAGCACGTCGCCCGGGACGATCCGGGTGCCGCGGGAGGCGTAGGCGACCATCTCCTCGAACGTCCAGCTCATGTTGGACAGCAGATCCCGGCCGACGACCTCGCCGTTGACCTCGGCGGTGAGGGCCAGCCTCAGGAAGCCGTCCTCGTCCCGGTACTGGTCGAGCTCGTCGGCGGTGACCAGGTACGGGCCGAGGGTGGTGGCGGTGTCCTTGCCCTTGCACGGGCCGAGTCCCACCTTCATCTCGGCGGACTGGAGATCCCGTGCGGACCAGTCGTTGAAGACCGTGTAGCCGATGATGTGGTCGCGCGCCCGGTCGGGCGTGAGGTCACGGCCCTCGCGGCCGATGACCGCGGCGACCTCCAGCTCGAAGTCCAGGACGGCGGAGCCCGGCGCCATCGGGATGTCGTCGCCCGAGGCGTAGATCGCGTGCGGGTTGGTGAAGTAGAAGGTGGGCGCCGCGTACCACTGTTCGGGCACCCCGGCAGTGCCCTCCACCGCGCGGCGTACGCCCTCGACGTGTTCCTCGAACGTGACGAAGTCCCGCACGGAGGCGGGCCGGAGCGGTGGCAGGAGGCGCACCTGGGAGACGTGCGGGCCCGCCGGGACGTCGAGGGTGGCGGCGCCGAGTTCGAGGAGTGCCGAAAGGCCGCCCCCGGCGTCGATGATCCCGGTCAGCGACCGGACGCCGGGCACGGGATACAGCACGCCGTCGTCGGCGACGACGGCGACGCGGGTCTGACGCTGGTGTTCGTAGGCGACGAAGCGCATGAGCAGCTCCTGGCTGGGGCTGGGCCCGGGGCGCCGCGCCGTGCGCCAGGGCGGATGACAGGCGCCCGCGCCCCGGGAGTCGGGAGAGGGATCAGACCGGCGGGGCGACGAAGCAGCCGCGGTCGGGGTCGTTGAAGGACTCCTTGGCGACCAGTTCGTTCATCGGGTTGGCGGTGCCCCACTGGTCGGTGACCTCGGGCCGGGAGAAGTCGTAGACGTGCGGGTGCCAGGTGTCCTCGTCCAGGCATTCCAGTTCGGTGGTGTACTCGACGGTGTTGCCGTGCGGGTCGAGGAAGTACGTGAAGGTGTTGTCACCGGCCATGTGACGGCCGGGGCCCCAGATCTTCTGGAAACCGGCGCGGATGACCCGGCCGGAGCCGCGCATGTACTCGTCGATGCCGCGCATCTCGAACGACACGTGGTGCAGGGAGGTGTGCGGGCCCTTCGCCAGTGCCATCGAGTGGTGCTGGCTGGAGATCCGCATGAAGTGCATGACCTCGCCCATGTGCGGCGAGCTCAGGGTGTCGGAGAGCCGGAAGCCGAGGTGCGTTTCGTACCAGGCCCGGGTGCGGTCCAGGTCGGGGGAGTTGAGGACCACGTGGGACAGCTTGACCGGGATCGACTCCTTCTCCTCGATCTTGCGGTGCTGCCGTACCGCCACGTCGGCCGAGACCTCGACGGTCCGGCCGTCCACGTCGAAGAAGCGGAAGCCGTAACCGCCGCCGGGCGTGTCCACGGTGCCCGGCCGCGTGATCAACTGCACGCCGCCGGAGAGGAGTTGCTCGGCGAGGGTGTCGACGTCAGCGGGCGTGGCGGCGCCGTAGGAGACGAGGTCGAGGCGCTTCTCCTCGGCCTTGCGCAGCCGGACGACGTACTGCTCGGGGGAGCCCTCGGCGGCGAGGAAGGAGATCCCGGAGTCCTCGGCGACCTCGGTCAGGCCCCAGACGCCCGCGTAGAAGTCGAGTTGTCTGTCGTAGTCGGGCACGGCCAGGTCGACGTGCCGCAGATGGGTGAGCAGTCGTGCGCTCATGACGGTTCCTCCTCAGGACAGGGTCAGGTCGAGCAGGGCGGAGGCGGTGCCGCCGCGGACGGCCTCGAAGTCGGCCTCGGGGACCTGCGCGGCGCGCAGCGCGCCGAGGGGGTCCTCCGTGCCCATGTCGAAGGGGAAGTCGGAGCCGAGCAGCACCCGGTCGGGTCCGGCGACCCGGATCAACTCCCGCAGGACGGACGGGTCGTGCACCAGCGAGTCGAAGTACAGGCGCTTCAGATAGCTGCTGGGCGGATGAGCGCAGCCGGCGGCCGCGTCGGAGCGGGCGGCCCAGGCGTGGTCGGAGCGGCCGATGTGCGTGGGCAGATAGCCGCCGCCGTGGGCGGCGATCACCTTCAGCGCCGGGTGACGGTCGAGGACTCCCGAGAAGATCAGGTGCGACAGCGCGACGGCGTTCTCGGTGGGCTGTCCCACGGTGTTGGACAGGTACCACTGGTCCAGACGCTCGTCCAGCGTGCAGCCGAAGGGGTGCAGGAAGATGAGAGCGCCCGTCTCCTCCGCCCGCGACCAGAACGGTTCGTAGGCCGGGTCGGACAGTTCCAGGCCCGGGGCGTGGCTGGATATCTCCACGCCGGACAGGCCCTGTTCCAGGGCGTGATCGAGCGCGCGTACCGTGTGGTCCGGGTGCTGGAGCGGTGCGAGGCCGAGGCCGCGCAGCCGGTGCGGAGCGGCTGAACAGTGCTTGGCCGTCGCCTCGTTGGCCAGCCGGTACAGCTTCTCGGCCGTCTCCTCGTCCGTCCAGTAGTGGTAGTGCGAGGGCGAGGGGCTGACGAGCTGGACGTCCACTCCCTGCGCGTCCATCGCGGCCAGCCGTGCGGCCGGATCGGTGAGCCGCGGGACGCGGTCGCGCACCATGGGGCCGCTGACCGCGAGGGCCGCGGGGCCGTTGCGCCGCGCGTCCAGCGCTCTCGCCGTCGCCTGCCCGGGCAGGCCCTCCACGAGTGATTCGACTTCCGGCAGCAGCACGTGCGCGTGGACGTCGACGGTGGGCGCGGTCACGGCAGCTCCCTGAGCATCGTCATCGTGCGGCCCATGAGGGCGGGCACGTCCGCGTCGCGTACGCCGTCGAGCTGCCACTGCCCGATCTGCACGGACGCCTCGACCACCGGACGGACGCGGGTGATCCGCCGGTCGTAGTACGACTGCAGGAGCGCGTCGTCCCAGACCTCGGCGCCGGTCAGCAGCTGCGCGAGCACCCAGGCGTCCTCCAGGGACAGGGCGGCGCCCTGCGCGAGGGTGGGCGGACAGCAGTGGGCGGCGTCGCCGACGAGGACCACGCGGCCCCGGTGCCAGGAGCCCTCGACCAGCATCCGGTCGAACCAGCTGTAGTTGACCTTCGCCGGATCGGTGATGTGCTCGGTGATCTCCGGCCAGGATCCTCCGTAGGCCGCGGTGAGGCCGCGCATCTCGTCGGCGTAGGACTCCGGCGGGAGCGACGCCCGGTCGCGGTTGGCCTCGACCACGTAGGCGTAGATCGTGGTGTCGCTCGTCGGACAGTACCCGGCGATGTAGGCGGGACCGCCGTAGGCGAGATCCGTGCGGGTCACGCCGGTCGGCCGGGGCACCGCGACGCGCCAGATGGCCATGCCGGTGGGCTCCGGCTTCGCCGTGATCCCGATGGCCGCGCGGGTGGTGGAGCCCATCCCGTCGGCGGCCACCACCAGGTCGTAGCGGCCCTCGGTGCCGTCGGTGAAGCGCACGCCCACACCGGAGTCGTCCTGCTCCAGGTGCTCGACCCGGGTGCCGAGGCGCACCGAGGCGCCGCTGCTGCGCACGGCGTCGATCAGGATCTGCTGAAGTCGGGGGCGCTGCATGCCGACGGTGGCGGGCAGGTCGTCGCCGCCGGTGCGGATGTCCTCGGCGACGTGCAGGACCGTACCGTCGGGAGCGGTGATGCCGACGGACCCGAAACCGAAACCGGAAGCGCTGACCTCCTGCCACACGCCCAGTTCGCGCAGTACCCGCAGGGCGTTGCCCTGCAGGGTGATGCCCGAGCCGGCGGTGGCGTTCCAGTCGTCCTTCGCCTCGATCAGGTCGACGGCCAGACCGGCCCGGCGCAGCAGAATGGTCATGGCGTTACCGGCGGCGCCACCGCCGATCACCAGGACCGTGCGGGCTGTGTTCATGCAGAACTCCGTTGTCGAGCGAGTCACTTGACCGCGATCGGGTTGACGGGGGAACCGACGGCGCCGGTGATGCGCAGGGGAGCGGCGGTGAGCCAGAACTCGTACACACCGTCCGCCGCGCAGTCCTCGGCGAGGGCTTCCAGGTCCCACATCTCGCCGATGAGGAGTCCGATGTTGGGTATCGCGACCTGGTGCAGGGGCTGGAAGGCGTTCTCGAACTCGTTGGGGCGGACCTCGAAGCCCCAGGTGTCCGTGGCGATCGCCGCGATCTCGGTGCCGTGGAGCCAGCCGGCCGTGGTGAAGGACAGGCCCGGCGCGGGGCCGCCGGCGTAGTCGCCCCACCCGTCCCGGCGGACGCGCGCGAGCTGACCGGTGCGCACCAGCACGATGTCGCCGCGTCCCACTCTCACCCCGTGCGCCTCGGCGGTGGCGGTCAGGTGCTCCTGGGTGACGGCGAATCCGTCGGGCAGCTCGCCCGCGGTCCCTATGACCCGTCCCACGTCCAGGAGCACGCCGCGCCCGGCCACATGAGGGGCCATGTGCTCGATGCCGGTGACCAGGTCGCCGTCGGAGGTGACGACCTTCTCGGCCGCGCGACCGTTCCACGCCTTGCCGTGGTCGAAGATGTGCCCCAGCCCGTCCCACTGCGTGGAGCACTGGAGCGGCATGGCGATCACGTCGTCGGCGCCGCCGATGCCGTGCGGGAACCCCTGCCGGCCGAGGGCCGCGTCGGTGCCGGTGTCCAGCATGGTGTGCACCGGGTTGGTGCGCCGCCGCCAGCCCTTCTGCGGGCCGTCCATGTCGAAGGACTGCGACAGCGAGAAGCTGACCCCGCGCCGGACGAGCCCGGCGCCCTCGCGGCGCTTGTCCTCGTCCAGGAAGTTCAGGGTGCCGAGCCGGTCGTCCTCGCCCCAACGGCCCCAGTTGGAGAAGGCCTTGGCCGCCTGAGCGATCGAGCCCTCCGGGTCACGGGGATCGAGGGCCGTCATGCCGTCGCCTCCGCCACACATCGGGTGCGCTGGGCGCCGAGCCCGGTGACCGAGCCGTCCATCACGTCGCCGTCGCGCAGCAGCCGGCCCCAGTGCATGCCGTTGCCGGCCGGGCTGCCCGTGAGCACCAGGTCGCCCGGGAGGAGACGAGCCGTCTGCGAGGCGTACGACACCATCCGCGCGACCTTGAAGATCATGTCCTTGGTCGACTCGTCCTGCATGGTCTCGCCGTTGAGCTTCAGCGTCACGCGCAGGTCGTCGGGGTCGGCGATGGACTCCGCGGGCACGATCCACGGGCCGAGCGGCGTGAAACCGGGCGCGTTCTTGCTGCGCAGCCAGTCGGTGCCGATCTGCGGCATGTCCCGGCGGAAGACGGTCGACCGGTCGGTCAGATCGTTGGCGATCGTGTAGCCCGCGATGTGCGCGGCCGCCTCGTCGACGGACACCCGGTACGCGGGCCGGCCGATCACGACCGCCAGTTCCAGCTCCCAGTCCGGCTTCTCGGCCCAGGCGGGCAGCACGACGTCGTCGTAGGGACCCGTGATCGCGCTGGGCAGGCCGATGAACACATAGGGCAGGTCCTCGGCCGCCCGCCGGTCCATGATCTCCGCCGCCTCCGCCCGCCGTTCGGCCTCGGGCCGGTCGTCGCCGGGGGCACGGTGGGCCACGTGCAGGTCGATCACGTGCTGCCGGTAGTTCGCACCCGACTGGAAGATCTGACGCGGCTCGACCGGGGCGTGCACACGAAGGTCCGTGATCGGCGTACGGCCGGCACCGGTGTCGGCGGCCAGGGCGCGCAGCTGCGGCAGGATCTCGTCCCAGCGCGCCAGCAGGTCCAGCACGGTCAGCCGTTCGTCACCCAGCGCGGCCCGCAGGTCGAGCGCGTTTCCGTCAGGCGTGACGAGAGCGGGAAAGCGGGGCCCGTCGGGGGCCGAGAGAGTCGCGAGGGCCAACGGTCCGGCGAAGAGTGCGGACGCGGATTCAGGTTTCACGGACATGTCCTCCTGATTGCGGTGGGACTAATCTGAACCCCGGACCTCTGATCAGGGAAATCGATTCTGTGGATGACCTCAATCCATCCGATGGATCCCGCTCCATGGATCCCGCTCCATGGATCCCGCTCCATGGATCCCGTTCCGTGGATCTCTCCTGGTCGGTATCGCTCTGCGGAGGAACCCTCATGAACCTGGCCCGCCTGGACCTCAACCTCGTCGTCGCTCTGCGCGCCCTGCTGGAGGAGCGCAACGTCACCCGTGCCGGGCAGCGCGTCGGGCTCAGCCAGCCCGCGATGAGCGCCGCCCTGTCCCGGCTGCGCCGGCACTTCGACGACGACCTGCTCGCCCGCGTCGGCGGCCACTACGAGCTGACCGCGCTGGGACAGGTGCTCCTGGACCGGACCGCCACCGCCTACGACGTGCTGGAACGCCTCTTCGCCAGCCAGGCGGACTTCGACCCGGCCAACGAGAACCGGGAGTTCAGGCTGATGGCGTCCGACTACGCCGTGGCGGTCTTCGGCGCCGAGCTGGCCCGCGTGATCCATGAGGAAGCGCCCGGGATCCGGCTGCGCTTCTCGCAGACCCCGACGACCGTGGTGGACGACACCGCCACGCTGCTGAGCGCCTGCGACGGGCTGTTCATGCCGCACGGCGTCATCAGCGACTTCCCCGCCACCGACCTCTACGACGACCGCTGGGTCTTCCTCGTCGCCCAGGACCACCCGAGCGTCGACGACCGGCTCACCCGCAAGGACCTGGCCCGCCTGCCCTGGGTGACGTACCAGCGTACGTACGACGCCCCGGCGGTGCGCCAGCTCGGCATGCTCGGCATCGAACCACGGGTCGAAGTCTCCGTCGACAGCTTCCAGTCGCTGCCGCTGCTGGTGGCCGGCACCCGGCGCATCGCACTGATCCAGGCACGCATGGCCCGGATGATGGAACCCGTCGCCGCCGTCCGGGTGGTGGAGCCGCCCTACGAAGCCGTACCGCTGAGAGAGGCGCTGTGGTGGCACCCGGTGCACACGCACGACGCGGCCCACATCTGGCTGCGCGAGACCGCCGCGCGCGTCGGGGCCCGACTGGGCCCTCAGGACTGAGCGGAGCTCATGGGACTCCGGACAGGACGCCCGTCGGGCGGGAGGCCGGCCCGGCCCAGCCGACGACACCGCCATCCAAGCGCTGGATCGGGAGCATCGGCAACCTGGATGGCGTGAGGGCTGGGCAGGCCGGGACCCGGAACGCATAGTCGTGGGACACCACGGCGCCGGTCGGCCGCCCGCGGGGCTGCCTCCAGCAGTTCCGGCCCGGCGCGGTCCGCCCGCTGCACAGGCCTTTCCCTCCCTCTCGTCCCACGGAGTGTCGCCATGCCCGCTTCCGCCACCCCGCCCGCCCACGAACAGGCGGGGGACCCGGCCGTCGGCGGCAGGCTGCCCGCCGTGCTGCTGATGGCGGGCAGCTGCCTGCCGATCCTGGGAGCCGTCCTCATCGCTCCGGTCCTGCCGCGCATGCAGGACCACTTCGCACACGTCTCGGGCAGCGAGGCCCTCGTCCCCCTCGTGCTCACCGTCCCCGCCCTCTCCCTGGCCGTGCTCGCCCCGTTCGCCGGAGTCCTCGTCGACCGGCTCGGCCGCAAGCGCCTGCTGGTCGTGGCCACCGTGCTCTACGCGCTGTTCGGCACCGTCCCGCTCTGGCTGGGATCGCTCTACGGCATCGTGCTCAGCCGCTTCCTGGTCGGCGTCGCCGAAGCGGCCGTCATGACCTGCTGCACCACGCTGATCGGCGACTACTACAGCGGCCGGACCCGTGACCGCTACCTCGCCCTTCAGACCATGTGCGCATCGGCGTCCGCCACACTCTTCTTCGTCCTGGGCGGGGCCCTCGGCTCGATCGGCTGGCGAGCGCCCTTCTGGCTGTACGCCGTCGGTCTGCTGCTCGCTCCGGCGATGGCCCGGGCGCTGCCGACCCCACGTCCGACGACCGAGCCGGCAGCGTCAGGCAGGCCCCCGTTCCCGCTGCGGCGCATGGCGGGGATCTGTGCGCTGACCGTCTTCGGCGCCGTGGTCTTCTACACCGTGCCCGTGGAGATGTCGTACCTCATGGACGACCTGGGCGTGCGGTCCACGGGAGTGGTGGGCGCGGTCACGGCGCTGGCCAGCGCGGCCACCGTCGCGGGCTCGGTGCTCTTCACCAGGCTCAGCGATCGGCCCCGCCGCCGTATGCCGGTCCTCTTCCTCCTGTGCGCCGTGGGCTTCGTCCTGATGGGAGCGACGGACCACGTCGCCCTTCTCGTCGTCGGAGCCGTCGTCAACTGCGTCGGTACGGGGCTGCTGTTGCCCTCTCTGCTGACACTGGCGCTGTCCCGGCTCGACTTCGCCGACCGCGGGCGTGGCACCGGCCTGTGGACGGCGGCCTTCTTCCTCGGCGAGTTCGCCTGCCCGCTCGCCCTGTTGGCGGCCAAGGGCATGCTCGGCACCCTGGCCTCGGCCGTCGTGCTCCTCGGCCTGCTCACGACGCTGGTCTCGGCCGCGCTGCTTTCCGTGAACCGCCGCTCACCGAAGACGACGCCCGGGCAGGCCGCGTATGCAGGTGGACTCATCGCCTCGGACAGTCCGGGTGACTGATGATCGACCACCGGGCCGCGGGCTGCCATGCGCGAGATCGAGAGCGCTGAACATCCCTATATTCCATACATGTTCCGGCTGAACGGTTACATTGGTGACTATGGTCGAGCCCCAATCAGTGCAGCGGAAGGCGATCGACCGACGCGTCGCTCTGGCGCGTGAGTGGGATGATCTCGTGGGCCGTGCCCGGTCGCTGGGCCCTGAATTCGCCGGCTTCCTCGATCCGCCGCGGTTGAGCGAGCTGACACCGCCTGTCGGCACGGGCACCGCGGTCCTGATCAACGTCACGCCGGAACGCTGCGACGCACTCCTGGTCTCGGCCGGCGGTGTCCAGCCGGTCCCGCTGCCCGGCCTGTCCTTGCGCGAGGCCGGTGTCCGGACGACCGCGCACCTCGCGCGGCTTGCGCGTCTCGACGCCGCCGCCGCCAGGATGGTGCACACGGCGCACTGGGCCGGGGCCCGGCCCAGTGCCACCAACTTCACGGCACATCATCGGGCCAAGACAGAGCTCCTCCAGGCGCAGGACGACGTCGACGGGCACCTGTCGGCGGATCTCGTGTGGCTGTGGGACGCGGTGACCGGACCGGTGCTCGAACACATCTGTTCCGACAGCGCCACCGGGCGTCGTGACACCCGGGTCTGGTGGTGCCCGACCGGCCCGCTGAGCTTTCTGCCGCTGCATGCCTCGGGGCACCACGACGGCAGCGGCGTCAGCGTGCTCGACCGCGTGACCTCCTCCTACACGCCGACGCTTCGCGCGCTCGCGCTCGCGGCGCAGCCACCGCGCGAGGAACGGCACCGGCGGATGCTGGCGGTCATCGTCGAAGATCTGGCCGGTCAGCCGCCGCTGCCACAGGCCGAGGCCGAACTGGAACTGCTCCGGCAGCTGTTCCCCGGCGATCAGCTGACCGTCCTCGACGGCCGGGCGGCGACCCGGGCCGCCGTGCTGGACGCCCTGCCGCACCACCGGTGGGTGCACTTCAGCTGCCACGGCCGCCAAAACCTGTCCAACCCCTCACGAGGCGGGCTGCTGCTTGCCGACGGGCCGCTGACGGTGACCGAACTGGGCCGAGGCCGGTTCGACGGCGAGTTCGCCTTCCTGTCCGCCTGCATGACCGCGACCGGCGGCGTCCACCTGAGCGAAGAGGTCATCACGCTGGGAGCAGGACTTCACTACGCGGGATTCCGGCACGTCCTGGCGACCCTGTGGTCGATCGACGCGGATGTCGCGGCAGACCTGGCACACAAGATCACCAAACGGCTGGTGACGGACGGCCGGCTCGATCCGACGGGCTCCGCCGCCGTCGTCAACGAGGCGGTCCTGTCGCTCCGTACAGACTCCCCGACCAGGCCCAGCAGATGGGCGTCCATCACCCACACCGGCCCCTGACGCTCTGGAGCGAGCTTGAGCCACCTGGACTACCGCCCCGTCACGGACGACACCTTCGCGACGACCGCGGCATCGACGTTCACCGCGAAAACCGTCTCGGCGGGTACGACGGAACTGACCGGCCCCTGCCCCCGGTGCGGAACGATCATCCGGATACCCGTGGTCACCGGCATCTACAAAAGCTTCCGTCTGCTGCGACGGCGGCACGCCTCGCCCGCGCCGGACGCCCGGCTCGAACCCGTGATCTGCACCTGCGACGACGACCACCCGGGACGACCGGATGGCGATGTCGGCTGTGGTGCGTTCTGGATCTTCCGCCTCGAGTCGGCCGCGGAGTGAACGTACGTCTGGCAGCGGGGGGACATGCCAACAACGCCCTCGGCGCCAGTGCCCGACAGCGCCACAACGCGCTGCGCACCGAGTTGCCGAGGGTGCGCGCCGCGGCGCTCGCGTGGCGCAATGGCGTAACCGGTCTGCTGACCGCACTGGTCGGCTTCAGCGTGATCCGCGGGCGCGCGGAGATCGACAAGGTGGCCACGCCCTGGGACCTGGTGGCCGGCCTGCTGCTGCTCGGTGCGCTCATCGTCGGCGCGGCCGGAGCACTCTGGGCGCTGCGCGCCTGCAACGGGCCGACCGGGCTGACCCCGGTGGACTCCACGACCTCCACCGTCACACAGGATCACGTCATCGCCGAGGCCGCGTTACTGGACCTGAGGCGCGGTATCGCCGGAACCCTGCTGTGCGGGGCCTTCCTCATCGGGGCCATCGCGGTCACCTGGTACGCCCCTGGTCGATCCGACCCCGGTATCCGCCTCCAGATTCCTGGAGCGGTGGTGTGCGGAACGAACGCCGGGATGGATCACGGCACGCTCACGCTCAAGACGGACGCGGGGCCCGTCCTCGTGAACCTCGACCAGGCACTGACGATCCAGGCGGTGGAAACGTGTCCGTGAACGAGGACGACGAGGGGCGCGACCGCATCATCGAGCGTCTTCGGAGCCGCATGGACGACATCGCGGACCTCGAACTGCGCGCTGCCGCCCTCGGGTTCCTGGCGTCGCTCCTCGAAGCGCGCGCGAGAAAACCGGCAGATCTCAGCGAGGCCGCCGACGCGTTGCGCGAGAGCGTACGGCTGACCGGTGATGCGGAGACACGGGGCAGATACCTCTACAACCTGGGTGCGCTTCTGCAGACCACGGCCGAGAGGACGACGAGTTCCTCGGCGTTGAGGGAGGCCGTCGAGGCCTACCGGATGGCGCTGCCGCTGGCCGACGCGGAGATACGAAGTGACTGCCGGCACAACCTGATCCGCGCCCAACTCGGGTTGGGCAGGCTCGCCGACCGTCCTGGCATGGCCCAGGAGGCGTTCGACATGGCTCGGACCTGGCTGGCCGAAGGGCGCCTGGAGCCCCGCGTCGAGTCAGGGGTGTGGGACGCGGTGCTCTGGGGGCTCGAAGAGCGGTGGGCAACGCTCGACATGTGCCTCGACGTCCTGGACAGGGCCCGCGAGAACTCGGTCCTCCCCGGACCGGACTCCGTGCGCGGCGAACGGTTCCACCGGTTGTGCTGGATTCTGCTCCGCGTCGAAGAACTGACGAGTGACGCCCGGTACGCCGCCGAGGCGGTACAGGCCGGCCGGAGCGCTGTCGCCCTTCTCCCGCCGGGCCCGACGGATCCCGGACATGCCGAGGCGGCGCTCGCCGACGCACTGCGCGTGGACGGCACCCACAGACGCGATCCCGACATGCTCGAGGAGGCGGTGCGGGTCTCGCGCTCGTTCCTCGCACGCTTCGAGACCGGTCACCCCGACCATGCCAGGGCGAGCCGCGGGCTGGCCGCAGCCCTGCTCGCCCTGGACCAGATGGCGAGCGATGACGCAGGTGCGCGCGAGGCTGTCGACCACGCGGCGGCGGCCGTCGCAGGGGCCACGGAGCCGGAGCACCTGACCGGTGCACTGCCGACCCTCGCCGAGGCCACTCACCACATGGCGGTCACGTCCGGTGATCCCGCGCTCCTGGACGCCGCCGTCGATCACTACAGGCAAGCGCTCACCCGACCCCGGGCCCAGCGGGGCAGGGTGGCGGTGCTGCTGAACATCGCCGAACTGCTCCTGAATCGCGCCGGGTATCGGGAAGCGACTCGGATCGCCGACCTCAACGCCGCGATCGCGGCGCTCTCCGAGAGCCTTGCGCTGATGTCCCCAGGGCATCCCCGCCGACGGCGGGCCGCGACCATGCTCATGGGCTCATACGCCTGGCTTTCGACCGGTGAGGAAACGGACCAGGTCCTCGACGAAAGCCTCGCCGCCGGGGAGAGCCTCGCAACCTGGGTGTGTGAGGACACGTCGGACGGGCTCGCCTGGGCCTGCCTGCTCGGCCTGACCACCGGCTATCGCACCCGGTACGACCGGCACCGCGACGCGTCCGATCTCAGCCGGGCCGTCGAATGGGCGGAACGCGCCTACGAAACGATCCCCGGCTACGTTCAGGGCGATCCGGCGTTCCTGAGCACATTCGGCGTCACCTTGCGCATGCGGTACAACGTGACCGGCTCAGCGGAGGACCTGACCAAGAGCGTCGACTACGGTGCGCGGGGGCTGGTTGTCGCCACGCCTGGCGATCCCGCACTGCCCGAGCAGATGGCGCAGCAGTCGGCGAACCTCCGTGAACGGTTCCACGCGTTCGGCGATCCCGAGGACATCGAGCGCGCCGTGGACCTCGCACGGAAGGCGCACGAGCAGATGCCGGAGCCGAGTGCGGTCGTCCTCACCCATCTCGGGGCGGCGCTCAGCGAGCGATACCAGGCGTACGGGGACGACGCCGACCTCAATGACAGCATCGAGGCCTACCGCGACGGCCACCGGGCGATCCCACCGCAGGAGCGATCGGCCGACAACGCGCTCGTGGTGCTGCACAATCTGGCGGTCGCCCAGGCGAAACGCTACGGACGGCACGGGATCCCGAGCGACCTGGACGACGCGATCGAGGGCACGGAAGCGGTGGTCGCAAGGACACCGCGAACACATCACCAGTACGTCGTCCGGTTGAACAGCCTCGTCCAGGTCCTGCGACATCGCGCGGCCCAGCCCGGTCACAGGAAGGATCTGGACCGGGCCGTCGCCTACGCGTGGCAAGCCGTAAAGATGTCCCCGCCGGAATCGACCATGCACCGGACGGCGGTCGCCGCCCTGCTCGGGTTGTTCGCGGTTGCCGGGCGGACCGCGGAGAACGCGCCCTCCTTCGACGACGCGGTGACGCTCGGACTGCGCATCGTCGATGACGGCGACAGCACGAACCCGGGCTGGGCGGCCGTGGCAAGCAGTATCGGCCTCGCCCTCCTCAGGCGTGGGGCGGATCGCGGCGACGCCGAGGATCTGGGCAAGGCGATCGACATCTTGCGCGTCGACGCCTCGAACAGCTCCGCCAGCGCCGGACGGTCGGCCCTGATGCTGGGCAGGGCGCTGATCCACCGGGCCATGGCCACCGACGACGCCGCGGACCGGGCGGACGCTTCGAGTGTGTTGTGGGAGGTCGCCTCCCGGGGCACGGTGCCCGCCCGGATCAGGTTCCACGCCGCACGCTCGTGGCTGACGGTGGCGGACCGCGCATCGCCGGATCTGCCCGAGCGTCTCGACAGGATCATGGGCCTGTTGTCGGTCTCGGCGTGGCGGGGTTCCTCCCGGGCGGTGCAGGAGTCCTGGCTGGTCGACCATCGCGGGTTCCCCGCGCAGGCGGCCCGGGTCGCACTGGAGGCGAACCGGCCCGACATCGCCGTGGAGCTGATGGAGCAGGGGCGCGGGGTCCTCTGGTCGCAGTTGCTGGAGCTGCGCACCGATCTGGCGCGGATTGCCGACGTCGATCCCCGACTGGCGGCCCGCATGGGCGAGGTGCGCGACAGCCTGGACGAGCTCGCCCTCCTGGACGACGGCCTTCTCGAGGAGCCGGTCGAGACGGAGCCGGATGCCCCGGACCGGGCGGAGACCCTGTCCAAGGCTCGCGAACTGCTCGCGCGGGGCGACAGAGCCGGAGTCGTCGGGCTTCTCGGGCCGCTGGCCGACGCCGACGACCCGGAGGCCGTCGCGGTGGTCGAGACGGTCAAGGGCGCACAGCTGTTGGAGTCCGAAGAGCTCAGTCAGGCGAAAGTGGCCTTCTTCCGGTCGATGACTGTCGGTGCCGGGCAGTTTGCGGCCAAGGCGGCGGGGGCGCTCGGCGACATTCTCGGCGGCGAAGGGGACTTCGACGGCTGTGCCGCCGCCTACGAGCGGCGGCTCGAACTGGACGACGGCGGGGAGTCGGCGTCCTCGACGCGGGAGGCCCTGCGGTGGCTGACGGCCCGGAAGTCCAGAAGGGTGCAGGCCCCGCCGGCCATCGACCACCTGATCCTCCTGGGCGATCCGCAGGCACGAGCCCACGCCGCCAACGAGCTGTTCCAGCACGGCGAGGACGCCGAACCACTCCTGGTGCTCGAATGGGCCATACGGGAGATGCCCGCCGTCGCCCATGACACGCTGCTCGGCGCGCTACGAGCACGCCTCGGTGACTACGCCGGAGCACGCGAGGCCCTGGAGTCCGCACTGACCGCACCGGATCCCCAGGTCGCGGCACGCGCAGCTCTGAGTCTGGGCGACCTGTGCGTCTCGGAGTTCACGGCGGCCGAGGCCCGGCACGCCTACCAGCTCGCCCACGACGGTGCGGACCCGGAGACGGCGGAACTCGCACGGGACCGGCTCGCGACCGTCGCACCGGCCGAGGCGGCGGCGATGCCCGGCGACCTGTTCGACTTCGGCCGGTACGTGGCTCACCGCGAACCGCCGGCTCAGGCGCTCGAGACGCTGACCACCTCGATCACCGCGGGAGACTCCCGCGCCAGAACCCACTACTACCTGGCCGAGATCCAGGCGCGGCTCGGCGGCTTCGACGTATCCCGGACGCTGCGCCGGGCCATGGCCCTGGCGGGAGCCGACGAGACCGCGCTGACCGCGCTCTGCCGGGCCTGGCTGCGAGCCGAACGAGAAGACAAGGCGGAGAGCCGGAAGGCTTACGAGTACGCGTACCGCCTTGCCCGCACCAGCGGCGATACGGAAGTCGCCGCGCTTGCGACAACCGCGCTGGCGTCGTACCTCACTGCGGCGGGAGACCTCGACGGGGCCGTAGCAGCCTATGAACGGGCGATGGAGACGGGGCACGCACAGCATTCCCCTGCGGCGGCTTTCGACTTCGCACTTCTGCTCGCCAAGCACAACCGGAAATCCCAGGCCAGGCAGGTCTACCGGCAGATCATCGAGACCGGACATCCCGTACAGAGCCGAGTTGCGGCGATCAACCTGCGCCGGATGGACGTGAACCGAAGCAGTTGACGCTGTCCAAGGATCACGGAGTCGCACGGCCGAGCGGCAGCGCTGCCCGGCTTCGTGATCCTCGGCCGAGCTCTCTCGCGGCCGCGCGTCGGCTGCTGGAAGCCAGATAAGAGCAACCTGTCAACGCGCCCAGTACTTTTGCTGGATACGCGGAGCAATCCCACCGAAGGGGACGCACTCCGGGAACCTCGCCTTGAGGTGTCAACAATATTGCTGATAGTTCTCTCGTCGATCGCGCGCGTGTCCTGGACGGTGCCGCCGGAAGAACCTGCGGCACCGTCTCCCACCCTTGTCTTCAGGGAGTGTCGTGAGCAAAGAGAGAACAAGTCGGGTGCGCAGCCGCAGGGTTCGGCGGGGCATCGCGGGCGTGGCCGCCGGAGTGACCCTCGCCGTCGGCGGATTCGCCGTGGCGAACGCCTCGACCACCACCGGTGGGACGAAAGCGGCACCGGTCGCCAAGCGTCCCGTCGACAAGAACGCCAAGGGCGTCGCGGCCGTGGTCAGTGCCGCCAACGCGTTCCTGAACACGCTGGACTCCGACCAACAGGCGTCCACGGTCCTGGACTTCTCGCAGGCGAACGCGACCGCCTGGTCCAACCTGCCGTGCGGCTCCTCCTGCCGTCCCGGCATCGGCTTCGGCACCCTGACCGATGACCAACTGGCGTCCGCAGAGCACGTGTTGAAGGTCGCCCTGGGTTCCGGCAAGGACACCGGCTACGAGCACGTGCTGCAGACCCTCGAGGCCGACGACGTGCTCGCCTCGGCGGAGGCCACCGGCTCCGCCTCCGGCGCGCCCACCGCGGAGCCGACCGACTCGGCCACCGCGGAGCCGACCGACTCCGCGTCCGCGGAACCGACCGCCTCGGACTCGGCCGCACCCACCTCGACCGCCACCGATCTCCCCACCGGCGCCCCGCCCTCCGGCGGCCCCGGCGGCGGCGGAGGACCCGGCGGCTTCTCGTACGGCAGTGGTTCCTACTACCTGGCCTTCCTCGGCACGCCGTCCGCGACCGGCACCTGGCAGCTGCACTTCGGCGGCCACCACCTCGCCGTCGACATCACCTACAAGGACGGCAAGGTCGCCGGCTCCAGCCCCTTCTTCACGGGCGTCGAGCCGACCAGTTGGACCGCCGACGACGGCACCACCTACGCGCCGCTCGCGAAGTTCCGCGACGGGCTGCTGAAGCTGACCGGCAGCCTGAGCACCGGCCAACTGGCCCAGGCCGAACTGTCCCAGTCCTTCGGCGACGTGCTGCTCGGCCCCGGCCAGGACGGCAAGTTCCCGGAGACCAAGGAAGGCATCAAGGTCAGCGAACTGTCGCCCCAGCAGCAGAAGCTGGTCCTGGCCGCCATCCACCCCTGGGTCGCCGACGTCGACGACGCCACGGCGGCGCAGCTCATGAAGACGTACGCCAAGGAGCTGTCCGAGACCTACGTCGCCTACTCCGGCGGCACGGGTCTGGACACCCAGGGCGACTACGTCCGCATCGACGGCCCCAGCGTCTGGGTCGAGTTCGTCTGCCAGAACGGCGTGGTCTTCCGCGACCAGATCCACTACCACACCGTGTACCGGGACCACACCCGCGACTACGGCAGCGAGTTCTCCTTCTCATGACCGCATCGCGAAACTGGCTGACCGCAGCATTCGTACGCCTGGTGGCCGGGATCGCGATCGCGGTGCCGGCGGCGCTCCTGACCGGGGCGTCGCCGGCCGCCGCGCATCCGATGCCGCACTCGGTCGTGGAACTCGACGTCCACCAGACCGCGGTGAACGCGCGGCTGGAACTCCCGGTCGGCGAGTTCGCCGTGGCCAGCGGCATCGACCTGAGCGACGCCACCGGGGCCACCCTGTCCCGCAGGGCCGCGGCCGTCCGCGCGTACCTCGGATGCCACATCCGCCCGGCCACCACCTCCGGAACGCAGTGGCAGGTCACCGTCGGCGCGCTCAGCATCAGCCGCGCCGAACAGACCTCGACCGGCCGGTACCGTGAGCTGGTCGCCGAGGCCGTGCTGACCCCGCCCGCCGGTGGCGATGTACGGCACTTCACCTTCGGCTACGACGTCATCGTCCACCAAGTCGTCACGCATGTGGTCCTGGTGTCGGTACGTCAGGACTGGGCAGCCGGTCAGGTCGACGGCAAGGGCACCACCCAGGTCGGCACCATCCGGATCGACACCCGGACCATGACGGTCCCGGCCCTGAAGGTCGACCTCGGTGACGGCAGCGTCTGGCGCGGATTTGTCGCGATGGTCGAACTGGGCGGCGACCACATCCTCACCGGCACCGACCACCTGCTCTTCCTGCTGATCCTGCTCCTGCCCGCTCCCCTGGCGGTCCGTGGCCGCCGTTGGGACGGTCTGGTGGGCTCCCGCACCGCACTGGTACGCATCGGCCGCGTCACCCTGGCCTTCACCGCCGGGCACTCCGTCGCGCTGGCCGCCAGCGCGCTCGGCCGACTGGACATCCCCGCCTGGCCGGTCGAGGCGTTCATCGCCGCGAGCATCCTCGTCGGCGCCGTCCACGCCGTCCGCCCGCTGTTCCCCGGTCGGGAGGCGGTCGTGGCCGGGGTCTTCGGACTCGGGCACGGCCTGGCGTTCTCCTTCGTCCTGGCCGAGATGCACCTGTCCACCGGACAGCTCGTGACCAGCCTCCTCGGCTTCAACCTCGGCATCGAGCTGGTCCAGCTCCTGCTGGTCTGCCTCGCCCTGCCCGCACTGCTGCTGCTCGCACGCCTGCGCGCACAGCCGGTGCTGCGGCTGACCGGCGCGGCGCTCACCGGCACGGCGGCCCTGGGGTGGCTGCTGGACCGGCTGGGACAGCCCAACCCGGTCGCGCGGGCCGCCGACGGCGCCGGATCACACACCACGGCACTGCTGGCCGGGCTGGCGGGGACGGCGGTGGCGGCCGTGGTGTGGACACTGACCGCGCGGCGGCGTCCAGCGGCCGACGGCGCCTCGGAAGCCCAGCGCGTCCAGGAGGACCGGGACGACGAGGCCGCGTCCACGTCCGCCGACCGCGCCTCGGGGGCGCGGCCCGCCTGACTTCGGGCCGAACGTGGTGCGGCGCATCGTTTTGGTGGCCTTGGACCGGGCAGTGCGGGAGATTGTGCTGCCCGGGCTCGGCTGCGGCGCCGGGCGCCTGACCGAGGTTCCTCGGTCAGGCGCCCGCGCCGTTCGTACGGGGGTCACTTCTTGGTGATGGACGCCACCCAGCTGATGAAGTTCGTCGTCGAGTCGCCGGTGCGCTCGGCCTGTGTGTGCCCCTGGCCCCACACGGTGGCGAAGTCGACGTCGCGGATGCCGTAGTTCCTCAGGGCCAGAGCGATGTTGATCTCGGTGGTGTTGGCGGTGTCGCCCTGCATGATGCCGGTGCGGATGCGCCAGTGGCGCGCCGGCCGCGACCGGCGGTAGCCGTCGAAGGCGGGGGAGAGGAAGTACAGGGGGTTGTACGCGTCGGCGCGCCAGGCCATGTCCTTGCCGACGCTGTCCTTCTTGGCGAAGTCGCTGTCGTAGGCCGAGGAGCCGTAGTCGGAGTTCCAGTCGGAGTAGGTGGCGTACGTCGTCTCGTTCGCCTTGATGACGTCCCGGGTGAGCGGCGCGAAGTGGGCCGGGGCGTCGAGCCCCATGGCGAAGACGCCGTTCTCGGTCTGCGCGCGGGAGTATCCGTCGAACGCGCCGACCGGCTTGTTCGCGGTCTTCTGGCTCTTGGCGAAGCCTTCGAGGCCGGACACCGTGGCGGTGTTGGTCGTGGCGTCGTAGGTGACCCAGGTGCTGTCGGTGTTGAGGTGGGTGATGTAGTCGGCGACCGTCTCGTAGGTGGTGGAGGTTCCCGGCTGGCCCGATCCGGGCGGGCCGCCCATCGTCGTGACGGTGTACGGGAAGGTGGTGTCGGCCAGGAAGTGGTTCAGCGAGGTGGTGATCACCTCGATCAGGTGGTCGTAGTAGCTGCCGGCCAGGTGGATGCCGCTGTCGGACTCGGTCAGCTTCAGGCGCCTGCCCTGCTCGTCGCGCAGCCCCAGCCGGTTGAGGTACTTGGGCCAGGCCTTGGCGAGGTCCTTGGAGTAGGCGCTGGTCCAGGTGTCCGCCGCGCGCGTGCCGGTCGAGGCGAACTGGCCCATGTTCCACTCGTAGGACAGGTTGGCCTCGTGCAGGCTGGTGATCGGGCACCAGGCCATGACGCCGGCGACCGCGTCGCTGAGGGGGCGGCCCTCGGCGTCCTCCATGGCCGCGCCTATCGTGCGCAGGTAGGGGTGGTACAGGGGGCTGTCGCCGGACGCGCCCGCCACGGTGTCCTGAGCGCCGCCGCCGCTCATGCCGAACAGGACGATGTCGTCCGTGCTTCCGGGCAGCACGCTCCGGTTGTACCGGAGGTAGCGGACCGCGGCCTTGAGGTCGGTGACGCCCCAGGGGGCCGCGTCGGAGCGGGTGCTGGTCGAGGTGTTCCGGCCGCGCAGGCCCGGCCACACGTAGATGTGCCCGGCCTGGAGATACCGCGACACGCTGGTGTAGCTGTAGGACGTGGCCGGCTTCTGCGCCGAGTAGCCGGGGGTGTTGACCGGGATCACGATCGGCGCCGTGCGTCCCGAGTAGCCGCCGACGGTGCCCTTCGGATCGACCGTCGCCGTGTACGTGGTCCCGTCGCTGTTCGCGGTGGCCGTCAGGTAGGCGCCCGGCACGTAGATCGACAGGTTCTCGTAGTCCGTCGCCGCCGGGTCGGTGACGTACACCTTCCCGAGCTGGTAGTACACGTCGTTGGCCGCGTCGTACGACCAGGCGGTGGAGTCGAGCTCCAGCGCGTACGCCGCGGACGCGCTCGCCGTGCCGTGCGACGACGAGGTACCGGCGAAAGCCTCGCCTGCCGCGCTCTCGGCGATTCCGAACGCGGCGACGGCCGCGGCGCCCCGGATGACGGTTCTGCGATTGATGTCCACTCGTGGACCTCCTTGTGCAGCGGGTGACGTGGGCCGCACCCGCACCTGCGCGCCGCCTCGGCGACACCGCGGGCAGGTCCGGCTGTGCGGCTCGTTCGAGTCCCCGACTGTAGGCAAGGAAGCTGTGATTGTTGACAATTTTGATGAGGGTTTTGTTAGAAGTTGTGCGCAGCTCGTCGGCGATCGCCTCGACGACAGCGGCATCCGGGTAGCGGCCGAGGCGATCGAGACGCGCACCGAGCGTTTCGCCCCGGCACTGAACGGGTGATTCCTGCCGTGTGCTTCCCCGGAGCCCCCGCAGGGGCACACGGTTTGTCAGACGCCGACGAACGACGGCGGGGGAGTCCGGTCCACCCAGTGGGTGGCCTGCTCGTAGGCGTGGCCCAGCTGGAGCACCGTCAGGTCCGCCCGGTGCCGGCCGATCAGCTGCACCCCCATGGGCAGCCCCCGTTCGCCGAAGCCGACCGGCATCCCCAGTACCGGCAGCCCGGTCAGCGACCAGCAGGCCACGGTCTCCATCCACCGGTGGTAGGTGTCCATCGCCCGGCCGTCGATCTCGGCGGGCCAGTGCACCTCCTTGTCGAACGGGAAGACCTGCGCCGAAGGGGCGAGGACGAAGTCGTAACTCTCGAAGAGCCGCTGCACCGCCGCGTACAGGGCGGTTCGGGCGGCGTCCGCCGCGGAGACGTCGAGTCCGCTCAGCCCGAGCCCGTTCTCGATCTCCCAGACCGCTTCGGGCTTGAGCCGCGCGCGCCGCTCCTCGTGCCGGTAGAAATCCTGTCCGGCCGCCGCGATGCCCCACCAGCGCAAGGACAGGAAGGTCTCCCAGATCTTCTCCGGCGCGAAGTCGGGAAGCGCGCTGTCCACCGAACACCCGAGGGACTCGAAGACGGCGAAGGAGGATTCACACAGCTCCAGCAGTCCGGGTTCGGTGGCCAGATGACCGTTCCAGTCACCGACCCAGGCGATCCGGGTGCCCCGGAAGTCGCGCTCGAGGGACCGGGTGAAGACGGCGGGATCCTCGTCGACGGACAGGGGAGCGCCGGGGTCGGCTCCGGCCATCACGGACAGCAGGGCGGCCAGGTCCTCGGTGGTACGCGCCATGGGGCCCGCGACGGCCGGTGAGACCAGGAAGCCGGGCTCGGGTATCCGTCCCGCGCTGGGGCGCAGGCCGAACACGTTGTTGAAGGCCGCGGGATTGCGCAGTGATCCCATGAAGTCGCTGCCGTCCGCCACCGGCACCATCCGCAGGGCCACGGCGACCGCCGCACCGCCACTGCTCCCGCCCGCGGTCAGGGCCGGGTCGTAGGCGTTCCCGGTGGTTCCCCAGACCGGGTTGTAGGTCTGCGAACCGAGGCCGAACTCCGGGGTGTTGGTCTTGCCGATGAAGATCGCACCGGCTGCCCGCATCCGGGCCACGCACAATTCGTCCCCGGCGGCCACCTGGTCTTCGAACAGCGGGGAGCCCATGGTGAAGGGCAGCCCCGCCGCGGCCGCGAGGTCCTTGACCGCGTGCGGGAAGCCGTGCATCCAGCCGCGGTACTCGCCTCGGTTCAGCTGTTCGTCCCTCTCGCGTGCCTGAGCGAGGGACAGTTCCGGGTGCTGCAGGCCGACGATCGCGTTCACGCGCGGGTTCACGCGCTCGATGTGGTTCAGGTAGGCCTGCATGACCTCGACGCAGGAGAGGGTCCGCTGCTGGATGGCCCGGGACAGGGAGACGGCGTCGAGGGCGACGATGTCGTGCACGAGGTGCCTTTCCGGTCTGAGAGAGCCACGGCCGAGCGGTCGCGCGGGCCCCTGGAGTCAGCGTGCGGCGGCTCGTGGACGGGCAGGTCGAAGGCCGACGGGATCGCTGCGGTGAGTGAGGCGCGGTGGCGGCGGCCGCGGAGAAGGGGGAGCGGCCGGCGTGCCGGCGCCGGCCCGAGGTACGGGACTCGCCTTCGTGGTGCAGGCGTTCGATCAACATAATCAAGATGCCATCGGCCGTTGATCGTATGGCTCGTTCAGGTGATGATGGCTGATTCGGTCATCGGTCGGCGTTCCGCTGCGCTTGAGGGCGCGGATTGCAAGCGGGGTCTCCGCCGCTGCGGCGCGGTGCCGATCGAGCTCTGAGGCACGGAGGAGGACGGCCGGGGACGGGAACCGCTTCCCGCGCTCACGCGTGACGGTGGTACGCCTTGTTGGCGATGCGCCAGCCGTCGTCGACGCGGGCCAGCAGGAAGATGTCGGTGAACGTGTCCGCGCCGTGCGAGAGCGTCATGGTGGCGGTCGCGACGGTCCCGTGGACGTCGACGGCTTCGACACGGCGGGTGCGGGCCGGTTCGTCCGGCGCCGGTCGGCCGTGGAAGAGGGCGCAGTACTCCTCCAGGCGCCAGGAGACGAATGCGCCCTCCCGGATCCCCTCGATGTGGGCAGTGGGCAGGAAGGCGTCGTGGAAGTGGGCGGGGTCGCCGGTGGCGTGTCCGCGGATGTAGGCGCGCAGCGGTTCGAGCACGGCGTCCTCCACGGAGGGGGCCGTGGCGGCAACAGCGATGCCGGCCTCGAGGTCAGCAGGTGAAGCAGGGGAGTCGGCCAGGCCCGTCGCGCTGCGCAAGGGGGTGTCCGACGCGGCGGCCGGCACGGCCATGTCCTTGGCCGGTGCGGCGATCGTGAAGTGGGCCGTGGCCGCGGTCGGCTCACCGAGGAGGAAGGGCCGCTCGCGGGCCACGAGCCCGCCTGGCTGGCCGAGTTCGAGGACGTCCAGCGTTCGGGTGCGGGGCAGGCCGAGGGCGTCGGCCTGCCGCAGTGCGTCGCGCAGCGCGAGGACGGCTCCCGCGAGGCTGTTGTTGGCGATCAGCTTGAGCGCGGCGGCGGTGGCGGCGTTGTCCACGCGATGGACGGTGCCCAGCGTTTCCAGAACCGGCCGGACTCGGTCGAGTGCGTCCTGGTCGGCGGCGGCGAGGAACTGCAGGGCGCCTGCGGCGGCAGCGGGCACCGAGCCGAGCACGGGCGCGTGGACGTAGGACGGGCCGAGTCGCCGGGCCAGGCTCGATGCCTCGGCGGGGGTGATGGTGCCGGTGTTGAGGACGATCGCGTCCGTGCGCAGCGAGCCACGGACGTCGTCGAGGGCCTGTCGGCAGGCCGGGCCGTCGAACAGCGCCAGGACGACGAGGTCCGCCCGGGCCACGGCCCCGTTCGCATCGTCGGTCGTCCTGACGGTGCCTGAGGTACGTCCTGAGCGGGTCCGGCCGACGACGTCCCGGCCCTGGGCGGCCAGTCGGGACGCGATCGCGCCGCCCATGCGCCCCAGGCCGAGGACGGCGATCGTGTGCGGTGTGGTCATGCCCGCCACAGTGCCGCAGGCCAGTGCGTGCGACAAGCGCAGATGTCGCAGGCCTGCCCTGCGGGAGGCGCATACCTGCCGGGCATACTGCCTCCATGGATCTGACGGTGTGGCGGACTTTCGTGACCGTGTGCCGGACCGGCTCGCTGTCGGCGGCGGCAGCCGAGCTCCATCACACGCAGTCGGCAGTCTCCCGGCAGATCGCCGGACTGGAGCGGCAGTTCGGCGTGCCCCTGGTGCAGCGCCACGCACGTGGGGTGCGGCCGACGCCGGCGGGTGAGGTGTTCTGGCGCCATGCCCTGGCCACGCTCGACGAGGCCGACCGCGCCGTTCGCGCGGTACGGGACGTGCGCGACGGGGTGGGGGAGCGGCCCCTGGCCATCGGAGCGACGCCGTCTCTCGCCGCGGGGATCGTCCCGGAGGCCGTCCAGGGCCTGCTGGAGCAGGCGGGATCCCTCCGGTGGAGCCTGCTGCCGGCTCTGAGCGGGCAGCTGCACGGCCGCGTGCTCGCCGGCGATCTGGACATCGCCGTCGTCACCGACGCTCCACCCGGGCTGACCGCCGACCCACGGGTCGAGCGCAGGCTCCTCGGACTGGACGAAATGGTCGTCGTACTGCCCTTGGGCCATCCGCGAGCCGGCCACGGTCCGGTGCACATCCAGGCGCTGGCCGACCAGATTTGGGCCGAGGACAACGACGGCTCGGCGGCGCTCCTGCGCCAGCACGCCGCGCGCGCCGGAGTCAGTGCCCGCATCGACCTCACCGCGGCCGACCTGCCCGGCAAGTTGGCCCTGGTCGCCACCGGTCACGCCATCGCGTTGATCCCCGGAGTGCTGACGGGCGCGCTGCGGGCCGATGTCACCACGGTCGGCCTCGTGGATCCCCCGACCCGCGGCATCTACACGATCACACCGCGCCACAACGCCCACCCCCGCGCAGCGTCGCTCCACGACCGGCTCGCCGCCGTGTTCGCCTCGTCCCGTCCGGCCCGGACCGCCCACCGGCCGACCGGGACGGACACCCACCACCCTCACGTGCCCGCGGGCCTCGGTCCGGGGCGACCCGGCCCCGGTGCCTGAGGGCCGCACAAAGCATGCGGCCGGTATCGCAACCCTGGGCTACTCCTCGGGCTCCCAGGCGATCAGCTGCTCGAACACCTGCTGGTCGCCCTCGATCTTCAGGTCGCTCAGCGTGAGGCGGCCCCAGACGAAGAGGAGCAGTTGCTCGGCCGTGCCCGTGGCCGAAGCGGAGGCGGGCGCGGCGTCGTCCGTGAGGGGTGCGGGCCAGGCGCCGGTGCCGTCCAGCGCGAGGAGCCAGGAGCGGCCCTCGGCGGCGTGGTAGTGGATGGTGGCGGCCTCGTGCGGCCAGGCCGCCGGGGTGGAGTTGCAGGTGTCGAGGAACTCGGCCACGCCGTCGATCGCGACGTCCGCCGGCATCGGCTGCACGGCGCCTGCGGCGAGCTGGGCGTCGTAGGTGTGCACCAGCACCTCGTGCACCCGGCGCCGGGCAACGCCCCAGGCATTCGCCGGCGACACGCCGGCGCTCCACCACGCCCAGCACTCGCGCTCCGGGTCGGCCTCGCGCAGCGCACTCAGCAGCAGCTCGTTCGACTCGGCGTACCAGGCCAGCAGCGCCTCGAGCTCGCGCGGCACCTCCGCGGCATCCTTGGCCGGCGGAGCCTCGGCCGGGCCCGCGGCGACGATCGCGGCCCACCAACGCTGGCCCGTGCCCAGGTGCTGCACCAGATCGAACAACGTCCACTCGGGGCAGGACGGCACCGGCGCGTCAAGGCTGGGCGCGGCGGCAACCGCACTCCGGAACGCGGCCGACCGCTCGTCGATCAGTTGCAGCAGGGCGGAATACTCAAGACTCTCAGTCACCCCGCTTACCTATCACCCAAGCTCAGCCGACCGCACCCCCTTTTCCGGGCCGTCAGCTACGGGAGTTGGAGCACCTGCCCCGGCGCCGACCCTCATCGACCGCAGGGGCCTGCCAGTGGCCGGCGGTGCCGAACCGTTCCGGGCATGCGCTATGATTGATCTTGAGCCGGTCGGCGGAAGTCGTAGCCGGTGGGTGATGCGTTGGTGGTCCAAGGAAAGACGCCCCGCTTCCTGCGGGGAAATGCAGGTGCAAGGCCTGCCCGGCGCTCTGTGAAGACCCTGTCCCGTTCCGCGGGGCAGGGTCTTTTTCGTCGCCCGGACCCCTCGGCCGCACACAGGTCGTTTTCGGGTGACGGCCGGCCGGCCGTCCGGTGCGGTGGCGGCAGCAGGCGGGCGGCAGCCGTCCTCACGGTTCGCCGGCTGTGTGAGGCATCCCTGGTCCGTCGTCGTGGCGCTGGCGGCCCGGGAAGGTCGACCATGTGGTCATGACTTCCTCGCCCCGCCCGCCGCACGTCGGTGGCCGACCGGAACCGGCAGGGACCATCGCGCTCGGTGGGGAGTCCGCTCCCGCCCGCGGATACCTGCTGGACAACGCGCGCGCCGAGGCGGGCGAGCGATTCGTCTGGCTGGCCGAGCTGTTCGACGGTGTGACGCGCGGGCACTTCGATCGACTGGGCGTCAGGGCCGGCTCGCGCTGCTGGGAAGTGGGGGCCGGCGGCCCCGGTATCCCGGAGGCGCTCGCGGCGGCCGTCGGTCCGACCGGGCACGTGCTGGCCACGGACATCGACCCGTCGTGGCTGAAGGAAGGCGACGGGTACGAGGTACGCCGGCACGACGTCGTCGCTGATCCGCCCCCGGAGCCGGGGACGTTCGATCTGGTGCACGCCCGGCTCGTGCTGGTCCATGTACCCGACCGGGCCCGCGCGTTGGCCACGATGGCGGCAGCGCTGAGGCCCGGCGGCCGGCTGCTGATCGAGGACGCCGATACCGCTCTGCAGCCACTGGCGTGCCTGGACGACAGCGGCCCTGCGCAGCAGCGGGCCAACCGGATGCGCGACGCGGTCCGGGAACTGCTGACGCGTCGTGGCGCGGACCTGCGCTACGGCCGGACCCTGCCGCGGGCATTGCGTGAAGCCGGCTTGGTGGACGTCGCCGCGTCGGGCTCTTTCCCGGTCGGCGGGCCGGCCTGCGACCGGCTGGAGGCGGCGACCATCCGGCACGTGCGCGGCGAGCTGCTCGCGGCCGGCCTGGCCGACGACGCCGAGATCGACGCGCACCTGGCCGCCATCCACGCGGGCGAGCTCGACCTGACCCTCGCACCGCTGATCTCGGCCTGGGGACGCCGTCCGGCCTAGGTGTATTGATCACGAGCGTTGTTGACACCCTTGGGGTGCTTGATCATGGCGAAGACCTCCGGTGGGGTGGAGCTGTCTAGGACTGCACCGCACGGAGGTCTTCGTGTCTCACCGTAATGCCCGGCTGACCGTTCATGGCAGGCGGCTGCTCGTCGAGCCACTTCTGCACGGTGGCGGATCGGGCCGCCTCTACACGATGTCGGAGTGGGCCGCCCGCTTCCGGAAGGACGGCTTCACCCGACCCGCGCCCCGGCCGGTCCGGCCCGGCACGGACGGTCCAGGCTGGGCCGGACCGCGGACGGGGAGGTCCACCCGCAGGTCCAGTCCACCGGATTCCGGGGCGTGCGAGGTCAGCACCCCGTCGTGCGCGGTCACGATCGCCCGGACGATGGCCAGCCCGAGGCCGTGTCCTTCCCGGAGCCTGGTGCGTTCGGCGTGCAGCCGTTGGAACGGCACGAACAGCCGGTCCAGCTCCTCGGGCGGGACGACCGGGCCGGTGTTGCGGACGGTGAGGTGTGCGCCGTCCGCCGACCGTGAGGTCGTGACCTCGACGCGGCCGCCGGGGACGTTGTGCCGGATGGCGTTGTCGACCAGGTTGGCGACCAGGCTCTCGATCAGATGGGGATCGCCCACCGCAGGTGCCCTGGTGAGCGTGACGTCCACGCCCACGTCCCGCCGTTCGGCCTCGGGTCTGCGCAGCAGGACCGCCTCGGCCGTGATCGCGCCGAGGTCCAGCGGCTCGAAGTGCTCGACGCCCTGTTCGCTGGTCGCCAGGGTGAGCAGCGACTCGACGAGGCGTTCCTGGGCGGCTCCGAGGTGCAGGACCTCCTGGCACGCCGAGCGCAGCGTCGCGGTGTCGGCGTCGGGGTCGGCGAGTGTCACCTGCAGCAGTGCGCGTTCGGCGGTCAGCGGTGTGCGCAGTTCGTGCGAGGCGTTGGCGACGAAGTGCCGCTGCGCCTGGAAGGCGGCGTCGAGGCGGCTGAACAGGTCGTCCAGGGTGGACCCGAGTTCCATGATCTCCAGGTAGGGGCTCCGCAGCCCGATCCTCGAGTGCAGGGTGCTGGCCGAGATCGCCCGGGCGGTGCTCACCATGGTGCGCAGCGGGCGCAGGGCCCGGCCGGCGATGATCCAGCCGAGGACGAGCGCGACGACGACCGTCACGGCCAGGCCGATCGCACACGAGATCAGCAGAAGGTGCAGGTCGGCTCCCTGCTGCACATCGGCCGAGGATCCGCCCCCGGTCACCTGCCCGCCGGGCGCGGGAGCCGCTTCGCGGGTCGACTTGCCGGTGAACAACGCGACGACGAGGCCGAGCAGCAGGGCGCCCGAGGCCAGGAAGCCCGCCGTGCACAGGACGGCCAGGCGCAGCCGCAGCGTGCGGCGCATCACGATGCCGCCACGCGGTAGCCGCCTTCGCGGACGGTCTCGATCAGCGGCGGTTCGCCGAGCTTCGCCCGGAGCCGGCCGATCGTGGTCTTGACCGTGTGGGTGAACGGGTTGGCGGCCTCGTCCCAGACCTGCTCCAGCAGCTCCTCCGCGGACACGGCCGCGCCGGCGTGGCTGAGCAGACACTCCAGCACCGCGAGTTCCTTCGGGCTGAGGGTGAGCCGTCGGCCGTTGCGGAACGCCGAACGGCTGGCGGAGTCCAGCGTGAGGTCCCCGCACTCCAGCACGGGCGGTACGGGAACCGTGGCCCGACGGCCCAGCGCCCGCACCCGGGCCACCAGTTCCGCGAAGTCGAACGGTTTCGGCAGGTAGTCGTCGGCGCCGAGGCTCAGTCCCGTGACCCGCTCCCGTACCGTGCTGGCCGCAGTCAGCATCAGCGTGCGGGTCCGTGATCGCTGTGCGACGAGGTGGCGGCACACATCATCCCCGTGCACGCCGGGAAGGTCGCGGTCCAGCACGACCACGTCGTACCGGGTGAGCGCGAGACGGCCCAGGGCCTCGTCGCCGTCGAGCGCGATGTCGACCGCCATTCCCTCGCGGCGCAGCCCGGTGGCCACCGTCCGGGCCAGCAGTTCGTGGTCTTCGACAACGAGCACTCTCATGTCGCGCCACGATGCCACAGCCCCGGTCACCGCCAGGTCACAGCTTCCGTGCCCGTCCTGTGACCGCCCGGACGATACAACGCCGGTCATGACTGATGACACGGTGCTGGTGGCCCGGAACCTGGGCAAACGATATCGACGGCGGTGGGCGCTGTCCGACTGCACGCTCGCCGTCCCGGCCGGGCGCGTGGTGGGCCTCGTAGGCCCGAACGGCGCGGGCAAGTCGACGCTGTTGCGCCTCGCGGTCGGGCTGATCCCCCCGACCGCGGGCGAGGTCGAGGTGCTCGGCGGCCGGCCCGCGACCGATCCCGCCCAGCTCGCCCGGGTCGGGTTCGTCGCGCAGGACACCCCGGCCTACGCCCAACTGACGGTCGCCGACCACCTGCGCCTGGGCGGGCGGCTCAACCCGCGATGGGATGCCGGCCTCGCCGAACGCCGCATCGCCGCGAGCGGCCTCGACCCGCGCCAGCGGGCGGGCCGGCTGTCCGGTGGTCAGCGCGCCCAGCTCGCCCTCGCCCTCGCCGTGGCCAAGCGCCCCGAACTGCTGGTCCTGGACGAGCCGGTGGCCAGCCTGGATCCGCTGGCCCGCCGCGACTTCCTGCACGGCGTCAGCGAGATCGCCTCCGGTCAGGGCGTGAGCGTCGTCCTGTCCTCCCATCTGGTGGCCGACCTGGAACGGATCTGCGACTACGTGATCGTCCTGGTCGCCTCGCGGGTGCGGGTGGCCGGCACGGTGGAGGAACTGCAGGCCACCCATCACCGCCTCACCGGGCCCCGGCACCTGGATGTCACCGCCGTCCGGGGCGTCACCGCCGCGCGGGTCGTCGAGGCCCGGGACACCGGCGATCACAGCATCGTCCTGGTGCGCTCCGAAGCGCCGGTCGACCACCCGGACTGGGAGTCCGCACCGGCCGGCCTGGAAGACATCGTCCTCGCCTACATGGGCACCGCCGACACGGCTTCGGAGACACGTTCATGATCCAGCTCACCTGGCGGCAGTTCCGGACCTCCGCCTTCGTCGCGCTCGGCGCGATCATCCTGGTCACCGCGTTCGCCCTGGCGACCGGCCCCGACCTCGCACACGCCTACGCGGCCACGATGAAGGCATGCCGCTCGGCCGGCGACTGCACGTCCGCCGCAGCCTCGTTCGCGCGCACCGACCGCGTCCTGTCCGGCGCGCTCGGCACGCTCGTCTCGGTGGTGCCCGCGCTCATCGGCGCCTTCTGGGGAGCTCCGTTGCTCGCCCGGGAGATCGAGTCCGGGACGCTCCCGCTGGTGTGGACGCAGAGCGTCACCCGCACCCGATGGCTGGTGACCAAGCTCGTGACGGTGGGAGCGGCCGGCATGGTGACCGCCGGTCTGCTCAGCCTCGTCGTCACCTGGTGGGCCCACCCGCTGGACCAGGCCGGCGCGGCCGCCTACGACACCTTCGGCGAGCGTGACCTCGTGCCCGTGGGGTACGCGGCGCTGGCGTTCATGGTCGGAGCTACGGCCGGCACGCTGATCCGCCGCACCGTACCGGCCATGGCCGCCACCGTGTTCGCCTTCGTCGCGGTACGCGTCACCCTGGCCTACGGGATCCGGCCGCGGATCATCGGCCCGGTCCATCAGACGAAGGCGCTCGATCCCGCATCGACCGGGTTCGGTTCCGAGGTGTCGCCGTCCATCGTGCTCGACTCCCTGTTCAACGGCGGCCCGTCGAGCGCACTGCAACCGGCGGCTCCGGACCTCCCCGACGCCTGGGTCTACTCCACCCGGGTCGTCGACGCATCCGGACACGATCTGACGAACAAAGCGCTCGAGGCGGACTGCCCCGGGCAGCTCTCCGGCGGAGGAGGCCCGTCGCTGCCCGGCGGGCACGGTCCCGTGCCCGCGGAGGCACAGCAGCGGGCGCAGGCGTGCGTGTCGAAGATCGGTGCCACGTACCACGAGTTGGTGACCTATCAGCCTGCGGATCGCTACTGGGCCTTCCAATGGGCGGAGTTGGCGGTCTGCGGTGCCACGGCGCTCCTGCTGGGCGGGTTCTGCGTCTGGTGGGTGCGCCGCCGCCGGATCGCCTGACCTCGCGGAGTCGGGTGCGTTCCGAGGTGAGGGGGCGGTGAACGAGGCGGTGCCGGCGGGGAGGCGGCCCTCGACGCTCGGCATCGGGGCCGGACGATGTCTCGCTTCCGCGGCGAGTGGCTGTCGCGACAGCGGGGCGACCCTCACTTCCAGGTACCGCACGCCGTCGTCGACGACGCGGAGCCGGGCGCAGGCTTCCTCGCTGCGATCGACCGAGTCGCACTGCGGTTCCAGCTCACCGTGCCGTCGGGAAGACTGCGGTTGCCGGCCTTTCACACCTGCCGGGCCGTACGGGAACACGAACGCGGCGCGGGCGACCTCCACGCCCAGCAGCAGCCCATCCTCGACGGCCTGTACGCAGCACTGCTCGACAGGCGGAAAACACTGCGCGCCTGCGCGCGCCTCGCGGACTTCCTGCTCATCCCCGAGATCGACGGCGCGGACGGCCCCGGCCGCGCCTTCCTCGGCACGTTCGAGGAGCTCGCCGGTGACCGTCCGGCCGAGCCGCTGCTCGTCCTGACCGCCTGCGCGGGTCCGCCTCCGGACTACGCCGCGCCGCTGGGCGCCGACCTCGACCGGCCCGACGGCATCGCCGACAAGGTCCTCACGTTCCTCGACGAGGGCAGTGACGAGCCGGTACGCCTGGTCACGCTGCCCGCCGAGGACGACACGGACGGCACGGCCAAGACGAAGATCGACACCCATTGGGGCGTCATGGCTCGCCGGGACCACCTGCTCGACTGGTTGCGTCCGGCCGCTCTGCCCGTCATGGCGGCGGTGACCGCGAGCCTCCTCCTGGTCCCGCACCACCTCTGGCCCACCGCGCCTCCCGAGGCTCCCTCATGCGTGACCGTCGGTACCGGTGAGCGCGTGGGCGTCACCGACGGCACGCGATGTGATCTGGCCGTACAGGGAGAACGCGGAAGGGAACTGCGCGACCTGGAGCAGCAGGTCGCGAAGGAGAACGCCCAGATCCCGGACGGGCGTTACCGCACCCTGGTCTTTCTCGCTCCGCCGAGTCCGCAGAACGGCGTGTACGACGACCCGCCGATCGGCCTGCAGGTCCTGCGCGGCGCCATCGCCCAGCAGCACAGGCTCAACACCGAGGTCCGCCAGAACAAGATGCCGATCCGCCTGCTCATCGCCAACACCGGCCAGTACTTCCAGTACGGCGCCCACCGCGCCGCAGCGCCGAAGAGCCCGGACGCCGCCCAGACGATCATCAGTCGGCAGCGGCAGGAGCACATCGCCGCGGTCATCGGCATCACCCAGAGCCGTCCCGAATCACTGAGCGCGGTCCGGGAACTCGACCGGGCCGGCATCCCGGTCATCGCGAACGGTGTGTCCGGCAGCATCATGGTCGGCCCCGACCCGCCGCAGCGGTACTTCCAGATCTCGGCGCCCGACGGGCGAGTCGCACCGGTCCTCGCCGACTTCATCCGTCACTCTCCCGCGGTACGCGCACTCACCAGCGGCACACCGCACGCCGTAGTCGTGTACGACCCGACCGACGCGGCCTTCAGCACGGACCTCAAGAACCTGTTCGTCGCCGCCTATCGCGGACACGGCAAGAACAAATACCCACCCGACAAGGCGGTGTTCATCCGGGAGATCGCCCAACCGAGCGGAACCACGGCCACACTGCTCGGCTGCGGACTTCTGCCCGACCGGCAGGACCCCGTGAAGTGGGGCACTCCTCCCGACACCTTCCCCTGTCCGCGGGACGACACCGCGGCGGATTCCCCATGAGAGGTTGCGGGTTCGGCGCCGGACGCGGGCACGGGTCCGGCGTCGCGTACCGCTCACTCCGGCAGGAGCTTCGAGGCGCGAAGGTGCCAGCGGCGCTCGGCGTACGCCAGGTCGTCGCGCCACAGCCGTCCGGCCGCCGCCCGCACGAGAGGCCGTAGCAGCGGGGCCATCGTGCGTACCGCGGCGAATCCGCGTCGGTCGGACGTCGCCACGACCGCCTCGACGACGGCTGTCCGCGGCTCGCCCCGGGCGCCGGGGCCGAGCGGGGTGGCGTGGGTCTCGACGACCGAGCCCTGGCCCTCGCCCTCAGTGATGTGCATGACGACCGTACGGGGTTCAGGGGCGGTGAACACGGCCCGGACGGGAACGACGAGCCGCCCGGTGAGCTTGAAGGAGACGTCGACGGTGAAACCGTCCTCGGCCGCCCCGGGCCGCCCTCCTTCCGGCACGTCCACGACGGTGAGGTCGAGGAAGGAGTACGGATGGAGCCAGGCGCCGTGCCACGGATCCAGACGGTTCGCCATGACGTCCTCCGGCTCGCATGTCCCGATGCCCGTGTAGACGGCCGACAACGCGCCCGACGGCGTGGGCCTGACCGGCACCACCGGTGCGTCCAGTGGCGGCTCGCCGCCCACCTCGTCCATGCGCACCCACACCAGCACCCCGTCGTCGTGCACGGGCAGCGGTTCCCAGCCGGCGAACGGCGTGCCCTTGAGAGCGAGCCCGTGCCAGTGACATACGAGCGTGCCGCAGCGCACGGGGCTGTCCCGCAGCGGCGCGCCGAGGTGCGGACAGACGCCGGGACCGCCGACGAGGCGGCCGTCGCCGTCGCGCCACAGCACGACCTCCCGCCCCTCGACGGTCCGTGCGAGGGACCGCTCGGCGGAGACGTCACGAGCGGCGCCGACGACGTACCAGTTCCCGGAAGGGCGGCCCTGCGCCCGTTCGAGAGCTTGCGCGATCACGCCGGGACGAGCCTCGCGCCAGGTGGGACGCTGGCGGTCCCACGGCACCGGATGCCTGCGCAGCGACAACGGAATACGTCCGCGCGCGGCGGAACGGTCGAAGCTCACGCGACCTCCTCGTGGTCCTGCGCCGACGGAAGCCCGGATGCCGTGCCGCGCGACCGGGCCGTGCTCGGGAGCGCGCCCTGCCGGGCGCCACCGCCTGTGCCGGCGCGGGCCGCCAGCAGGCGTACCAGACCGTCCAGGGCGACTGCGGCACGGCGCCGGCGGGGCACCACGGCACGCCGGTGCACCACCGCGTAGCCGTCGTCGGCGATGGCGTCGAGGATGCCCCCGTACAGCACGAAGGCAGTCCGGATGCACGGCCGGCACACCGGGTCGAGCATCGCGATTCCCGGCGCCGCCTCACGGTAGACACCACGGGTGAGGTCTTCGACGGCTCTCAGTGCCGCGGTGATGCGCCGGTCGCGGCGGCCGGTGCTCCTGCTCCAGCGCAACAGGTCCCGCTCGACGTCGTGGGCTGCCAGCAGGTCCGCGGGCAGGTAGACGCGACCGCGGTCCAGATCCTCGCCCACGTCCCGCAGGAAGTTGGTCAGCTGGAAGGCGACGCCCAGCGCGGCCGCGTGCGGCGCGGCCTCCTCGCGGGGGACCACCGTGCCGAGGACCGGCAGCATCTGCAGTCCGATGACCGCAGCGGAGCCGTGCATGTAGGTTCGCAGGTCGTCGTAGGTCGGGTAGTCCCTGACGTCGAGGTCGCTGCGCATGGAAGCCATGAAGTCGCCGAAGTGCCGGTGGTCGATGCCGTACCGGCGGGCCGTGTCGGCGAGCGCCAGGATCACCGGTTCGTCGCTGTCCGCGTCCCTCAGCCCCTGTTCCAGGCCTTGGTGGAGGAGGGCGAGGTCGGCCGAGCGCCTTTCGACCGGGACGGTGGTGTCCAGGGAGTCGACGATGTCGTCCGCCCACCGGGCGAACCCGTACAGCGCGTGGACGGCGGGACGCCGTTCGACCGGCAGCAGCCGGGTGGCGAGGAAGTACGTCTTTCCGTGCCGGGCGTTGAGCATCCGACAGCGCGTGTAGGCACCGCGCAGGGCGGGGTCGGTGATGCCCGCCGCGTCGAGTTCACGGCCGGTCATGAGGACGTTCCCTCGAAAGAGGCCCGCGCTCTGCGTGCGCCGGGCCTGCGGGCCGTGCCTCCGGTGATCCGGGCCGCGGCGAGCTTGCCGGACAGCAGTACGGTCGGTACGCCCACCCCCGGCGTGGTGCCGCAGCCGGCGAGTACGGCGTTCTCGGTGCCCCGGACGAGGTTGCGCGGGCGGAACGGGCCGGTCTGCGCGAAGGTGTGCGCCACCGAGAAGGGCGTACCCGCCGCGTGGCCCTGAGCGTGCCAGTCGGCCGGCGTGACGAGACACTGCTCCTTGATGCTGGAACCGATGCCGTCGAGACCACGCCGCTCGAGTTCCTCCAGGACGCTGTCGCGGTAGCGCGGTGCCAGGTCGCCCCACTCGGCGGCGGCCGGACCGATGTCCGTGTTCGGGCACGGAGCGAGGATGTAGTGCAGGTGGTGGCCGGGCGGGGCGAGGCCGGGGTCGGTGGCCGTGGGGCGGGTGACGAGCAGGGACGGATCGCTCATCAGATCGCCGGTACGGGTCAGTTCGTCGAAGGTGCGGCTCCATGCGGCGCCGAAGGACAGCGTGTGGTGGGCGAGCCCCGGCCAGGTCCGGTCGGTTCCCGCGTGCAGCACGACGGCCGAGGGCGAGTTCCTGATCCGTACCGGCCGGCGGGGCACGTGGCCCAGGAGGCGGTAGGCGACGGGCAGATCGGGGGTGAGGACGACCGCGTCGCACGGGATGCGGTCCTCGCCGGTCACGACGGCGGTGACGCGATCGGCCGAGCGTTCCAGCCGGGTGACCTCCTGTCCGAAGCGCAGGTCCGCTCCCGCTCGGACGGCGGCGTCGGCCATGGCCCGCGGCACCGCGTGCATACCGCCGCGGGGGAAGTAGACGCCCGCGACCGTGTCCATGTAGGCGATCACGGCGTACGCCGCCAGGGCGCGG
Source organism: Streptomyces sp. NPDC001443 (assembly GCF_053597355.1). Classification (NCBI taxonomy): domain Bacteria; kingdom Bacillati; phylum Actinomycetota; class Actinomycetes; order Kitasatosporales; family Streptomycetaceae; genus Streptomyces; species Streptomyces sp. NPDC001443. Next base: position 58,108 of record NZ_JBSFIA010000016.1, read on the forward strand.
GCCGGCGGGACGCCCGCGTACAGGGCCTGGAAGGAGAAGACGCGGCGCAGACGCTCGTCGCGCAGGTACCGGCCGATACGCGTGTCGAGCCTGCCGAAACCGCCGAGTGCCGCGAGCCGGCCCAGGTCGGCGGTCAGCAGCTGGAAGGGGGAGTCGAAATTGGCGTCGATGAAGTGACGCATCTGGGCCCTGTAGAGCTGTTCGAGCCACCGGCGCAGCCGCCGGTAGCCCGCTGCCTCACCGGCGCCGGCGAAGCGCTCGACCTCCGCCTCCATGGCCTCGGGGCCGGTGTGTACGTCGATGGCGCTGCCGTCGGCGAAGCAGGCGCGGTAGGCCGGGTGGAGGGGGACGAGGTCGACGTGCTCGCGCAGACTGTCGCCGACGGCGGCGAACGCCTCGTCCGCGAGGTCGGGCATCGTCAGCACGGTGGGGCCGGTGTCGATGCGGAAACCGCCGCGCACCAGGCGCCCGGCGCGCCCACCGGGCAGCGGGTCACGTTCGAGGACGGTGACCCGGCGCCCGGCGCCGAGCAGGTGCAGCGCGGCCGACAGGCCGGAGAGCCCGGCGCCCACGACGACGACGTGGTCCGTACGTCCGGGAACCGTCCGGCTCATGAGCGGACCCCCTCTGCCGCGGACGTGAGCAGCGGGGGAGCGGCCGTGCCGGCTGCGGTGCCGGGCGGGTCCGAGGACGGTCCTCGGGCCGGGGGCGCCGCCACAGCGAGCCGCAGCAGGTCGCACAGACGACCGCGGCCGTCGGGTTCGAGCACCGCGGCTTCCAGACGGCGCAGGCCCTGTGCGAGCAGCCGGTCGGCCTTCGCCTCGACCGCCGCCCGCGCGCCGGTGTCGACGAGGATGTTCCGCACCCGGTCCAGGCCCTCCTCGGACAGGTCGGCGCAGCCGAGCGAGTGCCGCAGCGCCGCAAGAGCGCCCAGGTCACCGCTCCCTTCGGCCCGAGCCAGCGCCACGGCGACGAGATAGGTGGGCTTGCCCGAGCGGATGTCACCGCCCGAGGGCTTGCCGGTGCGACGCGCACTGCCGAAGACGTCGTCGAGGTCGTCCCGCAGTTGGAACGCGATGCCGACGCGCCGGCCCGCCGAACGCAGGGCCGCGGTCGTGGTGTCGTCGGCGCCCGCCAGGGCGGCGCCGAGAGCCAGCGGCCGCTCGACCGAGTAGAGGGCACTCTTGAGGCGGGCGGCGCGGAGCGCACGGGCCGGCGCATGCGACGAGGTGGTCTGGCCCAGGACGTCCAGGTACTGGCCGGCCACCATCTCCGTCCGCATGGCGCTCCACAGGCCGCGTACCCGGCGCGCGGTGTCCGGGGCGAGCTCGGTGTCCGCGACCACGTCGTCCGCCCACGCCAGCGCCAGGTCCCCGGCGAGGATCGCCGCGGCCTCGCCGAAACGCGCCAGACGCGGTGCCGGGGCAGCCTCGGCGTACTGGGCTTCGACATCCGCGTGCAGGGCCGGCCGGCCGCGACGCAGCCGGGAGGCGTCCATCACGTCGTCCTGCACGAGAGCGCAGCTCTGGATCAGTTCGAGGGCGGCGCCGACGCGCAGGGCCGCGTCCGCCTCGCCGGCCCTCCCACCACAGGCGCGCAGCGCCCACCAGACGAACTGGGCCCGGATGCGCTTGCCGCCGGCCAGGGTGAAGCGGGCGACGCGCGCGGCGAGATCGTGGGCGAACACCGGGTCGAGTGCTACGGCCGGTTCGCAGCGTTCGGCCAGCAGGCGGTCGAGGAGGCGTTCCACCGCGGCGGGGACGTCGGCGTCGATCGCCCGGAGTCCGTCCCTCTCCGCGGACCGAGCAGCCGGCGGCTCGCCTTCGGACCGGCCGTCCGGGCGTGATGGCAGCGGCGCGCGATGCGCAAGCCCCACGGGGAGGGCGGCCCACGGCGACGCGGGGGGCGGGCCGGGCGGCGCGTCGCCCGCCCCGGGATCCTTCGCCGTGCTGGGACACATCCCGGTTCCTTTCGTCGTGATCGCAGCCGGTCCGTCGTTATGCCTTCCGCCTCGAGGGCGCTCTCGGATGCACCGAACGGTGGAAACCGCAGCGGCCCGTCCCGGCCGGGCGTCGTAGTGCGCCGCTCGGCCGACCGCTCAGCGTGGCCTGCATCCGGAAGGGCACGGGAGCGGGAATGCTTCCCGGCAACGCAGATGCACACGCGCAAGAGGAGGGAACGCTCGTGCTCGATGCGGACGTCGCCATCGTGGGTGCGGGTGCCGCGGGGTTGTCCCTGGCCCACCTGCTGTCCCGCCGCACGCCCGGGGCACGTCGGCCGTCGGTGCTCCTGATGGACGCCCCGCCCGGGCCCTTGCGGCCCCCACGCCGTACCTGGTGCTTCTGGGAGAACGGTCGCGGACGCTACGACGACGCCGTCAGCGCGTCATGGCGGCGCCTGCGGGTGCACGCCCCGGACGGCCGGGCGATCGAGGACGACATCGGGCCCCTGCGGTACAAGATGATCCACTCGGACGACTTCGAAAGCCTGATCGCACGCGACCTCGCACAGAGCGAGAACGTCCGGCGCCTCGAAGCAACCGTCGAAACGGTGGAGGGCCTTCCCGAGGGAGCCCTGGTCCACACCCGGGACGTCGACGGACACCACTTGGCCGTCCGTGCCCGCTGGGTCTTCGACTCACGCCCCCTGGGCAGCCTCCCGGCGGCCCGCACCACGCTGCTGCAGCACTTCCACGGATGGTTCGTCCGCTGCGAACGGCCGGTCTTCGACCCCGGCACGGTCGAGCTCATGGACTTCCGCACCCCACAACCCCCGCGAGGTCTCTCGTTCGGCTACGTGCTGCCCGCCGGCCGGCGGCACGCCCTCGTGGAATACACCGGATTCTCTCCCGCGGTCCTGGACCGGCAGGGCTACGAAGCCGCGCTGCGCCACTACACCGAGGACGTCCTCGGCCTGCCCCATCTCGAGGTCGTCTCGACCGAGACGGGCGTCATCCCCATGACCGACGCGCCCTTCACCCGGCGGACCGCGCCGTCGGTCTTCCGTATCGGAGCCGCGGCGGGCGCGACCCGGCCGTCGACGGGCTACACCTTCGCCGCTCTCCAGCGCCAGGTCCGCGCCGTGGCGGATGCGCTGCTGTCGGGGCGGCACCCGCTGCCGCCACCCGCGCACTCCCCGCGCTCCCGCCTCATGGACGCTGTCATGCTGCGCGCGCTGGACACCGGCCGGATCGACGGCCCCGCCTTCTTCGCGGATCTCTTCGCACAGGTGCCGATGGAGCGACTGCTGCGTTTCCTCGACGGCCGCACCCGCCTGCGCGAGGACCTCTCCGTGGGCATCCACACCCCCGTGCTGCCGATGCTCCGCACCGCCGCGGAACTCCTGTACCTGCCCCGCCGCCCTTTCCGGGCCGCCTGACGACCGACGGAGACCGCATGACCCTGCTGCGCGACGCGGACCTGGCCGCCGCGTTCGACCACGCCGCTCGCAGCTACGACACGCTGGTGGCCGCCAACCCCGGCTACCACGCCCATCTGCGCCGCTCCGCACGCCGCCTCGGACTCCCGGACGGCGGCCGCGACATGCGAGTGCTGGACCTCGGCTGCGGGACCGGCGCCTCGACCGCCGCCCTCGCCGAGGTGCTTCCCGGCGCCGCGATCACCGCGGTGGACGCCTCCGCCGGCATGCTGGAGCGAGCGGCCGCGAAGTCCTGGCCGGACAACGTCACCTTCCTGCACGCCCCGGCGGAACGCCTGAGGGAGGCGGGCGTCGGGGAGGCGTTCGACGCGGTGTTCGCCGCCTACCTGTTCCGCAACGCGGCCGACCCCGACCGGGTGCTCGCGACCGTGCGTGACCTGTTGTCACCACACGGGCGGCTCGCGGTGCACGAATACACCCTGAGCGGCCGGGCCGGCCACCGGGCGGTGTGGACGGCGGTGTGCGGCGGCATCGTACTGCCCGTCGCCACCGCACTCGGGGACGGACGGCTGTACCGGCATCTGTGGCGCAGCGTCATCGAGTTCGACACGGCGGACGAGTTCGCCGACCGCGTCCGGACAGCCGGATTCGACCGCGTACGGGTACTGCCCCTGCCGGGATGGCAGACCGGCATCGCCCACACCTTCGTCGCCCGGCGCCCGGCTGTCCACGGGAGCGGTGTCCGGTGAGGGCGCCAAGGCCGCACGACGTGGCCCGTCGCGGCAGGGACAGACGGGCCCGGATGCTGGTCCCCCGCCCCGGAAAGCCACGGGCCGACGGTGCACGGCCCCCGACGACCGCCGTCGTGGGCGGCGGCATCGCCGGACTGGCGGCAGCGACCGCCCTGGCCGAACGGGGCGTACGCGTCACCCTCTACGAACGCGAGCCGTCCCTCGGCGGCCGCCTGGCCGGCTGGCCGGTCGGCCTCCCGGACGGCACCACGGCCACCATGAGTCGCGGCTTCCACGCCTTCTTCCGCCAGTACTACAACCTGCGCGGACTTCTGCGGCGAACCGACCCGGGCCTGCGGAGACTGACGGGACTCCCCGACTATCCGCTGCGCCACAGCCGGGGACTGCAGGACAGCTTCCGCAGGGTCCCCCGCACCCCGCCCTGGAGCGCCCTGGCCTTCGTGGCCCTGAGCCCGACCTTCGCCCTGCGCGACATGGTCCGGATGAACCCGGCCGCCGCCCTGCCCCTTCTCGACGTCCGCGTCCCCGACGTGTACGAACGCCTCGACACCGTCAGCGCGCACGACTTCCTCCGGTCGATCCGCTTCCCCGAGGCCGCACACCATCTCGCCTTCGAGGTGTTCTCCCGCAGCTTCTTCGCGGACCCGAGGGAACTCTCCGCGGCGGAAATGGTGTTGATGTTCCACATCTACTTCCTCGGTTCCGCCGAGGGACTGCTCTTCGACGTACCCGGCGAGCCCTTCCCCGAAGCCCTCTGGGAACCCCTCGCCGGCTATCTCCGGGGTCACCACGTGGACGTCCGTGTCGCCACCCCCGTCGAGACGGTCACGCCCACGACGGACGGCGGCTTCCTCGTCCGCACCGCGGCCGAGGAGCAGCGCCACGACACGATCGTGCTCGCCCTGGACACCGCCGGCCTGCGAGCCGTCGTCGCCCGATCACCGGAACTGGCCGACGCCTCCTGGCGCCGGCGCGTGGCCCGGCTGCGCAACGCCCCACCCTTCCTGGTCTCGCGACTGTGGCTCGACCGGCCGGTGGCACACGACCGGCCCGGCTTCCTGGGGACCAGCGGCTACGGGACCCTCGACAACGTCAGTGTCCTCGACCGCTGGGAGGGCGAGGCATCCCGCTGGGCCGCCCGCACCGGCGGATCGGTCGTGGAACTGCACGCCTACGCCCTGCCGGCGGGCGCGGTCCGAAAGGTGGAGCAAGAGCGCCTGGTCGCGCAGCTGCGCACGGTGTATCCGGAGACGAGCGCGGCAACGGTCGTGGAAGCGCACCACGAGTGGCGCTCCGACTGTCCCCTGTTCCCGGTCGGCGGCTACGGCGACCGCCCCACCGTCCGCACCTGCGACCCGGGCCTGGTGATCGCCGGCGACCTGGTCCGCACGGAACTGCCGGTGGCGCTGATGGAACGCGCGGCGACCAGTGGATTCATGGCCGCGAACGCCCTGCTGGAGCGGTGGGACATCCGCGGTCAGACCTTGTGGACCGTCCCCGACCGGGGTCGCAGCGCGCCCTTGAGGGGCCTGGCGCGCTGGGGAGACAGGCCATTTCTGTAAATATGTCGCTTTTATTGGGTACTGGGTGAAGAGTCATCCTTCAAGGGAGAACATCATGGCGTCAATCCATCACGCCGCGCCCATCGAGGAACACCCCGACCTGGCAGAACTGCGCGCCCGGCACGACCGCGTCGCCGCCACCCCACGAGCCCAGACGATCGAGGCCCTCGCCCTGATCACCGGCCTGTACCTGGCGGCATCCCCCTGGATAGTCGGCTTCAACCTCTTCACCACCCTCGCCGTCACCAACCTCATCGCCGGTATCGCCTACATGCTGCTCCTGGGTGGTCTCGGCACCTCCTACGAGCGCACGCACTCCATGGCCTGGGCCGCCGCCGTCATCGGCATCTGGACCTGCGTCGCCCCGTGGGTCGTCGCCGGCGACGTCGCCCACCCCCGCACCATCATCAGCAACCTCATCACCGGAGGCATCGCAACTGTCCTCGCCTGCGCCGCCGCCCTGGCCGCCCGCGGCCACGACACCACCCGCGGATCCGGCAACCTCCACGGCCGCCACAGCATGCCCGGCCGGCTCTGAGAGCTGGTGCGCGCGTGCAGGGACCCCCGTCACGGGATGCCGCAGGATGACGCCTCGCGACGGGGATCGACCGGGTGATCGGGCCACGTGCCTGCCGGTGACCGTCCGCGCTGATCAGACGGCGGGTTAGGGTCACAACTACCTGTCGGTGCTGGGCGAGTTCGGGGAGGGCGCCGGTGACGGTGACGACGTTCGACGAGAGTGAGCGGCTGATCTGGGCGGGCCGGGCGGCCGCTTATGCCGCGAGCTTCGCCAAGTTGTGCGCCTATCCGGTGCCGTCGCTGCTCGATGCCGTTGGGGTCGGACCGGGGGTTCGCCTGCTGGATGTGGGCACCGGGCCGGGAACGGTCGCCGCTGCCGCGTGTGCCCGGGGCGCGACGGTGACAGCAGTGGACGCGGAGCCGACCATGGCCGAATTGGCTGTCAGGGCGGCACCCGCGGCCGACGTGCGGGTGGCCGCTCTTCCCGAGCTTCCCTTCGCCGACGCGGAATTCGACGCCGTCGTGGCCAACTTCGTTCTCAACCATGTCGGTCGGCCCCGAGCGGCGCTGGCCGAACTGCGCCGTGTCGTCAGGCCCGACGGCCGGATCGCGGTGACGATATGGGCGGCGCCACCGGCTCCGGGACAGACGTTGATCGGCCGCGCGATCCGGGCCGGGGGCGCGGTGCGTCCACCGCACCTGCCCGCGGGACTGGCTGCCGAGGACGATTTTCCCCGCGACGAGAGCGGCCTGCGAGGGCTGATGGACGCGGCGGGGCTGCGCGAGGCGACGTGCGAGACCCTGCGCTGGGACCACCGCGCGAGCGCCGACGAGTGGTGGCGCGGTCCCGCGGGCGGCGTGGCGTTCGGCGGGCAGTTGGTGCAGAGCCAGACACCCCCCGTCCGCGCCGAGATCAAGCGTCACTTCGATCTGCTGAGCGCGGAGTTCGCCGACAAGGACGGTCTGCTGACGCTGCCGCACGCGGCCCTCCTCGCGCGCGGCCGCCGCTGACCCCTGAGCCTGCGGATCCTTCCCCTCAGGTGTTCTGGAGGCGCGAGGACGGGAGCTGCGGTTCAGGGCCGGGTTCGATTTCGCCTTCGTGGGACCGAGCCGCCAGGGCGTCGAACATCTCCTGGGTCGGCCGGGTGAAGACGTACCGGCTCCCGTGGACGCCGATGGCCTGGTTGTGCTCGACGTAGGGGCGCAGTGCCCTGTCGTAGGCGGCGAAGGCGGCGGTGTGGTCGCCGCCCGCCGCGGCCAGCTCGGCGGCCAGGACGTAGGCACCGATCAGGGCTTGGGACGTGCCGCGTCCGGACGTGGGGGCGGCGCGGTACGCGGCGTCACCGACGAGGGCGATGCGGCCGAGCGCCCCGCGCTCCCTGCGCGATGCGCGGCGGTCGGGGCGGGCGGTACCCGCGGGCGTTTCACGGGCGGGCGGTCGCTCGTGAACACGCGCCCGTCCGGCGGTTCACCCGCGCGGCCACCGCGGGCCGCCCGCACCGGCGACGGCATCCGGGACCGGCGCATTTCGCGAATCGTCATCAGGGCGAGAACGCCTTCGGCGGAGGTGGATCAGGTTTCCTTCGCGGGTTCGGGATGGGCGCATTCGGTCAGTCCGGCCGCGGTCAGCGTGAGGTGCTGGACGAGCACTTCGGCTGCGGTGTCGGCGTCGCGGGCGAGCGCCGCCTCCTCCAGCCGGCGGTGCTCGCCGACGTGGTCCCGGCCGGGGCGGCGGTGCGACGACCAGCGGCGGGCCAGCTCGCTCGCCGTCCACGTCCGGTCGAAGGTCTCCAGCAGAATGGGGTTGCCGCAGCCTTCCAACAGGGTGCGGTGGAATACCCGGTGTGCTTCGGACCATGCGCTGCTGTAGTACGCGCTCTCGTCCGGCGCGTGTGCCGGAGTGCGGGCCAGGCGGTGGTGGGCGGCTCGTACGCGGGCCTCCCAGTCGACGTCGCCGCGCTCGACGGACATGCGCAGCACGACCGGTTCGATGGTCCGGCGGGCTTCGGCGATGTCCTGCCAGCGGCGGTCGGAGACGGCCGGGACGGCGAAGCCGCGGTTGGGCAGCCGGTCGGCGAGGCCCTCGCCGACCAGGCGTACGAGCGCCTCGCGCACCACGGCCAGGCTCACGCCCTGCTGTTTGGCGAGGTCTTGCGGTTTGAGGGCGTCACCGGGGGCGTGGTGCCCGCCCATGATCGCGTCCCGCAGGTGTGCGTAGACCTGCTCGGAGAGCATCTGCTTCGCCGGCGGGGTCGGGGTGTGGGCCGTCTGAGTCACGGTCCTCAGCATAGACGATCCCGCAAATAATCGATTATTGATGCTATCGTCGATCGAGTGGTCGACGGAGGGCGACGGCGACGCCTGTGCGCGCCCTCCAGCCGGCCCTGTCACCGCCCTTCCGCAGCACGGTCCGAGAGGAACAACGCGATGAATGCCAACGACCCCTTCGCCCGTCTCCCCGAGGCGGCGTCCTTCACCGTCACCAGCACCACCGTCACCGACGGCGCCGCCTGGCCGCCCGAGCAGTTCTCCGGCGTCTTCGGCGTCCCCGGCGGCAAGGACCTCTCCCCGCAGCTGTCCTGGGGCGGCGCCCCGGAAGGCACCCGGAGCTACGCCGTCACCGTCTACGACCCCGACGCCCCCACCGGGTCCGGGTTCTGGCACTGGGCGGTCGCCGACATCCCCGCCACCGTCACCGAACTGCCCGAGGGTGCCGGCGACGACACCGGATCGGGCCTGCCCGCGGGCGCCTTCCAGCTGCCCAACGACGCCCGCGCCGCCCGCTTCGTCGGCGCCGCCCCGCCGGCCGGACACGGCCCGCACCGCTACTTCGTCGTGGTGCACGCCCTCGACGTCGCGAGCATCGGCGTCGCGGCCGACGCCACCCCGGCCGTCCTCGGCTTCACCATGGCCGGCCACGTCCTCGGTCGTGCGGTGCTGACCGCCACCGCCGAGACCCCTGCCTGACCGGCCGCATGCCCCGAAGGGGGCATCGCCGACCGCTCCGGCAGCCCGGGCCGCCGGGTCCTGTCGCCGGTCCTCGGTGAGGAGATCCATGACGGGGCGGCCCGCACGTCGCGGGCCGCCCCTGGTCCGTCGTCGGTCGGAGGTCCTCGAGCAGGCTGGTCACCGATCCGTTCTCGAAGGTCTCCCGGACCGCGTAGGCGATCACCGGTGCCACGGACGGCACCTCGCCCACCACCTCATGGACGCCGACCTGGTGAGCCGCGTCCTCGTCGCGTTCCTTGTGGGCGATCGCCAGCGGTGCGCCGAGTCGGCCATGCCCCCCCGGGGCGGGGACTTGGTGGCCGACGCCTGTCTGTGGACTCGGATGCCGCTCGCCGGGCGGATCGACGGGTTCCGGCGCGGCGGGCCTCCTCCTATCACGACCTGCCGCGCCACATCCGTAGCGACACGCCGATATCGAGTGGCTGTCGGCGTCCAAAGATCCCCCTAAGGGGCTAACCGTAGGTCAATCCGCTGCTTGTGGCGGTGATATGACCGCGTGTCGGCTTCGGGGACGGTCGTAAATACCTCGATTGGCTCTCTTCTGTTGATCATTCGAAATGACCGATATGTCAGCTCTGGGTAAGTTCATTCGCAAGCCGGCTGACGGGTCGGCATCCCTGAAACAGGAGACAGCGACATGAAGCTTCGTTCCAAGGCGGTCACCGCCGCCGTCACGGCCGCCGCGGCTCTGGCCGCGACCGGCATCACCTACGCCTCGGCGGCCTCCGACCCGGCCGCCCCCGCCCCGGCCCCCCACGTGGCCCCGGTTCCTCAGGCGGCCAAGGCCCCCCAGGCGGCCCCGGCTCCCCAGGCGGCCCCGGCGGCCGCCGACCTGGTCGACGGCGGCAACGGGCAGAACGGCAACAACGGCGGAGGCGACGAGGGCGACGACGGCGGCAGGGGCAACGGCGGCGACAGGGGCAACGGAGGCCGCGGAGGCGGCGGAGGCGGCGGAGGCGGCGGCGGGTACCGGGGAGAGGAGGGCCGTATCTTCATCAACGAGCGGTCGTACTCCGCTTACCCGGGCGACTGCATCACCGTGGCCAGCGGCCTGGGCGCATGGAGCCTGAACGTCACCAACGAGTCCCGTCGGACCGTCGAGGTCTTCCGCGGTGCGGTCTGCGACAACGGTGCTCCCATCGCCGTCGTCGGCCCCCGCAGCTCCAGCAACGGCGTGCGCCCGGGCTGGACCGAGGGCATCGACATCCACCACGGCGTCGTGGGCAGCTTCCGGGTGGTCAGGGACTACTACGGCGGCGGCCGCGGGGACTGGTAGCCGACGGCTGCTCACCGCGTGCTGTGGACCCTCGGCCCTCTGGAATGGGGCCGGGGGTCCAGCCAGGTCCAGGTGTGCAGGCGCCGCCTGCCGGGTTCAGTCTTCGGCGGCCACGGCGGCCACGGCGGCCACGGCGGCCACGGCGGCCACGGCGGCCACGCCGTCGGCCGGGTTCAGCGGACGGGGCCGCCGCCGGTCACCGCTCCAGGGCTCGCCACTCGGGAGCGAGTACCGCCCACACCTGCTTGTCGTGGCGCACGCCCTGGTACGCCCATGCCTCGCGGCGCACCCCCTCCAGCGTCATGCCCAGTCGCCTGGCCACCGCCGAGCTGCGGTCGTTGTCGGCCCGGCAGTGCCATTCGCCGCGGTGCAGCCCCCGGGTCGTGAACGCCCAGTCCAGCAACGTGCCGCACGCTTGCGTGATCAGGCCGTGGCCCTCGGCGGACGGCTCCAGCCAGCAACCGATCTCGCACGAGCCGGCGGCGGCATCGAACGCGGTGAACATCACTCCGCCGACCAGCAGGCCGTCCCGCCGGATGCCGTACAGGCGGGCACCGTCATCGGCCTGGCGTTCGGCGTACCGCTTCAGCGTGGCCCGTGCCCCGTGCACGTCGTCGGTGACGAACGAGGGCCCGACCCAGGGGCGAATGTGCTCGCGGGCCCGGTCCATGTGGGCGGCGAACTCCTCGGCATGCCAGACCTCCAGCGGACCGAGGCGAGCCCCGTCGCCCAGTGACAGCGAGAACATGCGACCCTCTCCATTTCCATAACAAGCGTTACGGCAATGTACCGTGGCGGCATGCCACGCACCAAGGGAGATCACGAGGCCCGCCGACGCGACGTCTCCGCGGCGGTCTGGCAGGTCATGGCCACCCGCGGCTTCGCCGGCCTGACCCTGCGCGCCGTCGCCGCCGAACTCGGCGCGACCACCGGCCTGCTCACGCACTACTTCCCCACCAAGCAGGCCCTGGTGGAGTACGCCCTCGACCTGCTCGAACAGCGCACCGTCTCCCGCCCCCGCCGCCACACGGGCGAAGGTCTGGCCGCCCTCAGGGACGCGTTGCTGGACATCCTGCCGCTGACCCCCGAGGCCACCGACAGCAACCGCATCTGGGTCTCCTCCTGGGACACCGCGCTCTCCGACCCCGCCCTGAGCACCGACTACGCCCGCAAGTACGCGAAAGGCAGGGACCGGCTGACCGAGCGGGTGACCGCGGCCCAGGAGCTCGGCGAACTGCCTCCCGGCGACCCCGCCCAAATCGCGGCCGGGGCTCAGGCCTTCGTCCTCGGCCTCGTGGTCCAGGCACTGCTCGACCCGGCGGAATTCCCGCCCCGGCGGCAGGTCGAGCTCCTGGACGACCACCTGGCTGCCCTGACCGCCTCGCACTGATCGACGACGATCACCCGGCGCGTGCTTCCCCGCCGCCGGACCGCTCGGCCATCCGCCCTCGGACCGGCGGCGCGCCCCGCGCGACCACCGGGGCTGCCTGCGGATGACTGGACCATGCCCGTCACGACACCGCGGCCTCCTGGTACTGCCCCAGGTACCGGAACGCGCCGTCGACGACCTGGAACTCGAACATCGCCGCGTGGTTGTAGCCGTACCCCGACTCGTACTCGACCGTACGGGTGATGCCGGAATACGTGACTTCGGGCATCCGGCGGGCGATCGCGCCCCGCTCCCTCAGCGCGGTGCCGTCCTTGTCACAGACCTGGGCCAGGAACATCACGGCGTCGTAGGCCTCCGCCGCGTACCACCCGGGCGCGGTGCCGAAGCGGGCGCGGTAGGCGGCCGTGAACGCGCGGGCGGAGGTGCGGGCCGTCGGGTCGGTGAAGCCGGTGGCGAAGACCCAGCCCTTCGCCGAGGCACCGGCCGATCTCAGGAACCTTGGGTCGAGGGCGCGTTCCGTCGCCATCCGGGTGCCGGTGAACCGGGCGGCGGCCAGCGCCGACGCGAGCCCGGCGGCCCGGGCCGCGTCGCCGGTGAAGACGACCGCGTCCGCGCGGGCGGACCGCACCTCGGCGGCGAGGGCCGCGTAGTCGATCCGTCCGGCGGCCACCCGGGTCACCGTGGTGTCCCGGCCGCCCTGGCGCAGCGCCCGCTCGGCCCTGTCGCACACGGTCCAGGCGAAGTCGCCCTGCGCCCGGTCGTCCACGAGGTGCACACGGCGGGCGTCGACGTGGTCGCTGAGGTAGCGGATGCAGGGAGCGGCGAGAAGGTCGTACGTGACGTGCAGTGCCGCATGGCAGTGGAAGGTCTTCGAGCCGAACGTGGAACTCGTGGTGTTGGCGCCCACCGAGACGGACACCACGGGCATCACCGCTTCGGTGTAGGTCCTCTCGGTGGCGCTGAAGCAGGCGTCGGTCGTGGGGCCCAGTACGGCGAGCACCTCCGCGTCCTTCGCCAGCCGGTCGGCCAGCTCCTGGGCACGCCCGGTGTCGCCGCCGTCGTCGTACGTCCGCAGCTTCAGCCGCAAGGGGCGGTCGCCGTGCGCGTCGATGTGTTCGACGGCCAGCCGGGCGCCGTTGAGCTGGGCCCTCCCGCTCGCCTTGTCCGTGCCGGTCAGGTCGCCGTGGAACGCCACGACCAGTTCCGGGCGTGGACGACCGCTCCCGGACGGTGCGGCCGGCCCCGGACTCGTCCGGGTGCTCCACCACCAGGCCCCGCCACCTCCCGCCGCGAGGAGCCCCGCCGTCGAGCCGAGGCGCAGGAAGCCGCGTCGGCCGAGGGCGCCCGCGGTGGGGCGGGTGGCGGTGACGGCCGTCCTCGTCACGGCCTCCGGCGACGCCTCGCCCGCCGTGTCCGCAGTGCCCACAGTGCCCGCAGTGCCCGCCGTGTCCGCCGTGTCCGCAGTGCCCGACGCGGACACCTGGGTCGGCTCGATCGCACCGATGGTGAGCACGGCGGCGGACCGGTCGTTGATCAGCCGGGTGACCGGCGCGGGCAGCCAGCCGGACGGCTCGGCGGAGTCGGCGGCCGTTGCCTCCACGAGCGTCGCACGCAGGCGCGCGAGGCCCGGCCGGCCGGCCGGATCCTTGTGCAGGCAGGCTCTCAGCAGGGGGGCCAGAGCGTCCGGGAGCGCCGCCGGATCGGGCTCCTCGTACACCGTGCGCAGCAGCACTCCCGCCGCCGCGCCGCCGCCGAACGGCCGTACCCCGGTCGCGGCGAACGCCAGCACGCAGCCCAGCGAGAACACGTCGCTGGGCGGGCCGATCCCGCCGCCCCGCGCCCGCGCCTGCTCGGGCGACAGGAAGCCGGGGGAGCCGACGATCACCCCGCTGGAGGTGAGCGCGGTGGCATCCGGCGCGCGGGCGATGCCGAAGTCGATGAGCCGCGGCCCGTCCGGGGCCAGCAGGATGTTCCCCGGCTTCACGTCGCGGTGGACGAGACCGGCCCCGTGCACCGCCTCCAGCGCCTCCGCGAGCCGCACGCCCAGCAGCCGTACGGAAGCGGGCGGCAGCGGCCCGAAGGTGTCCACCGCCTCGGCGAGCGAGGGTCCCGGCACGTACGACGTCGCCAGCCACGGTGTCTCCGCGTCGGCGTCCGCGTCCAGCAGCGGGACCACCCAGCGGCTGCCGACCTGCCGGGCGGCCTCGATCTCACGGCGGAAACGGGCCCGGAATCCGCTCTCGTCGGCGTACGAGGAGCGGACCGTCTTCAGCGCGGCGATCGCCCCGCCCGGCGCCCGGGCCAGGAAGACCACCCCCATGCCGCCGGCGCCCAGCCGCCGCAGCAGACGGTAACGCCCGATCCGGGACGGGTCGCCGGCCCGCAGCGGCTCCATCAGACGGTCAGCGGCGCGGGGCCGTCGTACACGAAGGCGCCGTCGGCCACCCGCCAGAGGAAACCGCCGGTGCCGTCGATGACCGTTGCGCCGTACTTGTCGAAGGCGAACGACTTCGTGATGCCCGTGTACTTCCCGCTCCGGACGGCCGCGAGCAGGTTCTGCCGGGTGCGGCTCTTCGAGGGCAGCCCGGCCAGCGCCTTGAGCAGCATCCCGGTCACGTCGTAGGCCTCCGCCGCGTACCGGGGCGGTGCCTCCTTGAAGCGCGCGCGGTAGGCGGCGGCGAACTTCCGCGCCTCGGGTTTGCGGCTCGCGTCGACGACCGTGGCCACCATCGTCCAGCCCTCGGCCCCTTCCCGCGCCTGCTTCAGGAACTGTTCGTCCAGCAGCGCCGGGCCCGACACCCGCGCACCCGTGAAGGCGCGTTCCCGGAGCGTCGCGGCGATCAGCGCCGCCCGGTCGGGCAGACCGGCGAAGAACACGGAATCGGCGCCGGCGGAGAGCACTGTGTCCACCGCGCCGCCGAAGTCGTGGCGCATCGCGCTCACCACGTCCGGTACGGACGGGTACGCGATGCTGTCGGCGTAGTTGGCGAGGGAACTGGCCAGCGTCGTCCCGTAAGCGCCGGCCGGGCGGTCGACGACGATACCGATCTTGCGTGATCGCGCCGTGCCCCGCAGGTAGTTGCACGCATAGACGGGCAGCACGGCGTCGGGCAGCCGTGCGCTGAGGAACGAGCGGAACCCCTGGTAGGACAGGGCGGTCGCGCCGGGTGACACGCCGATGACCGGCAGCAGCCCGGCATCGTACTTCGCGAGCGCCGCCTGCGCGGTCTCGTCGGTGGTCGGGCCGACCACGCCGAGGACCGACGGCGTGTCGGTGAGCCGGGCGGCGAGCCGGGCCGAGGCCACCGGATCACCCGCGTCGTCGACCGTCTTGACCTGCACGGTGAACGGGGCGTCACCGCGCGCGTTGAACTCCTCGACCGCGAGCCGCAGTCCGCGCTCCTGGGCCCGGCCCGTCTCCCGGTGCGGGCCACTGAGGTCGCCGTGCAGCGCGAGGGTGTGCACCGGCCGGCGCGGGGGCGCGGTGCTGCCGCCGTCCGGGCCGTTGTCGCGGGTGGCCGCCCACCAGGCGCCGCCCCCGCCCGCCGCCAGCGCCGCGGCCCCGCCGGCGAGGAGCAGGAAACGCCGCCGGCCGGCCGGGCGGGAGTCCTCCGCCTTTGCCGGCCCGGGCGTCTCACGCGTGTCGGGCTCCGCCAGGTCGGGAGCGACCGGTGCGTCGGACGGTGCCAGCGTGTGCTCGATGTCCGGCAGCGCGAGCGCGGCGGCCGAGCGCTCGGCGATCAGCCGGTCGACCGGCTCGGGCAGCCACCCGTCCGTCCCTTCGCCCTGTGGTCCGGCCCCGGAAGCGCCTTCGCTCCGGGCGGCGCCGTCGGCCGTCAGCTCCCGCACCAGCTCGCCGGCGTCCGGCCGCCGGGCGGGATCCTTCGCCAGACAGCGGTCCAGCACCTGGTGCAACCATGCCGGTACACCTTCGAGGTCCGCCGGGTCGTGGACGGCCCGGAACAGCAGGGCGTCGACCGCTCCGCTGCCGAACGGCGCCCGGCCGGTCGCCGCGAACGCCAGGGCACAGCCGAGGGAGAACACGTCGCTCGCGGGGCCGATGCCGTCCCCGCCCCGCCCTTCGGCCTGCTCGGGAGAGAGATAGCCGGGTGTGCCGACCACGACCCCGGTCGCCGTGAGCGTCCGGTCCTCCGGCGCGCGGGCGATGCCGAAGTCGATGAGCCGCGGCCCGTCATGGGCGAGCAGCACATTGCCCGGCTTCAGGTCCCGGTGGACCAGCCCGGCCCGGTGCACCTCGCCCAGCGCCTCGGCCAGCCGGGCGCCGAGCAGCCGCAGCCCGCGCTCGGACAGTGGCCCGTACGCGGTCACCGCCTCGGCCAGCGACGGTCCGGGCACGAACGCCGTCGCCAGCCACGGAGCCTCGGCGTCCGGGTCGGCGTCCACCAGCGGCACCACCCAGGGGCTGTCGACCCGCCGGGCGACCTCGACCTCGCGGCGGAACCGCTCCTTGAAGCCCGGCTCCTCCGCGTACTCGGCGAGCAGCACCTTCAGGGCCACCAGTGCGCCGCCGGGCGAGCGTGCCAGGTACACCACGCCCATGCCTCCGGCGCCCAGCCGCCCGAGCAGACGATGGTCCGCGATACGCGCGGGATCCGACGAACGCAGCGGCTCCATCAGCTGTCACCTCCGAGCTCGGACTCCAGACGGGTGAGCATCGCGGCGTTGGCGTTCGACGCGTACGTGGTCAACTCGTTGTCCGAGTAGCCCTTCGCGCCCTTCACCGACACCGACAGGGTCACCGTGCCGAGCCGGGTGACGTACCAGGCATAGGTCTGCTGGCCCTTCCCGATGAGGTATTTGCCGATCTCCACGACCTGGTCGTCGGCGTAGTCGTTGTTGCCCTGGCCGTAGGGAGTGGCGGTCGACATGAGTCCGGAGATCCACTCGTCCGTCCGGACCTCCTGCTGCCGGCACCGCAGCGGCTCCTCCAACGTGGTGGCAAGCTGCTCGTCGGCGTCGAGGACGGTGGTGTGCACGGTGACCGCCGCGCTCACCTTGAGCTCACCCCTGCCGTCGGCGGCGGGAATCCCGCTGTAGCGGGAGAGGGAGGCCAGGACGCCGTGGGGCAGCTCGTGCCGCTCCCACCGGCACTGCCGGTCCAGCACGGCGACGGTGCCCGGAGTGCTCACGGCAGGCCGCTGCGCCCGGAAGTCCGAGCCCCACCCCTGCGGTCGCAACGCCACGACCGCGGCCAGCGCCTCGGCCCGGCTCCTGGTCCTGGGCACCTTGCCCGGGTCCGCCCGGAACGGGGTCGATGACGGCGCATCACCCTTGGCGGAGCTCGCGGACTCGGCGCCCGAGGGGGAGCCGGACGCGGTCGCGGCGGCGGACCCCGAAGGCGCCGAAGTGTTCGGCGCGGCTGCCTTGCCATGGTCTGCGAAACCGCAGCCGCCGAGCACCAGGGCCGACGCGGCGACCGAGGCCGCGACCCGCATCCACCGCCAAGACCCTCTGTGCGCAACGGCGTTGTCGACGTCCATACCCGCCCCCCAACGGTCACGAGCCCACGCTCGCATCGGATGATCATACTGACCGACGCGAGAAGAAGGCGGGCGGTTGCACGAACAGACGACGAAGGGAGGCACACCCGGGGGGAACTGGTCCTGGGCGCGGTCCGGCCGGTCCCGGCTGTGGGAGGATGCCGTCCATGATCGATGTTCGAAGGGACCGTGCCGCGTAGAACGCCCGCTTCACTGCGGCCGCGGCAACGTGGCGGCAGGAACTCCTGGGTGCGTTACCGCGATGTTCCCGGCCTTTCGGGAGCGGCGAATGCGGCCGTCCGCGTGCTCGAGCGGGACCGGCTGACGCCGGGCATCGTGTCTGCCGCGCTGAGCGTGTGGTCGGTCCGCGTCCACGGCACCGAACGCCGGTGGAGGCGGTGGGAGACCGAGTTCACCTGCCCGTGCTGCGGCGAGGGCTGGGCCCGGGACAAGCTGCAGGACGCCTTGTCCATGCTGCCGCCGAGAGCCGCCGCCGAACTGCGGGTACCGGTCGAACGCCTGGACGAGGTGCTGCTCGGGCGAACGCATCACGAGCCCATGGCGGATCCGCGGCTGGCGTGGTGGCATCGCCGGTGCTGATCGTGCTGATGCCGCCCACCGGCTCGTCGGCTTTCGTGCGACTGGTCTACGCGGCGAGAAGAGCCCCCGCCGGGGCGGCCACCTGATGCCGGCGGTGGCCCGACCGCCCCACCCGGCACCACTAGGGCGTGTTTCGAAAGTAACGTCGTCCGCCCGAAGGGCGGGCCCAGCGGATCTCGGTGGTGACGTCGGCCCGGGCGTCCTCGTCTAGGTGGGCCGCCCGCCGAACTGCCAGTTGTGCACCTCGATGTCGGCGTACCGGTCCGGGGTCAGGACGGCACGTGCCGTCTGCGGGTCCGGTGCCCGCAGCAGCACCGCCGTGCCCAGCCAGGTGGTGCCGTCGTCGGACAGCAGCGGACCGTAGGCGATCAGCTCGTCCCGGTCGGGCGGCAGCGCGAGGTCGGTGGCCTGTCCCGCGCCGAAGCCGAGCACCAGATACCGGTTGCCGCCGTTCCGGCCGCCCGGGAAGTCCCACATGGTGCGCCCCAGCGTGTTGCGCCACCGTCGCAGCAGCACGTCCCGGTACGCGCCCGCCTGGTAGTTCGGCTCGTCGAAGGCGAACGCGCGGGCGGCGGCGGGATCCGGCAGGTCGACGATGTGCACGCTTCCGGTGGGGGCGTCGCCGTCGTCGGCGAGGGTCGGGCCCCGGGCGATCATCTCCTTCGCGTACCGGTCCATGTACGACCAGTGATCTTCGAGCAGTTCGGCGCGCAGCGGCAGGGAGCCGGGCCGGTCGCGGTGGTAGCAGAGGAACTCCATGCCCGCAGGGTCTCGTCCTGGACGTGAGCAGGGCGAGCGAGTTTTTTCCTGTGACGCCCCCTGCGGCGCGAGCCGTAGGCGCCCCTCCTTCAAGAGGAAGAGGAGGTCGAGGGTCAGGGAGTCGGCCGGCGGGATCGGGCCGCCTCGATGTCCGGGACGTGCTCTTCGGCCCAGAGCCGTACGGCGCGCAGGGGGATGAGCAGTGAGCGGCCCAGCGGTGTCAGGGCGTACTCGACGCGGGGCGGGTTCTCTTCGTGATCGTGGCGGCTGATCAGACCGTCGGCTTCCAGAGAGCGCAGGGTCTCGGTGAGGACCTTGGGAGTGATGCCCTGGATGTGCCCCTTCAGTTCACCGAAGCGGCGAGGTCCGTCGTCGAGGGCGTTGACGACGAACACGGTCCAGCGGGCGCCGATACGGTGCAGCACCGTACGGCTCGGGCAGGTCGCCGCCATCACGTTGTACGCCTTGCCCATGGCCGCTCCCAGTTTCGTTGAAGATACCGGTATCAAATCCATACCGTGGTGCCCGATCCTACGAGAGGGAGTCGGGACACATGGAACGCATTTTGGTCATCGGTGGTGCCCGGGCGCTCGGCGCGGCCGTCGCGAGGCGTGCGGCGAAGGACGGGTACGACGTCGTCGTCGGTGCCCGCGATCCGGCCGCGGCCGACGCGCTGGCGAGCGAGATCGGCGCCACAGCGGTGCGGGTCGATCTGCAGGACGAGTCGACGCTCGCGGCCGCGGCGGAACGGCTGAAGGACGGTATCGACCACATCGTGACGACGGGTTCGGCGCCGCACGACGTGCGCGCCACCGAGCTGGATCGCGACAAGCTGCTGGCCGCGTTCACGGCGAAGGTGATCGGCCCGATGCTGGTGGCCAAGCACTTCGCGTCGGTCCTGCGGCCGACCGGGTCGATGGTGCTGTTCTCCGGCGTGGTCGGCTGGCGCCCCGGGCGGGGATCGCTCGTCAAGGGTGTCACGAACGGTGCGGTCGAGTACGCCGCGCGCCACCTGGCGGCGGACCTGGCGCCGGTACGGGTCAACGCCGTCTCGCCCGGTGTAGTGGACTCGGGCGCGTGGGACCGCCTCGGTGACAAGAAGTCCGCCTTGCTGGGCAAGAGCGCGGACGGGACCTTCGTCGGACGCCACGGTGAGGCCGACGACGTCGTCGACACGGTGATGTGGCTCCTGCGCGCGGGCTTCGTCTCCGGCGAGACGATCCACATCGAGGGCGGCGCCCGCCACAAGTCCGCCTGATCGGCAGCGGATTCGAGCCGGGGGTGGGGGGTCCAGGCCGGCCACGGTCGACCGGTTGTCACTGAGGCCGACGCTTCAGGGTGTCCAGGTCGCCACGAAGCAGCTGACGCCGTCCAGTGGTTGCCAGGGGGAGCGGCCCGGCCCGTAGCTGAGTGGGCGCTCACGTTGCCGACGGGCCGGACCGAATTCCGTGGAGTGCCGGGATGCTGCCCTCGACGGGCAGCATCCCGGTCGACGCGGCCTGCCGTCTGCCGGTGGCCGCGTGGTCCGGTCCTACTTCAGGTGCCGGGCGAAGAACCTGGCCGCGTCCTCCCCTGCGAACCGCGGGACGCCGGTGTGGCCGCCCATGTTGGCGTGGAGCGTCTTCTCCTTGGAGCCGAAGGCGTCGAACAGGTCCAGAGCCGCCTGCCGGTCATTGCCTTCGTCGTCCCACTGCAGCAGGACGTGCAGCGGAATGGTGACCTGGCGGGCCTCCTCGAACATGACGCGCGGCACGAGACTCCCGGCGAAGAGGCCGGCGGCCACGACGCGCGGCTCGACCGCCGCGAGGCGGACGCCGATGGAGATCACTCCGCCCGAGTACCCGACCGGGCCGCCGATCTCGGGCAGCGACAGAAGGGCGTCCATGGCGGCCTGCCATTCCGGGACCGCCTTGTCGACGAGCGGGAGGACGAGGGCGTCGATGATCTCGTCGCTGACCGGCGTGCCGGCTTCCATCGCCCGGCGCAGGTCGGCGCGGGCCTGGTCGACGGCGGCCCAACGGGGCCGTTCACCGCTGCCGGGGAGCTCGATGGTGGCCGCGGCGAAGCCGTCTGCCGTGGCCTGCTGGGCCCGGGCCACCAGCCGGGGATACATCCTCTGCAGCCCGAGCGGGGGGTGGCCGAGCAGGATCAGCGGGACCGGTGCGGACGCAGATGCGGATTCAGGCGTCCACAGGATGCCGGGAATCTCGTCAAGGGTGAACTTGCGCTCGAGTACGCCGTCGTCGAGACGCTGTTCGGAAGTGAATTGCATGGTCGTGCCTTTCGGGAGTGCACTGGAACGGCGCTCCCGGACGACGACCTATCGCCCGACCGTGACCCCGGAGGAGAGCACCCATGTCGATACTGTGTTCACGGGTACCACCTCCTTGTTCTCTCGCACGGCCTCCGCGAAATTATCAGAGGCCGCCGTGGTTCGCCAAACGGGTTCCTGCGTGGCCTGTGCGAGGCGGCCCGGCGGGCCGGGTCCCGGGGGAGAGAGCCCGGCAGGGCAGAGCTCACAGCAGGTCGGCCCAGGTGCTCCAGCCGCTGGTGGCCTTGGTGACGCGGCTCTTGAAGCCGCCGGTGCCGGTACCGGCGTAGAAGTACAGGGCGCCGGAGGAGTTCGTGGCCATGAGGTCGGCCTTGCCGTCGCCGTTGGCGTCGCCGGGTGAGAACACCTTCTTGTACTGCTGCCAGCCGGTGCCCACCTTCACCCGGGCCGAGAAGGGGGCGGACGCGCTGCCGGTGCCGGCGTAGCGCCACAGGACGCCGGAGGTGTCCCGGGCCATCAGGTCGGGACGGCCGTCGCCGGTGAAGTCGCCCGCGCCGACGACGGCGTTGTAGCGCTGCCAGCCGGTGCTGACGGTGACGCGGGAGCCCACGTTGGTGCCGGAGTTGTCGCCCGCGTAGAGGTAGAGCGTGCCGGAGGTGCTCACGGCCAGCAGGTCGCCCTTGCCGTCGCCGGTGAGATCGCCCGGACCGAGAACCCGGTTGTAGGAGGTGGAGCCGGTGGCGAGTTGGGGGTCCGAGAGAGCGTAGAACGCCGGGTTGGTCAGCCTGCCGCTGCTGACGGACTGGACGACCAGGTCGGCGAGGCCGTTCTGCCGGAGCGAGGAGGCGTACGCGAGGCGGGTGGTCGCCGACGGCCAGGCGTCACCGACCAGAGCCTTACCGGTCAGCGTGCCGGTGCCGGTGACCTCGTAGCTGTAGAGGCTCCCGGCCGTCGTACGGGCCATGGTCCCGAACTTGCCGTAGTGCGGGTTGTTGCCGGCTCCCGCGAACTGCGTGACCTCGCCCCAGCCCTTGCTGCGGGCGGACCGGGTGCCGAAGCCGCCCTTGCCGTCGCCCGCGTAGAACCACAGGGCGCCGGAGAAGTCCCTGGCCAGCAGGTCGGTCTTGCCGTTGCCGTCCCAGTCGCCGCCGCCGATGATCTGATTGTACGACGCCCAGTCGGTCTTCGGGTCCTTGACCCGGGTGCCGAAGGTGCCCCCCTTCTTGCCGGGGTAGCGGTAGAGGACCCCTGCCGGAGTGCGGGCCAGGAGGTCGCCGACGCCGTCGCCGGTCAGGTCACCGGCGCCGATCAGCTCGTCGTACTGCTGCCAGCCCGTGCCGACCAGCACGCGGGTGCCGAAGGCACCGGTGCCCTTGCCGGGGTAGTAGTAGAGCGAGCCGGCCGGAGTACGGGCCAGCAGGTCCGCCTTGCCGTCGCCGTTGAGGTCCCCGGGTGCGACGACCTTGTTGTAGATCTGCCAGCCGGACGCGACCGTACTGTACGAGCCCAGGCCGCCGGGGCTGCGTGCGTAGAGGCCGGAATGGAAGTACAGCACCCCGCTCGCGCTGAGGGTCAGCACATCCTGGAAGCCGTCCTGGTCGAGGTCGCCCGGGGTCAGTACGTCCTTGACCTTGGCGACGTCCGAGTCGAGGACCATGACCTCGGCCGAACCCGTGTCGAGGTACAACTGGCCCGCGACATTGCGGTAGATCAGGTCGGACGTGCCGTCCCTGTCGAAGTCACCGCGCACCGGGGCGGTGGCGTCCGCGTGGGTGGGCAGCAGCACGAAGACGCCTGTCGTGAGCACCGCCGCCGTGGCGGCCAGTACCGATGCCTTCATACCGGGGGAGCGCCGGCGTCCGGTGCTCCGGTCGCGCCGCCGGGGGCGGATGGTGAACACGTACTCTCCCGGAAGGTCAGGGGGTGGCGGACACGTCGGTGGTGGCGACGTCGGTGGCGGCGTCGTCAGGGGACTGCGTGACGGAGGGCGACGGGGGCGCGGTCGTCGCGGCCGGATCCGTGACCGGCTCCGTCGGCTCCGTCGGCTCGGCCGACTGCGTCGGTGTGGCAGTGTCCGTCGGGGTGGCGGTGTGCGCCGGTCCTGCGGACTCCTCCGTACTCGCGCTCGTACTCGGAGAGGGCTCGGTCTGGACGCCGACCTGGTACACGCCCGGCACACCGTTCTCCACCCGGAAGGTCGCCGCCGTGGTGGTCGTGCCGTTCCTGGTCAGCACGGTGGAGATGGTCCGCAGTCGTGCCTCGATACGGTCCTCGGTGATGTCGAGGAGCAGATAGCCGCGCCGGGCGTCGATCATCTTCCAGTGCGGGTTGTCCGCCAGCTTGGGCGCCCACTCGGCGGCGAAGGCCACCAGGTCCTCGTCCCCGCTGCTGGAGATCGACGTGCCGACGAACTCCGCGCCGACCACGGCCGACTTCGGGTCGGCGTAGTCCAGCTTGAGGTCACTGACGACGGTGCGGTGCTTGTCGCCGGAGAGCACCACGGGGTTGCGGACCTTCTGGAACTCGGCGAGCAGGGAGGCACGTTCCTTCTGGTAGCCGTCCCAGGCGTCGTACGACCACTGCTTGCCCGCACCCGCGAGGAAGTCGCACTCGGCCATCATCACCTGGGAGGCGACCAGGTTCCAGCGCGCGCCGGAGGTGCGCATGCTGTTCACCAGCCAGTTCCGCTGAGTGTCGCCCATGATGACCCGGCCGTCCTTCTTGGCCCCGGCGGCGGTGGTCGCCTGGTCGTCGCGGTACTGCCGGGTGTCCAGGACATGCAGCCGGGCCAGGGGGCCGAAGTCGAGCGAGCGGTAGATCAGCACATCCGGGCCGCTGGGCTTCTGCGCGGCACGGATCGGCATGTGCTCGTAGAAGGCCTGGAAGGCGGCCGCCCGGCGGGCCAGGAATTTCGCGGTGGGCCAGGCGACGGGGTCGTCCGCCACGTCACCGGCCCAGTTCTGCTCCACCTCGTGGTCGTCGAAGACGACGACGAAGGGTGCCGCGGCGCGCATCGCCTGGAGGTCCGGGTCGGTGTTGTACTGCTCGTGACGGGCACGGTACTGGGCGAGCGTGACGGGCTGGCCCACGCCTTCGTGCCGGCGTACGCGATAGGAGTAGGCCGAGCTCTCGTAGATGTAGTCGCCGACGAACAGTACGAGGTCCGGCTGCTGTTCGAGCATGTCCCGGTAGGCGGTGAAGTAGCCGTGCTGCCAGTTCTGGCAGGAGGCCAGCGCGATCCGGAGGTTCTTCGGAGTGTCACCGGCGGCGGGCGCGGTGCGGGTCCGGCCGGTGATGGAGGTGCGGCCCAGCGCCTTGAACCGGTACCAGTAGTCGGTGGCCGGGGTCAGGCCCGTGACGTCCACGTGGACGCTGTAGCCGAGGCTGCTGGTCGCCGTGGCCGTACCGCTCTTGACGACCTTGGTGAAACCGCTGTCCGAGGCGAGCTCCCAGCTCACCGCGACGGTGGGAGCCAGGATGCCGGAGCTGCCCTGCTGGGCCGGCACCACCCTGGTCCACAGCACGATCGCGGTGGGCAGCGGATCGCCGGAGGCGACGCCCAGCTTGAAGACCGTGCCGCTCACCGACGCACCGGCACCGGCCGCGGCGGTCGCCCCGCGCACCGACGCCGAGGCGCTGCCGGCGGCCAACTGCCCGGCGGCCGCCGCACCCGCGCCGCCCAGTGTGACGGCCCCCGCGCCCAGGAACCGCCTGCGACGCATGCCGCTGGCGGCCGTGTTGTTGTCACTCGAGTGCACCGGCGCGCCTTATCCCTGGGGCGTGCCCTGCGCAGCGCCGATTGACATGATCGCCACGGATTCTATGCAATACCCTCACATGTGCAGTACCGGGGGCTGTGATGCCGTTCGAACAACCAGCAGGAGCCATGCACCGACCATTGATCGCCGCAGTCACGGTCCTGCTCCTCGCCGGCGCGGCCGGGTGCTCGTCGTCCGGTGCCGACCAAGAAGCTGGAAGCGGCTCGGGTGCGGGCTCGGGCTCGTCGAGCACCGTGGCCAGGGGCGGGGCGGAGAGCGGCGGCTCGTCGAGCGCCGACGGGGGCCGGGCCTCCGGGGAGGGGGACGGCAGTGGGGGCAGTGGCGGGGAGTCCTCCCCGCCCGCCGGGGTGCTCCTCGGAGCCGACGCGCTCCCCACGCCCGCCGCCGACCACTGCCGTACGGAGAACCTGGCGGCCGTGGCACGCAGTACCGGTCAGGGCCTGGCCTCGGTCGTGATCACCAACGACGGCACCGGCTCCTGCACGGTACGCGGCTTCCCCTCCCTCCTCTTCAAGACCGAGACCGGCCGGACCGAGCTGCCGGTGGACTGGGCCGGGCCGGCCACCGGGGCCGCGAAGATCACCCTCGCTCCGGGCGATTCCGCTTCGGCCGCGCTCAGCTTCGCCGGCCTCGACGAGTGCGAGCCGGTCACCGGCCTCGATCTCGTCCCGCCCGGCGAATCCCGGGCCCTCACCCCTGCTTTCACGACCGCGAGCGGGAAGAAGGCGGCCGTGCGCATCTGCGACACCGGCGTGAAGGTGCAGGCGTTCTCGCCCGCGCGGTGAGGCCGGGGCTTCGCCCCGCGATGCTGTGAGGCCCTGTCGGGGAACGGGGCATCACGGTCACCGTCTCTGGCGACGAGGGCCGGGTTCGGTCGGCGATGACCGCCGGCGAAAATTCCGGGACTTCGGGCGTTCCTGCCGTCACCATCGAGCAGAGGATCACCGGTCCGGGCGACCCGCCACGACCGGGGGACCCGCATCGGCCGACGGTGAGCAGGTCACCGCGGTGCTCACGGACCCGGGAGAGCGCGTTGAGGCATGGCACTCGCCGGCTGGAGAGGGCGCTGACCCCTCAGCTGGACCCGTACTTCGTCGACAAGATCCACGACCTCGTCGGTCTGTATCTCGATCCGCCCGAGCGGGTGCTCGTCTTCGGCGTGGTCGAAGCGAGCGAGCTCCGGTCCCCCGACCGCTCGCGGTCGACGCCGACCGGGGGTTCCCACCGCATCGGGCACGACGACGTGCCGGTCGGCGCCACGACACCGTTCGCCGCCCTGGGCGGCGTCACGAGAACGGTCCGCGGCTTCCGGCATCGCCGGCGTCGAGCCGAGGACCTGAGGGAGTTCCTGAGCAGAATCGACCGCGAAGTTCCACTCGGATTGCACATCCACGTGGTGCTGGACGATCGCGCTCCCCACGAGGTCCGACGCATCAAGACGTGGCCGCTGTACCACTATCGGTTCCACCTGCACGTCACACCCACCAGCTCGTCGTGGCTCAGCATGGCGGAGCGCTGGTTCGCCGCGCGCACCACCAGGCGCACAGGGCGAGGCGTACACACGCCCGAGAACACCCTCGAGAGGGATGTCGAAGCCTGGATCGCCGGCCGGAACACCAACCCCAGGCCCTACGTCTGGATCAAGACCACGGACGAGATTCTCGAGTACCTCGCCGACTCCATGGGCGATACTCCTGACTCCGCAGGCCAACCCGGCGGCACGGACCTCTTCGGGGGACGCCTCCGTGAAATCGATTGGGCGGGTGTGTGCGGGGGCCCCCACCACATTCCCGGCTCGGGGGTACTGATTCCCCGGCTGCTGCACGGCTTGTCGTGTGCGGCCGATCCGGTGTCGGCACGCTGGTGGGGGGAGGAGCTCCACGAGATGGCCCGGCACGACCACTCCGACACGTATCTGCGGTCGGCCGAGTTGATGACGCCCTTCCTTGTCATGATCTGTGACTCGAACCGGACAGCACCCCAGGCAATCGCCCTGACGCTCCTGGCGCACTTCGCCGGTGGCTTCTCGGCCACGATGGGTGAGTGCTGTCAGGGGGAGGTCCTGCGGGAACGCACGGTGGAGGCCGTGCGCGCAGGACTGCCCGGCTATTACACGCGGTTGAGGTCACCGATTCCCCAGGTGAGAGCCGCGGCCTTCGTCCTTCTGAGTGTGCTGGAGCACGCGTCGCTCCGAGAGCTGAGCTCGGCCGAGCGCATCGCGCTCCCCGCGGGAGTTCCGGAGACTTCGGCGCGGTTCCGTCAGGCGCTGGAGCGACTGGCAGCGACGGAAAGGGATCCGCTCGTCCTCCAGCGGATCCAGGAAGCCGGGACAGACCCTCTGTTCGGCATCGGTGAGGCCGCCTTCGGCATCGAGCTGGAACCGTGAGTCGGCTTCGGGCGGCACAGCCCTGAGATCGATGTGGTCGTGGTGGCGATCCGCGCGACGCGTCCTGATACCCGTCCTGTGGTGTGTGGGTCCGGAAATGCGGGCCCGGGTTGGTCCGACCGGTCGGATCTGCCGGTGGGTCGCGCCGGGACGCTCCGGGCGGCGGCGGGGCCGAGGTTATGAATATGCCGCACCTGACCGTCCACGAACATCTACCTCAGGAGCCACACGATGCGCCCCATCAGGGCAGCCTGCCTCGGCACGGCCACCGCGCTGGCCGGCCTTCTCGCCTGCGCCCCTCTCGCGGCGGCCGCGACGGACACCGCATTCGACCCCGCCACGGGCAAGGACCGGGTCATCACGCTCATCGGCCATCTCGTGCAGCAGACGCGCTTCCCCGTGAACCCTGGCGGCAGCCCCGCCCAGGGTGACCGGACCGTCTTCCGCTCGGACCTCTTCGACCTGAACGGCAACCAGGTCGGCGACACCGCCGGTACCTGCACCACCACCCGGGTCGACAACGGTGGAGCGGAGGTGTGCAACGTGAACTACAACCTCCTCGGCGGGCAGCTCACCGTGCAGGGGATGGTCTTCGGCAATCTCGTCCCGGGCCCTCCGCCGTCGTTCGACAACGCGATCACCGGCGGCACCGGGGTGTTCGACCGGGCGCGGGGCCAGGTCCACGCCGACACGATCGGCATGGGTATCAGACGCTTCACGATCGACCTCGACCGCTGACCGATCCCGCCCCTGCCCGGGGAGAAGGCTGGGCCGTGCACGGCACGGCCCACCGGTTCGATCGGTCCCATCGGCGACGCCGCGACCAGGCCCGGTCCCGGACCGTCCGCCATCAGCGGCCGGCCGCCCAGGCATGAAGACCGCGATCTGCAGCCGGAGTGCGAGAGTCGGCTGGCTCCGGTTCGCGTTGCAGGCAGGGGCTGCCGCTCGGGTCGGCCCCCTGCCGGCGTTGGGTCAGAGTGCTTGCGTGACTCGGCTGAAGAGCCGGCCGGCGAGGTCGACCCCGGTGACCGCGCCGTCGGTGTCGCGGGAGAAATAGCCGCGCTGCCCTTCGAGGCCGCCTTCGGTGACGATGTACTCGTCGCCGTCGCCGGGAACGAAGCCGATCTCCGCGGCCGGGTAGTCCGGGGGCATCTCCTCGTCCGATGCCTCGCGGATCTCCGGCTTGATGCCGACCGCCAGGGTGAGACGGGTGCCGTCGGTGGCGATGTCGAGGTTCATGGCGTCGATCTCGTAGCGGCCGGCGACCTGTTGGGCCCGTCCTTTGTCGTACGGGACCGGCTGCGCCGTCTGCTCGACGACGCCGAGGCAGTTCTCCAGGGCCCACCGCACGACGGACTGGTTGAAGGGGTAGCCGTCCGGGCCGGCGTTGGCCAGGGAGACCACCGCGAAGTTGCGCTCGGGCACGATGAGCAGCTCGGCGAACTGACCGTTGCCCGAGCCGCCGTGGCCGATCCCGAGCAGGCCGTCCAGGTCGTGCAGGAACCAGCAGATGCCGAAGCCGTCGCCGAGCGCGCTGGCGCGCAGCCCGACCGTCCGCTCCCGCATCCGGTGCAGCTCTGCGGTCGGCAGCACGCCTTCGCCGTCGCCGAGTTGGAAGCGTGCCCAGCGCAGCAGATCGCTCACCGAGGAGGCGAGGCCGCCGCCGGGGTTGTCGGCGCGCGCGCCCTCCCTGAACGCCGCCCAGGGCCGGGCGGGGCGCAGTTCGCCGTCGTCGCCGCGGTTGTAGCCCACGGCGAACTTGCGGACCATCACCTCGGACAGTCCGTACACGGTGTCCTTGAGGCCCACCGGCTCCAGGACGAGCGACGCCATGGCCTGCTCGAAGGGCAGACCCGTGACCTTCTCGACGATCCGCCCGGCCAGGTTGTAACCGGCCTGGCTGTACGAGGCGCGGGACCCGGGCGGTGCGATCAGCGGCAGCCGGGGCAGCTTCGCCACGAGCCCGGCCAGGGAGCGGTCGCCCTCGCCGTCGTCGATGAGGTTCCAGTCCAGGCCCGCGGTGTGGTTGAGCAGGTTCAGGACGGTGATCCGGGCCGCGGCCCGCTCGTCGGCGAGCTCCAGCTCGGGCACGTAGCGTCGTACCGGTGCGTCCAGGTCCACCTTCCCCTCGGCGACCAGGCGCATCAGCGCAGTCGCCGTGAAGGTCTTGGACACCGACGCCAGAGGGAACAGCGTGTTCTCGTCGACCGGCAGGGGGTTGCTGACGCTTGTCACCCCGTGCGAGACGTGGATCTCCTCGCCGTCCACGAGCACCCCGACGGCGACACCGGGAACGCCGAGGTCAGTGGCCTGCGTCTTGATGAACTCCTGGAGCTTGTCCCGCAGCATTGTCTCCCCCTCAGGTACTTGAACTAAGTACGAGACGCAGCCTAGGGGGCGACTTGAGCAAAGTGCAAGGGCTTAATGAACTAAGTTCAATTAGAGTGGTGGTCATGCCGAGAGACACCCTGACCGCAGACCGGATCGTCCGTGCGGCCATCGAGCTGCTCGACGACGAGGGACTGGACGGCCTCAACATGCGGAGCCTGGCGAAACGGCTCGGCTCGGCAGCCACGGCCGTCTACTGGCACATCAAGACCAAGGACGACCTGGTCCGACTCGCCGGCGACGCGATCTGGCACGAGGTCGAGCTGCCCGACCTCGGCACCACCGACTGGCGCACGGCCGCCGCGGCCCATGCCGCCGGCATGCACGCGATGCTCACCCGACACCCCTGGCTCGTCCAGGCGTTCGGCAGCCACCTCCTGCACGGCCCCGGCCAGGCCCGGAACAACGACCTCGGCCTGGCCGTCTACGAGAAGGCGGGCTTCGCCTCCGACGACGCGGACCGGGCGGCCGCCACCGTGTTCACCTTCGTGCTCGGCAGCGCACTCGGCCCTGCCGCACAGGTCTCGCTGAACCGCCGGCTGGGCAAGAACGGCGCGGACGCCGAGCAACTGATGGCCGACGCCATGACAAGCGCCACCGAGACCGCCATGCGATTCCCGCGTCTGCGTGAACGCCTCGACACCACTGCCGCCATGGAGTACACCGCAGCGCCCGACAGCACCTTCGAGTTCGGTCTTCGGTCCCTCCTCGACGGCTTCGAGGCCCGCCTCGCCGACGACAGCGCCAAGCGGCGAAACTGAACCACGCCTCCCTGACCGGGACACCGAGCCACCCGGATCCGCTGTGCGCACGAGCCGGGGGAGCGGTGACAGGCTCGGCGGCTGGACTTCCAGGGGCCGGTGCCGGGTCCTGCCGGGGTGGGGAGGTCGGCGATTGCGGCAACGCGTGGTTCAGGTGAATGCGTCCTCGAGGGCAAGACGCCGTACCGTGCGCAGCGTCGATCGGAGGCTGCGCAGGTCGGCCGAGCCCAGGGCGAGGCGAATCGCCTGCGGCGCGTGGGCCGAGGTGGTGAACGGCTCCGCCGTGGTGACCGAGATGCGGTGACGCGCGAGGGTGGCGGTCAGGCGGTCGGCGCGTGCGTTGTCGGGCAGCGGTACCCAGGTGAAGTAGGACGCGGGATGGCCGACCGGCGTCAGCCCTGCCAGTTCTTGCACGGCGAGGGCCTGGCGGGCCTTGGCGTCCTCTCGCTTCCGCGCCTCCAACTCGTCCACGGTGCCGTCATCGAGCCAGCGGCAGGCGATCGCCGTGGTCAGGGCCGGGGTGTTCCAGGTGGTCGCCCGGATCGCGCGTTCGAGCAGCGGTACCGCGCTCGGCGGGGCGAGGACGAAGCCGACCCGCAGGCCCGTGGCGACGCTCTTGGACAGCCCGGAGACGTAGACGGTGATGTCCGGTGCGACCGCCACCAGCGGCGGCGGCGGGTTCTCGACCAGGTAGGCGTACGACGCGTCCTCGATGACGAGTACGCCGTGCTGTCGGGCGATCCTGATCAGCCGTACGCGGTCGGCCTCCGGCATGACCCAGCCCAGGGGATTGTGCAGCGTCGGCATGGTGTACACCGCGCGCACCGGCCGGGTGGCGCACAGCTTCTCCAAGGCGTCGAGGTCTGGCCCGCCGATGGTGGTGGGGACAGGCTCCAGGCCGAGGCGCAAGGTGTGCGCGAGCACCTTGAAGCCGGGATAGGTGAGCGCGTCGACCGCGACGACGTCGCCGGCGTCGAGCATGGCCATGGCCGTGACGGCCAGGCCGTGCTGCGCACCGTTGACGACAAGGACGCGGTCCGCGTCAGCGGGGATCCCCCGGCGGCGCAGGTGCCGTCCGATCGAGGCCCTGTCCTGGGGGCGGCCCGGGTGCGGCTGATAGCGCAGCAGCGAGTCGAGATCACTGGAGACGGCCACTTCCCGCAGGGTCTGGCGCAGGAGACCGGACTGGCCGGGCAGCGACGGATAGTTGAAATTGAGGTCGACCGCGTCCGTGGCGACGACCTGCTGGTCGATGCCCTGGCCGGGGGGAACCGCGAGGTCGCGCACGAACGTGCCGCGGCCCTGCTCCCGGCTGACCAGTCCCATGGCCTCCAGCTCGGCGTACACCCGCGTCGCGGTCACCACCGCGACGCCCTCGCGGGCGGCCAGCGCGCGGTGGGTCGGCAACTTGGCGCCCGCCGCGAGTCGCCCCCTTCGGATGTCGGAGGCGAGTGCGTCGACGAGTGCTTTGTAGCGCGGGGCTGCCATGGGCCGAAATTGTATCCATGACAATTCTTTGACTGTCCTGCTCCCGGATCCGTACCGTCGCGGTGATTCCACGCCCACCTGGAAGGACAGCCGCCATGCACGTCGCCATCCTCACGTTCGAGGGGTACAACGAGCTCGACTCCCTGATCGCGCTCGGAGTGCTCAACCGCATCAAGGCGGACGGCCGGCGCGTCACCATCGCCACGCCCGGCCCCAAGGTGACGTCCATGAACGGGGTCGTCATCGAGCAGATGTCCACACTGGAGGAGGCGTGCACCGCTGACGCCGTCATCATCGGCAGCGGCATCGCCACCCGTGAGGTCGTCGAAGATCCGGCGATCATGGGTGTCCTGCGGGGCCTGGACCCCTCGCGCCAGCTCATCGCGGCCCAATGCTCCGGCGCGCTCGTACTGGCCAGGCTCGGGCTGCTCAACGGCATCCCCGCCTGCACCGACCTGACCACCAGGCCCTGGGTCGTCGCGTCCGGCGTAGAAGTGCTGAACCAGCCCTTCTACGCCAAGGACAACGTCGCCACCGCAGGCGGCTGCCTGGCTTCGCACTATCTTGCCGCCTGGGTCATCACCCGACTGCAAGGCAAGGACGCCGCTGAGAGCGCATTGCACTATGTCGCGCCGGTCGGTGAGAAGGACGAGTACATCGAGCGGGCCTGGCGCAACATCACCCCCTATCTGCCCGCCCCCACGCCGACGCTCGTCTGACGCTTCACGCGGGACCTCCGGCCCCTTCGGCAGCCCGACGACGTACGGATCGCAGCACTTGGCGGCTCGCCTGGCCGTATCTCCACCGTCACCTGCCCGGATGCCGCCGTCCGGCCGTCGACGGCGTCGTCCTCCTCGTCGGCCTCGGCCGGATCGTGAAGGGGCCGAAGCATCCTTCCGACCGAGGTGGAGCGGTGGTGTTGTTCACGAGGTCCGGTTCCGGATCGGCTTTCGGATGCTGTTGGTGATCTTCACTCGGTGGAGTGAAGATCACCAACAGCGTCCAGAACCTGAGCCAGAGCAGGCCGGCCGACAGAAGCAGCCCACTGCATCCGACCGCCGCCGGTGTGGTTGGATCGCGCGGAACGGATCTTCGCGGTGGTGGGAGGACACGATGGCGGCTCGTGCGGTGCTGTTCGCCCTGGAGGCCACGTACGCCGAACGCTTCCTGGCCTGCCAGGACGACGAAGAGGTCATGGAATTCGTCGCAGAGGTAGAGGAGCAGTGGGACCGAGACCACCTCGTCGAACTCGACAAGTCCTGGGACGCCCTGCACCGGTGCTTCACCGACGGCGACCTCGCCTTCGACAACGGCGACTACCCGTTGTCGCACGTCATCCTCGGCGGAGTGCCGCTGCATGAAGGCGACGACTACATCGTCTGCTACGTCGCCGCGGACCAGGTCCGCGAGGTCGCGAAGGCCCTGGAGCCACTGGACGGGCAGTGGCTGAGCGATCGCTTCGCCACCCTCACGTTCGACGCCTACCAGGGCACCGGCGACGCCGCCGACATCGCCTACACCCAGGCGTTCCTGCCCGCGCTGAAGGACTTCTACCTCACCGCGGCACAGAACGACCGAGCGGTCGTCTTCACCGTCGACCAGTAGACCGGGGTCGGAACCCGGGGGCGAGCTCGCCCCCGAGCGATCTGCCTCCGCTGCCTTTCGAAACACGCCCTAGTGGTTCTGTTCGACTGCTAGGAGTGCTTCTGCCAGCCAGTTCCGGTACCAGCGGGAGAAGGTGATCGGTTCCTCTTCCGGCCCGAGGAGCGGCTCGAGGTCCCGCTCGTCGACCCGGTCGTCGGACCAGATGCGACCGCGTTCGGGGCCGCTCACGATGAGCCACTGGCGGTAGGCGCAGCCTTGATGGCACAGGACGACGGCGCCGACTGTCCGCTCGGGATTCCACATCACCGCGTCCCACTTCTCGTCCCAGGCCTCGTACGCCTGGTCGAAGTCCTCGATCGCCTCGAAGTCCTCCTCCTCCGGACACTCCTTCCGAAGCGCGAGGACCAGCGCAGGGTCGGGACCCTGGACCGGGAACGGCTCGGTGAGCCGGGCAAGATCCGCCAGGTCCGCGCCGTCTCCTTCCCACCGCCACCGTCCGTCCACCCGGCGTACCGGGAAGACTCCGTAGGCAGGGCCGGTGCCACCCGCACCGACCTGGGTCAGGAACTCCCGGTAGTCCTCCGGAAGCCGGGTGCCCAACTGCTCCTCCAACTCGGCCAGCTCGCGCTCGCCGAGAGGATCCTCCAGCGCGAATCCGTGACCGCTGAAGCCGAACACCGCGCCGGCTCCCGGTGCCTTCGCCAGTCGCTGTATCTGCTCGCGGACGCCCGCCCATGACCCTGCACTCATGGCCGAAGCGTACGGGGCGGCCCTGACAACCACCGGCGGGCCGTCATCCGGCCCACTGAGGTCGTGGACCACATCGATGCCGATCCCGCCGACCGGAATCACATCCAGGACGAGTGGGCCCGACGTCCTACCGGGGCAGCATGGAGGCCTCCTCCCCGAGGATGAGGCGGACGGGGCGGTTGGTGCTCTGTCACCAGGCGGAAGTGCGAACAGGTGGACGATGCCTCGGGGCGGGTCTTGCGGTCGGTCTGGTGGTCCACCCGAAACCAGACCTGGAGATCCGTTTCCCGTGGCTGCTTTGCTCTACCGACTGGGCCGGACCGCCTTCCGCCGACGCTGGCTCGTCACCCTGCTGTGGGCGGTGATCCTGGGCGCCGTCGGTGTCGGCGCCGCCACGGCTCCGTCCTCCTCGGACGACGGCACGTCCTTCATGCCCGGCATCGAGGCGCAGAAGGCGTTCGACCTGATCGGAGAACGCTTCCCGGGCTGGTCCGCCGACGGAGCCGGCGCGCAGATCGTGTTCGTCGCGTCCGACGGGGAGAAGGTGACGGCCACCGGCCATCGTGTCGCGATCGACACCTTCGTCGAGGAGGCCCGCCTCCGAGCCTCATGGCGCCGCTGCTCGTCGCGCAATACTCGCTCAGCGTGCAGAGCCGTCGGCGCACGACGTGGAACAGCGCGTTCGTCGCCGCCGTCGGCATGGTGGTGACGGGATCCGTCCTCACACCGCTTCACAAGTCGCCCGTGCCGGCCGTCGTCAACCCGACGGCATGGGTCCTGCTGTCCGCGGCCTTCGGCAGCTACGTCCGGGTGCGCCGCGAGTACGCGGTGGTCCGCGCGGAGCACGCCGCCTGGGAACGCGAGGAGGAGGCGCGTCACCGGGTCGTCCAGGAACGTATGCGCATCGCCCGGGAACTGCACGACGTCGTCGCCCATCACCTGACCCTGGCCGACGCCCAGGCCGGCACCGCCGCGCACCTCGCCCGAACCCACCCCGACCAGGCGCTCGCGATCATCGGCAAGCTGCCGCAGACGACATCCGCGGCCCTGCGCGAGCTCAAGGCCGCCGTCGGCCTGCTGCGCCAGGACACCGACGCGGACGACGACCTGGCCCCCGCACCGGGGCTCGATGACCTGCCCGCTCTGGTCGAGACCTGCGCGTCGGCGGGCCTGACGGTGACCGTCACGGTCGACGGCGCGGCTCGTCGGCTCACCCCGGTGCTGGACCTGACGGCATACCGCATCGTCCAGGAAGCCCTGACCAACGTCGGCAAGCACGCCACCACCCGCACCGCAGTGGTGCGCCTCGCCCACACCCCGCACCATGTGACACTCACCGTCACCAACGACGCGACTCCCGGCGGGTTTTCCGGTCCTCAGGGTGGATTCGGTCTGCTGACCATGCGCGAGCGCGCCACCGCCGTGGGCGGCACGTTCCACGCCGGCCATCGCCCGCAGGGCGGCTTCGAGGTCGCCTGCACCCTCCCGCTCGACAGCCACGACGAAGGCCCCGCCACATGACCGTCCGTGTTCTGCTCGCCGACGACCAGGCCCTGCTCCGTGCCACCTTCCGCATCCTCATCGACACGGTCGAGGACCTGACCGTCGTCGCCGAGGCGGCCGACGGGCGGCAGGCCGTCGGCCTGGCCGTCGAACACCGTCCCGACGTCGTCGTCATGGATCTTCGGATGCCGGACATGGACGGCGTCGCCGCGACCGCCGCGATCTGCGCCCGGCCGGAACTCTCGTAGACCCATGTCCTCGTCCTCACCACCTTCGAGAACGACGAGAACGTGGCCAAGGCCCTGCGCGCCGGCGCGAGCGGCTTCCTCGGCAAGGGCGTCAGCCCCGAGGTCCTGCTCTCCGGGATCCGCACCGTCGCGGCCGGCGAATCCCTGCTCTCGCCAACCGCCACCCGGGCCCTCATCACCCGGTTCCTGGCCGCCCCCGACACCGACGGCGTCCTCGCGCTCACCGACGATGTCAAGTCCCTGACCGACCGCGAACGCGAGGTCACGGCACTGGCCGCGTACGGCAGGTCCAACGCCGAGATCGCCGAGCACCTGGTCGTCAGCCCACTGACCGTGCGCAGCCACATCCAACGGGCGATGGCCAAGGTGGGCGCCCGCGACCGCGCCCAACTGGTCGTCACCGCTTACCAGAGCGGTCTGGTCAAGGCGCATCCGACGCCAGGTGGGTGAAGAAGGCGGTCATGACCGGTGAGGGGCCGTCCGGGGAGCAGGTCGACGGACGTGGGCCGGCATCGCCTACATCCCGTGGCCGCATGCTCCCAGGTGGCGTCGGCCGTGCGGTCCGCGCCCGGAACCGTGTGCGGTCGTCCTCGCGCGCGGCGTGGAGTCCGTTCGGCGAGGGTCAGCGGGTCCCCTGCTCCGCGGGAAGACCGGCGTCCTGAGTCGCGGCCCAGGAGGCGAGCAGACGCAGACCCTCTTCGGAGGCCGAGCCGGGTTCGGCGGTGTAGACGGTCAGCGTGAGGCCGGGTTCGGCGGCCATTTCCAGGCCTTCGTAGGCGAGGGTGAGGTCGCCGACGGCCTGGTGGTGGAAGCGCTTGGTGCCGGTGCCGTGGTGGCGGACGTCGTGGGCGCCCCACCGGGTGCGGAACTCGTCGCTGCGGGTGGACAGCTCGCCGACCAGGTCGTGGAGGTCCTTGTCGTGCGGGTCGCGGCCGGCTTCGGTGCGCAGGATGGCGACGGCGATGTCGGCGGCCTGGTCCCAGTCGGGGTAGAAGCGGCGCGAGGCGGGGTCGAGGAACTGGAAGCGGGCCAGGTTGGCCTGGTTGCCGGCCGTGACATGGACGTCGTCGTAGAAGGCGCGGGCGAGCTGGTTCGTGGCGATCAGGTCCATGCGGCCGTTGCGTACGAAAGCCGGTCCGGCGGTGACGGCGTCCAGCACCCACTGCAGGCTCGGATGCGGAGTCCAGACCCGCGCGGTGCGACGACGGGGGCGAACGAGGGCGTCCGAGCCGTCGGCGGTGTGGGCGAGGTTGAGCAGGTGGGCGCGTTCGGCGTCGTCGAGCCGGAGGGCGCGGGCGAGGGCTTCCAGGACGGCGGGGGAGGCGCCGGCGAGGTTGCCGCGTTCGAGCTTGGCGTAGTACTCCACACTCAGGTCGGCCAGAGCGGCGACCTCGCTCCTGCGCAGGCCCGGCACCCGGCGCCGGCTGCCGATGGGCAGGCCCGCCTGCTCCGGGGTGATCTTGGCTCGCCGCGAGGTCAGGAACTCGCGGACCTCCGCTCGGTTGTCCACGCCTTCGACGGTACGTCCCGCACGCGTCCAGAGGGATGTACCGGCAGTACACCCCTCGACGGTGTCTCGCTGCCTGCGCCAGGACCGGGTTACCTGGATGTGGTGGTGCTTTCCGCCCGCCCCGTCACGGCGGGCGCGCACCCCGCCCTGCACACGGCGACGGTCCCGGTCATCCCGCGGCCGTACGCCTTGGAACGCAAAGGAAGACCCCACTCATGCGCGGCGCAGTGATCCACGCTCCCGGCGACGTCCGGTTCGAGACCGTGGACGACCCCGAGATCATCCATCCGACCGACGTGGTCATCCGGACCGCCGTCACCTGTGTCTGCGGCTCGGACCTGTGGCCCTACCGCGGGGCCGAGCCGATCGGCGACCCCCACCCGATGGGCCACGAGTACGTCGGCTTCGTGGAGGAGGTCGGCTCCGCCGTCACCGCACTGCGGCCGGGGCAGTTCGTCGTCGGCTCCTTCGCGACCTCCGACAACACCTGCGCGAACTGCGCGAACGGCTTCCAGTCGAACTGCCTGCACCGCGAGTTCATGTCGACCTGCCAGGCCGAGTACGTACGCATCCCCAACGCCCAGGGCACCCTGGTCGCCACCGACGAGGTGCCGGACGAGGAGCTCTGGCCGGGTCTGCTGGCCGTGTCCGACGTGATGGGCACCGGCTGGTGGGCCGCCGACGCCGCCGAGGTCAGGCCCGGCTCGACGGCCGTGGTCGTCGGAGACGGCGCGGTCGGCCTGTGCGCAGTGATCGCCGCGAAGGAGATGGGCGCGGAGCGGATCATCGCCATGTCCCGGCACGAGCCCCGCCAGAAGCTGGCCCGGGAGTTCGGCGCCACCGACATCGTCACCGAGCGCGGCGAGGAGGGCGTGGCCCGGATCAAGGAGCTGACCGGCGGGATCGGCGCCGACAGCGTCCTCGAGTGCGTCGGCACCGCCGAAGCCATGCGACAGGCCCTGCACTCGGCACGGCCCGGCGGCGACGTCGGCTTCGTCGGCGTCCCCCACGGGGTCGCCGTCGACGGTCAGGAGCTGTTCTTCTCCCACGTCGGCCTGCGCGGCGGCCCGGCCCCCGTACGCCGCTACCTTCCCGACCTCATCGACCGCGTCCTGTCGGGCCGGATCGACCCGGGCAGGGTCTTCGACCTCACCCTGCCCCTGGACCAGGTCGCCGAGGGCTACCAGGCGATGGACGAGCGCCGCGCCGTCAAGACCCTCCTCGAGCCCTGACCCCCCGCCACCAAGGAGCAACCGTGCAGATCACCCGCAGTTCGATCGACACCGCCAAGGGCCCCGCCGACTGGTTCACCGGCGACGTCTACGTCGACGCCGTCGCCGCCGCCCCCGACCCGTCCCGGGTCACCGCGAACCTGGTCCACTTCATGCCCGGCGCCCGCACCCACTGGCACCGCCACCCGTTGGGCCAGACCGTCTTCGTCACCGAGGGCGTCGGCCTGTGCCAGCGCCGCGGCGGACCGGTCGAGGTCATCCGCCCCGGCGACCGCGTCCTGTTCGAGGCCGACGAGGAGCACTGGCACGGCGCCGCACCCAACCGCCTGATGGTCCACCTGGCCATCAACGAGGGCGACGCCGACCACGACGTCGTGCACTGGCTGACCCCCGTCACCGACGAGGAATACCAGGCCGCCCCGGCCACCGGCTGAACTCGGTCAGGCGAACCACCGTGACCGCCTTCGCCATCGTCGGTGGCGGCCCCGGCCCGGGCCCGAGCCGGCCCGGGAGGGCATCCGGGCCCGCGGGTCCACCGCCGACGTCCAGCGATCAGTCGCCTCGCCGGCTTCGTTCCTCGGCTTCGGCCGGCGTGTCGTAGTAGCCGGGCTGCGCGACGAGGACCGAGCTGAAGTAGTGACCCTGCGCTTCCTCCGGTTCATCATCGGCTGCGAAGGGACGCCAGAAACTCAGCAGCAGATCGGGGGCGACGAACGATGCCCGATCGTCTGGATCTTCCTGGACCCTGGTGTGCTCGCGCATGACCCTGACCACCTCACGGGCCGGCATGGAGAACACGTCCAGACCTCGGAACCTCACCCGGTCCGTCGCGGCCGCCGGGCGTCCGAGCTCGACCGCCTCCAGCTGACCTCGCATGAAGTGAACGCTGATCATCAGCCCGCTCGGGCGGAAGATGTGCTGTCCCGGCCGGTCCGAATCCGACAACGAGGTGAGATCGCGGAGCGAGTCCAAGGCTGTGGTGGCCGCTTGCTGAGCCATACCGATCTGCAGAGGGCCGACTCCGGCAGGAGGAACAAGGTCAAGATCCATGCCGGCATGATGCCAAAGGCAACGAACCACTCCTGGTCCAGCGCTTCGGCACGAGCGTCCGAGCCGGCTGACACGGAGGTTCACGAAATCCGCTGTCCGGACGGGCGGCACAGTCAATCTTGAGGGATGAGTGAACCAGAGGAGTTCGACGTCTCGGCGCCGTGGAGCTGGAACGCCCGCCACTTCGTGGACCGGGGATGCCCTCGGACCGGTGGATTCGAGTTCCTGCTCTACTCCGACAGCGGCGCGACCGGCGGGTTCGAGGCGGCATGTCCTCCGTACGTGCTGACCAATTGCCTCGGGGAGCCCGAGAACGGGCGCCTGGCCCCGGTCATCGCGGTCTACCTCGATGACCACAGCCCGGTCTTCGACGTACAGCCGCTGGACAAGACGGACACCGACGGCTGGTTGAACCTCTCCCTCGACGACGAGATCGCCTGCCTCATCTCCGTCGTAGCGGGGGTGCGCCTGCGTTCCGGCGGCCCCGTCCGGCGCTTCACGGAAGAGCCCGCCGACCGGGGCACGCCCGGGTTCTCCGCACATCGCGTGCCCGACTGGACGGCGGCCGCACGCCCCGTCCACCCCACCCCGCGGCAATTTCCTCTCGAGCCGTTGGCCGACTGGATGAACCGCTACCTCGCTCTGGGCAGAGAGGACGCCGTGACCCTGGTCCGTGCGGCCCGCCAGTTCAGAGACGCCCTGTGGGTGGCCGATACGGATCCGGAGCTGGCCTGGCTGCTCCTGGTCTCGGCGGTGGAGGTCATCGCCGGTCGGGAGGCCCTCAAGGACGTACTCCCTGCCGAACTGCTCCGGCACGAGATGCCGGCCCTGGCGGAGCAACTGCTCGAGGCAGGAGGTGACCCGCACCTGGAGGCCGTGGCGGAGCAGCTCGTCTCCATCGTGAAGGCCACCACGCGGTTCATGTCCTGCATGGACAGGTACCGACCTGACCCTCCGGTGATCCGGCCCGAAGTTTATGCGCAGGTCGACTGGGAGTGGGCCCGGCTGAAGAAGGCCATCAAGCTGGTCTACAGGTACCGATCGGAAAGACTCCACGCGGGCGTGCCCTTCCCGCAGCCGATGTGCCATCCGCCCATGACGAGCGGGGCCGCCCTTGACGAGCGGCCTTCGGTGCGGGCTGTCGCGGCGGGGAACTCCGCCTGGATGGCCCGGGACCTGCCGATGCACCTGCACACCTTTGGATACATCGTCCAAGGGTGTCTCCTGAATTGGTGGCGGTCCTTGCTGCCCGCGGCAGTCGAAGCACCGGGTCCGGACGCTTCAGGGTGAGGTGCAGGCGATTCGGATCGTGCGGGACGCCGACGCCGGGGAGACAGCTGCCTGCCCCGGCGTCGGATCCCGGAGGCCCGCCATTTCCTCGGAGGTCATGGTGTCGGACTCGCCCCCGCTCACGGCCGACGAGTCCT
This sequence comes from Streptomyces sp. NPDC001443, assembly GCF_053597355.1. Lineage (NCBI taxonomy): Bacteria > Bacillati > Actinomycetota > Actinomycetes > Kitasatosporales > Streptomycetaceae > Streptomyces > Streptomyces sp. NPDC001443. Next base: position 99,253 of record NZ_JBSFIA010000016.1, read on the forward strand.
TCGATCGGGCCGGTCGCCGTCGCGTGCGCGGACGTCAGGTGCCGGTGACGCCGTTGGAGTAGGACTTCATGTAGTACGTGGCGAAGCCGTTCTGGACCGGATCGCCGGCCTTGTCGATGGCGTGCAGGATGCCACCGCCGCCGGCTCCGTTGAGGCAGACCGTCATGAGATCGGTGAAGACGACGCCGGGGGTGTTCGGGACCTCGTACGCGCAGTCGGTGTAGATGTCCGCGTTGAGGTTGAAGAAGCAGTAGCTGCCCAGGCCCCAGGCGTGGTGGTCGCGTACGTGGTCGCCGACCTTGTAGGCGGCGTAGCCGAGGGTGGAGCCGTGGCGCCAGGCGGTCTGGGTGGGCACGTCGTAGGGGTGCTCGTTCTGGAAGAAGTAGGTGCGGCCGTGCTCGCCCTGCCAGAGCACCTCGTACTTCTGGTAGTGCTCGACGAACAGTCCGTACGCGGTGACGTGGTCGCCGTTGACCACGATGCCGGTGTCGGCGGGGTTGACCGTCCAGCCCACGGTGTTGTCGAGGCCGTGGTCGGCGCGCCAGAGCCAGAGGTGGTCGAGGACCACGTCGTTGCTGTCGACCTGGACGCTGACGCCGGCACCACCGGGCAGCGCTCCGCCGATCCTGGCGACGATGTCGAACAGCACGGTCGGGTCGGTGCTGTGCCGACGCCGGCTGCGGCCGTGGCCGACACGCAGCAGGACCGGGGTGTGGTGGGAGGCCGCTTCGAAGAGCAGGCCGGCGAGGGTGACGCCGGGGACGTCGGCGACCTCGAGCACGGTGTTGCCGTGGGTGGAGCGCAGGGTGGTCAGGCCGAGGCCGAGGACCACGGTGCCGGGCCGGTTCACGCGCAGCGGTGCGGAGATGTCGTAGATGCCCGGGGTGAACAGGAGGTGCTTGCCGGCCGCCAGGGCCCGGTTGATCTGTGCGGCGGAGTCGCCCGGCTTGGCCACATGGAAGTGGGACAGCGGGATGTCGTGTCCCTTGGCCGGGCCCTTCGCCCAGGTCGTGCCGGTGCTGTCGGTGCGCAGCGCGGGTACGAACACCTGGTAGGAGCCGTGGCGGTCCACGGTGAGGAACGGCTTCTCCCGGATCACGGGGGTGCGGCCGACGGTGGTGTGCGGCGGGCTCGGGAAGGACTGCGCGGGGGCGCCCTGGGTGCCGACGAACACCATGTTCCAGTTGGCGCCGTTCCAGCTGCCGAAGGTGTCGTTGCGCGAGAGCCACTGCTGCTGGGAGCCGGACTCGACCTGCCCGTCCACCACGCTGTCGGCGAGGAAGCCGCCGCTGGACCACCGGTTGCCGGGCGGGCTCGGCCACAGGGTCATGTCGCCCTTGATGTGGACGCGGCGCATCGGTGCGGCCTGGGCGACGGCCCAGCGCTCCAGTCCGTCCGGCGGCACGATGGTCAGGTTCTCCGCGGCCCGCCAGAAGTTCTGGGTGCCGTTGCCCTCGAACCACTGCGCGTCGACGGTGACGTGACCGTTGATCACCACGTCGGACGGGCTCGCGCCCAGGCCCAGGACGTGGGTGTAGAAGCCGACGTTGATGTCGACGGTGTAGGTGCCCGGCAGGAAGGCCAGGGCGAAGCGCTCGTCGCCGAACTGGTTGGACTCCTGGACGGCGAACACGGCGTCGACCTTGGCCTGAATCGAGGCGTCGCTCATGGACGGATCGAAGACCAGGACGTTCGGGCCGAGCACGGTGGAGCTGTGGCCGGGCCGGTGCGAGTCGGCGGCCGACGCGAACGCCTGTCCCGAGCTGATACCGCCGATGAGCGGCACCGACGCAGCGGCCGCCCCGCGCAGCACACCACGACGAGAGGGAATCATGGACACGGCTCTCCCTGCATAGGGTGAATGGACGGGACCGTCAACCGGCCCCCGATCTCTGAGAGCGCTCTCAGCCACGAAGTGAATCACCGTGGCTGGGGATGGTCAATGCGCTTGTGGCAAAAGGGATTTGAGCGCTCATCAGGGGCTGTGCGTGCCCGTGTGAGCCCGGGAGAATCGCCCGGTGGGCTTTCGTGCGCGCGGACGCGACCGGCGGGCTGCGCGGCGGCCCCGTTGCAGACGGGGGCGGAGGCGGGGCGGGGGCCGGAGGGCCGGGGGGCCGGGGGCGCGCCGGACGTGCGCCGTTGTCGTACGGCGGACGTGCGCCGCTGTCGTACGGCGGACGTGCGCGTTCGGCAAGCCGCAAGGGGAGTCAGGACGCGCCCGCCCCTCTGACCGGGCTGCAGGCGGCTCCGTGACGGACGGCGCGAAGTCGGCCGCTCCATGACGGGGTCGCATCAGGCAGACGTCTGCCCTGGCGGGATCCGTCGTTCGGGTGCCGGCGCCTGCGGTGAGTCACGGTGAGTCGGTCCGGGTGGCAGAACGTGCGCGGGTTCGTCAGAGCACTGCGACGAAGGCCGGAGGTCGCTGCGGAGCCCGGTACCTGGATCGGTGCTCCGGACTCCGCACTGTTGCCGATCTCGCAGGTCAGCCCCCGGAGGGACGTGGGGCGCGCAGGTGCGCCCGTTTCTTCAGCTCCTCCTCGTCGACCAGCCTGAGCATCGGCTGACCCGGCGCGCACACCATGGTCACCACGAACTTGGTCGGTGCATCCGACAGGGCGTTGCCGTCCTGGTAGTGGATCACGTCACCGCCGGGCTCCCAGAACGTCCCACCGGCCCTGACCACACGCTCCGGCTCACCTTCCAGCTCGAACCGGACGGCGCCGTCCATCACGTAGCCGAATGCCGGGCCCGAGTGGCGATGCGGAGGGAGACCGGGGTGACCGGGCGGCCAGTCGACGAGGATGGTCATCGCCGAACCGCCTTCGGGAAAGAAGGGCGGAGCGACCTCCTGCAGCAACTTCACTTCGGGCGGCAGGGAGATCTCGTGGGCGCTCTCGTGCTCAGGGTTCTTCGCTGACATGCATCACACCTCCGTAAGCCTGCCCGGAAGAGGCGATCTGCGTCGGCCACCGCATTCCGGACCGGTGTGCGACCCACTCGCTCGGCGGTGACCGAGTTCGCCGACGCTCGGCTCGCACGACTCGCTTCGCGATGAGGCCAGGCCACAGCCCGCATCCGTGACAGGCCTTGTGGCTTCAGCCTCGCCTGAACGGTCTCGACACCACCCTGCCGTCCGTCGGCGACCGCCACAATCCGGGAGCGGGCGGCACCGAGAACCGGCACTGGACATCCCATGGCTCTCGACTGCCGAATCGGCTTCATGGCCGCGTGCCTGGCCATGGCCGAGGACCCGGCGTTCGCCGAGCGCATCGCGGAGTCGGCCGACACGACGCCGGACCGGCTGATCGCGGGAGACTTCCGGGCGATCGAACTCGACGCCGAGGACGCGGCCAGGAGCGCGAGTTCGGGCCCTGGGCCATCAGTGGCCTCAACTACCCCAGTGACACCGCTCGTTTGACAGTCCGATCTCTGGGGGCGCACGTGGTCGGTCCGCGCAACAACCCGTGCCGGGGTGAAAAGTTGCTGCGAGCCGGCAGGGGAGAACCGCCGGATCAGCGCATTCACTCCCGGATGGCCGCCCGCGTCGGGTGCTCGTGGTGCTCGCGACGGCCTTGCGGTCACGGGCTCCCCGTGAGATGCCGTGGCCCCTGCACAGATCTTGCCTAGCATGAGCGTGGAGCTGAGCACTTGACGCGCATATGCGCGGGTTCCGGCGGTTATGCGGCCTTCTCGGCGCAGCATGGCCGTCAGGCAAGCGGGGGGAGCAGGCCATGGCGGATCAGAGCAGGGTCGTGGACTTGGGTGGCGGCCGGAGGGCGCTGGTCCCGCACGGCGTCCACAGGATGTATGAGCAGTGCAGACGGCGGCCGTATCCGCCGGATGCGGCCGGGGAGCCCGGGGCGGGTGAGCTTCCTACCGTGATCCTGCTGGGCCCTGCGGGTAGTGGGAAGAGTGCTGTCGTCGAGGGCCTCCAGAAGATCGGGGAGGGGCGCGCGAACGGGCGGCATCCGTTCGTCACGGGAGAAGAGCCCCGGCCCTACGAGATTGCGGCGAGCCTCGCACGGGAGCTTGCCCTGGTGAGGGTGAGGGGGATCCCTGCTCCGCCGTTCCCGCGGCTCAGGGTCGGTCTCATCGCCGTGGACCCCCAGCTCAGCCTGAACCTGGACCCGCATCTGGCCGTGAAGCAGCTCCGGTCTGCGATCCGCGGTCCCAGAGCGCCGCAGCCGGGCGAGGGAAGGTATGCCCTGGTGCTCAACGCGATCAAGGAGATCACCGGCCTCGAGATCCCCGGCGGGGAACTGGTGACATCCACCCTGTTGAGCCTGCCGAAGCTGCCTCACACCCTGGCCCAGCGGACCGGGCTTGCCTGGTACGGCGACCGGAACCACCCGCTGCACGGCCTGATCGCTCTCAACCACCAAAGCAAGAGAGCAACGACGGACGACCGCTCCGCGGTCGATCGCAAACTCGTCGCGGCGTTCCTCGCGGACCTCAGAGCCGCCTACGAGCGCCAGTCCCACGACCGGCGATGCGTGGTCTTCCTCGATGACATCGACCGACCTGGCGGTCTCGCGTTCCTGACCCACCTCACCGCCGCCCGCGACGCCGACCAGGGCACCCCGGACCCTCTTCTCGTCATTGCCACGGCCTCCTCCACTGCCGGCCTCCCCGGCCCCCGGGACGAAGAGTCCGCCGAGCTCGTGATCCATCGCTCCGAGGTGGCGACCTTCCGGCACTGGGGCAGCACCATCGCCACGCCCACCTCGCGGCACTACTACTGCATCGCCCTCGGACACCTTGCGGAAGAGAGCGTCAGTGAACTCCACCCCGCGGCCGGGGCAGCACTGCCTGCCGCGCCACCCGTCATCCATGGCCTGACCCGCGGCCACGGCGGCGGCACCGTGCACCTCCTCGAGGCCGCAGCCGCGTACCGTTCCGCCCCACAACTTCGCGCCCTGATCCCCCGACCGGGAACACCGCAGGCAGGCGATTTCCTGCGCGACGCCCTGAAGCCCCTGCTCCGCGACTTCACCGACCAACAACGGACCGCCCTCGTACTGTGTGCCGCAGCCAGAAACTTCGACGCCGCCTGCGCGGCAGGGCTCATCGTCGGCGACCTGGGCGCGCGGATCGCGTTGGCCCAGAAGCTGGAAGACTGCTTGTGGCTCGTCGTCCCCCAGCCCCAGGACGCCCGCGCCAGAGGCGGCCACGGCGTCGGCATCCACACGGAAGCACACTCCGCCTCCCCCGTCATCCACCCCTGGCTGCGACTGCTCCTTCTCACCGAGCTCGCAGGACTGCCTGGCCCCGCAGACCCCTGGGAGAACACCCACCGCACACTCCGAGACCGGGCCGGCGCACAACCCGTGGACCAGCACTACCACTCTCTGGCGCTCGAAGACATGGACCCGGCCGTCGACCACCTCGTCGACCGACTGCGCGACTCCACGGTCCCGGTAGGCGTATGGCTCCGCGACCTCTACGCGATCACGGCCGCCCCCATGAGGGAACCGGTCGACACGGCCGTCCCCGCTCCCCAACGGGCGCTCGACCTTGCCCACCGCTGCGCCCCGCGCAACTATGCCAATCCCGGGATCTGGCGGGACCTCGCGGTGCTCGTGGCGTGCCTCTGGATGGCGAGCGACCCGCGCAACAGGCTCCCTGCCCGGCCCATACCGCCTGGATCAAGCCCGTCGGCGGAGCTCAACGAGACCATCGCCCGCAAACTCGGGAACCTGGCTGAAAGCCCCCTCCTCGTCAGGAGCGAGCTGATCAACGAAGCCCGGATGTATTGGCACTGACCGGACCCGTCGGCCTGTTCCCACCTTTCAGGAGCCCGATAGCATGCGCACACGTGTCGCAGAAGACCCCGACTCCGAGAACTTCGGCCCCGATCCGGTTCCTCGCTGGTGGCAGGGCTGGCGCGGCCGCACCGCCCTGTTCGCCGCCCTTGCCGTGGTGGCTGCCGGACTTGTCCGGTGGCTTCCCCCCACGCCTGCGGACACCAGTTGCGCGAAGGACAATCCCGATCTGCATTGGACGGGAGCCGGCGATTCCCGCGAATGCGTCGGGGTGCTGACCGAGCATCCCTACTCATTCGACCCCGCGCTGGACGCCATCGTCGGCAAGATCACCAAGGAGAACCGTCGTGTTCGCGCAGCGTGGGAGAACCCCGGCATCAAGATCCCCTACGTCAGAATCGCAGTCGTACTGCCCTTGACCGGCGACGACACGACCGCACTTCCTGTCAAGCAGATCGTCAAGAGCCTGGAGGGCGCCTACACGGCCCAGTGCCGCGCCAACCAATGTGCCGCCCTGCACGGCAGGCTGGGAACCGGCCTGTACTGGAAGGTCCCCCACTTTCAGCTCGTCCTCGCCAACATGGGGAAGCTGGAGACTCACGGGAAAACCGTCGTCGGTCAACTCGCCGCAATGGCCGACGAAGACGAGGACGAGCACCCCCTGGTCGCCGCGACCGGCCTCGGGATCAGCATCCCGGAAACCAAGCAGGCGGCCGTCGAGCTCGCCAGGCACCACATCCCTGCTGTCGCGGCCGTGGTCTCCGCGGACGACATCAACGCCGCGCAACTCTTCAAGATCAGTCCGTCCAACCGGGACTACACCAAAGCCATCACGGACTATCTCGCCACGCGCCCCGACCTCACAACGGGCTGCCTTGTCTACGACAGTAAACAAGAAGACAATTTCACCCAGACCCTGAAGCATGATTTCGAACAAGCCTTCAAAGCACGGTTCAAGAGCCAGGGCAAGAGCCAGGGCAAGGGTCAGGAGAATAGCCAGGATCTCTGCACCGCGGCGTTCACCGGGAAAACCATCAAGCGTAATCGCGCCCTCACTGGCCTTTTCCCTCCGGCTATTGACAATATTTGCAAAGTCAACGCGAACACGGTCTTCTATGCCGGTCGCAGCCGTGATCTGCCGGACTTCCTCGACGCCCTGACCAAGCGGGATCAGAAATGCAGTCGCCACCCCATCACGGTCATCACCGGCTCAACCGGCCTCTGGGGGGCAGGTCAAGGCGTGGGTATGAAGGCGAAACTCACCGACAGCCACACCAGCTTGGTCGAAGCCTCCGCCTCCGACCCCGACGACTGGGCCACTGTCTCTCCCCGAACGCCCGATGGGTTCGACGACTTCCGCCGATCATTTCTCGCACTCGGATTCGCCCGGTCTGAGCTGGACACCGGATACGCCATCCTTCACCATGACGCCGTAGCGGCCGTGGAAATCGCAACACAGATCGTCGCAACAGACAGAGATCTGGCCACCCCCAACGCGGCAGACGTCGCCGACGCGCTCGTCAACCTCCACACCGCCCGCCATGCGGAGCTCGCCAGTGGCACCGTCGAATTCGACGGCTTCAACAACGGATGGCCCCACAAGAAACCCGTCCCCATCATCATCGTGCCGCAGCCGAAATCTCCGAAACCGGCCACCGAGAAGCCTTACGTGACGCCCTGACCTACCGTCGGCGATGCGTACGCAGAGGACGTGGCCTGGTCGCGGCTTCGTGCGGCCCTGGGCCGGAGGCGCGTTCGTCCGCATGCCCACGGCGAACATGGCCTCCGAGGACTTCGCCCGGGTCGCGGCCCTCGTGCCGGGCGCCCAGTTCGGCATCGGGGCGCGACCGCTCGCCGCGCCCCCGGACGCGCCGTTCGACCACTCGCCCCACGCGGTCTTCGGCGACGGCGCCCTGCCGGTGGGTGCCGCGTTCCTGGCCGAGGTGGCCGAACGGCGACTGCGGCGCCGAGGCGGCCGAACGGCGACTGCGGCAGGGCTGACGGCGCCATCAGGGTGTTTCCGGGCGGTAGATGTGTCCGCCTGGCGCCATACGCGCCGGGCGGACACCGGGTGGGGCGCGGCGGACAGCACCGCACCCGGCCCTCGCATCGTCGTCCTCTGAAGTGCTCCGGTTGCGGGTGCCACATACCGGCACGAAAATCGTACAAAGGTGCGTGATGCTCGCCGTGACGGCGTCGGCGACGCGCCGGCCGCTTGCAGTCCGCTTGCTGCGGCAATGTCGAGACGCAGACGCGGGCACGACCAGGCGACACCAGCTCGACTCACCGAATGTCCCACGGCCGTGCTGTGCCCGCGGACAAGAGTCCCACGGCACCACGGCGACGGCATCGAGGCGCGTGCGCGAGGTGATCAGAAGATGAAGTCGTCCACCGATCCGGCATCAGTGGCCACCGCCGTCATACCGAGCGCTGAAGGCGCCACCTCCGGAGGAAGCGACAACCGTCCGGCCCGGCAAGGCGGAACCCTGTTCCCACCCGGCATGCGGCGCGGCCGGTGGGTGTGTGCCATCGCCTGCGTGGCGCTCGCCGTTCCGCTGGGAGCGGCCTCGGCGCAGGAAGCGTCTGCGGTCTCCGCAGGCGTACGGCAGGGCGCGATGGCGCCCTCCGCCGACAGCGCCCCGTACACGTGTACCGTCCGGCCCGGCCCCTTCAAGTTCTGCGCCAGGGTCGTCGCGCTTCCGGGCGAGACGGTGACCGTCTCGGTCGGCGATTCAGGGACGGTGACCCGGGGGGACTTCCAGGCCGTCAACCGCCATACCCAGGAGGTGCTCGGCACTGTCATCGGAGTGCTGCCGTCGTTCGGCTCTGCCGTCATCTGGAGGAACGACACGGACCGCTCGGTGACCGTGGACCTGCTGGCGAGCGCGGACGACGAAGGCAGGATCGACGGGCAACTGGTCGCCGGGGGCTGACCGTCCGACCTCATCGCGCGTTATGGGAACCGGCCAGGCGATTCCGCTTCGGGCTGTGCTTGGTGCGACGGCTCCGACACTTCCGAGCGGGCCTGCCGCAGGGCCCGGAACTCCATCGGAGTACGGCAGATGCAGGCCGTGGTCCTGATCATCGGCCGTTAGACTCCCAAGGTCCGGATGGTGTCGGTGGACCGGGAGGCCAGGCCATGGAGGACGACCGCTGGGCCAGGTGGCCGGAAGCGTGGGTGGGCACGGACGGCGACATGCGGACGGTCGTGGGTGCGATCCCGCGGGAGGCCAAGGACGGGTTCAGGTACGACGGGATCCCTTGGCGGCGGTACCCGCACTTCTACGGCCCGGGCGAGGAGGTCCCCCCTCTCCTCGCGACGCTCGCCGACGAAGACACCGAAGGCGCTCGCCGGGCCTTGAACCAATTGTGGGACGGTCTCCACCACCAGGGCAGCACGATCGCCGTGGCAGCACTCGCCGTCCCGTTCCTGCTCCGGATCGCGGCCACCGGGTCCCCCGGACTCCGCGCGAGCACCCTTCGCCTGGTTGCCGAGATCGCACGGTGCCAGGCCTACGGGGACGGCACACGCGAAGGCCTCCTCCAGGTCGCCGAGGATCCTGAACTGGTGGAGGGCAGCACGATGGGCCCGGTGGACTGGACGATCCAGGCCGCTCGCACCGCCGTCACCGCGGACCTGCACCTCCTGTTCCCCTTCCTCCTCGATCCTGATCCCGAGGTCCGCTCCGCCACCGCCTTCGTCATGGCGACGGCGAACGGCGAGACACCGCGCATCTCCAGCGCCCTGCACAGCAGGCTGGCCGCGGAAGAAGATCCGGCGGTCCGGGTGAGTCTGATCCTCGCGATCGCCCAACTCGCGCGCGAGGACCGGGACGAGGACGCTCCCGAGTGGGCCCGGGCCCTGTGGTCGGACGCCGCCCAGCCGCTCGGGACGCGCGTCGGCGCCGCCCTCGCCTGGCTGTGCCTGGTCGACGTCCCCGTCCCCGACGAACTTCGCGCCCTCCTCGCCGACCCCGGTGCCGACCGGCTCGGCGAGCTGTTCCAGCGGGTGCCCTGGATTCCCCCGGTCGACCCCATCGACGGACTGCGCCGATGCACCCACGAGATGCTCACGCCGGATGTCCCCTGGAGGAGCGGTTGATGGTCCTGCGCCACTCGGGTGCCGGCCTCGAACGGGCAGTTCCTGTGTGACCTCGGAGCACAGGAAGGGACGCCGGTGCCGGGGGCAGGAGTGGGATGAATCCGCTTCCAGCCGAGCAGAGGCACCTCCCGTCCTGCCGGGCGGGAGGTGCCTGGGCCGCGTCCGGGGTCAGGCCCGCGTGCGGCGGCGGCGCAGGGCCACGGCGCCCAGTGCTCCGGCTCCGGCCAGCAGGAAGGCGCCGGAGGCCGCGGCGATCGTGGACGTCCCGCTGCTTCCGGTCTCGGCCAGCTGTGTGCCCGCCCCGGAGGTGCCCGAGGTCGCGGACGGAGTCTGGGCCGAGGCGGACGGCGAGGCGGAGGCGGAGGCGGAAGCAGTCGGGGTCGGCGAGGGCGTGCCTCCGGTGGAGCCCGCCGCGAGCACCGTCAAGGTCACGTTCTTTCCGCAGAACGTGGTGCCGCGGAACGGTGCCGACCCCTGGTTGACGAATACGCAGGACTGCACGGTGGCCTTTCCGGTGGGCGTGTCCTTGCGGTACGTCACCCGGACCTTGGCGACCGTGCTGCTGTGCGCGGCGAGGGAGGCGTCCTTGCCGATCACGTCGAATCCGTACACGTCGGCCTCGGCGTCCGAGGTGACCGGCGTGAGGGTCTTCCAGGTGCCGGAGCGCAGCACCTGCACGGAGGCGTACTTGTCGGTGATCAGCGTGTCGGTGACGTTCTCGTACCCCGAGGCGGTGGGGTTGGTCACCGTGGCCTCGAAACCGACCGCGGGGCCGCCGGCGGTCACGGTCGCCGGGACCCCGGACAGCGCGGTGTCGAGGCCGTCGACCTTGATGGTGTCGTCGTCGGTGCCGGAGGCCGCTCCGGAGGCGCCGTGGGAGACGAGGGTGGTCAGCTTCAGCTGCTGGGTCCCGCCGTCGCTGTCGCCGTCGTGCGGGGTGCCCATGGGCACCCCGATGCGCAGCTGCACGGTGCGGGACTGGCCCGCGGCGAGCGGGAAGGTCTCGGGAATCTCTCCGGAGAACTTCCCGTCGGCGTACGTCAGCGGCACCGTCTTCCACTCCGTGCCGCTGAGCTGGTACTGGAGGCTGACGGCGTCCGACGGCAGGCCGGCTCCGCCGTCGATCCGGTAGATCAGCCGTGTCGACGAGGAGTCGTAGGAGCCGGTGTTGGAGACCTTGGTGGTGAAGGCGACCGGCAGGCCGGCCAGTCCGACCTCCGCCGGCGCGGCCGTGGCGACCGCCAGCGTGGGCGGCTGGGACTCGTCCGCGAAAGCGGCGGGCGCGAGGCCCAGGCCCGCGGCGGCCAGCAACAGGGCAGTCCCCGAAATGGCGACCGACGTACGGGCCTTGCGTGCAAACGTGCTCAACGTGTCCCCCAGGTGCGCGTGTTGCGCGGTATCGCCGCGCTCGGTCGTCAGGCAATGTGCCGTGATCAGGCAATGTGCCGTCGTCATGCGCAGTTAGACCCATCGGCCCGGCAGCCAGTTGTGCCTCGTAGTGTGACAGTTCTGTCACCAGAGGACTTGGACAGCCCTTCTTGCGCCGTCGGCGAGGTCCTGGTCGCAGCGGGCGGGGACGGTCGGCGCTGCGACCGGCTGCCGGGAGAGAAGACTTGGGCGCTGTTTCTCGGATTTCCCTTGGTGAATGAGGAGTTGGGGGCAGGCTGGCCGCATGGGACGTGGTGACCTGACGAATGCGGAGTGGGATCGGCTGCAGTCGTTCTCACCTCGTGGTGGTGCGCGTGGGGGCCGGTGGAGCGATCACCGACGGGTGATCGACGGAGTGCTCCACCGGGTTCGCATGGGCCCGTGGGCGGTGCTCTTCTGCCTGGCGGCGGCCGCCCTGGCCGTGGACCTCGGCCCCACCACCGTTCTCGGCGGCCTTGAATCTCACGGAGGCTTTCATGCAGATCTCTTCGTTGCCGTACCTGGATGAGCACGCGACGGCCATCACCGCGGAGACCGACGAAGTCTGGCACGTACTGGCCGCGGCATTGGACCGGTCCTTCTCGCGCCCCGGATGGGCCACGTACACGAGACTGGTCGGATGCGTCGACCGCTCGGTGTCCGGGCCGCGTCCTCTCGCCGAAGGCTCGACGTTCCCCGGTTGGCGAGTGGTCGCCGCGGACCCGGGACGAGAGCTGGTCCTTCAGGGACGCCATCGTTTTTCGTCCTACGCCCTGATCTTCCGCATCGATCGCCTCGGCCCGGGGCGATCGCGGCTACGGGCCGAAAGCCGGGCCGCCTTCCCCGGTCTGGCCGGCGGCCTCTACCGGGGGCTGCTCATCGGGACGGGCGGGCACGTGGTCGGCATGCGGCGCCTCCTCTCGGCGATCCGCCGCCGATCCGGGTAGCGCACGCGAGGAGGTCACCTCGTGATGCCGGGTTCGGCTGACGTACGGCAGTCCGGTCGTCCTGCCTTATCGGCGGCGAGCCGGCTGCAGGCGCTCGACGCGGTCGAGGTCGCCGGCGAGAAGACTCCGATGGCTGATGGTGAAGTCCCCGTTGAGCAGGGTCTGGTCTTCGCCGAAGTACCGGCCCACAACGGCGGTGGGAAGGAAGGAACGCAGACTGTGACGCATGTTCCCGGGGTAGTCGACGGGTTCGCCCCAGCCGGCAGGGGCTTGGTCGGTGGAGAGCAGGACCCAGTGGTCCACGGGCACGGTGGCGTCGAGGTCCGGTGCCGCTCCGGTGTGGCTGTCCAGGGCCGGCACGGTCAACTGGTCGGGGTCCAGGGGCGAGTACCACAGCAGCAGCGGCTTGGCGTGCCGGGCGTCGGCGTTGTCGAAGCAGCACACGGCGATGGTGTGGTCAGGAAAGTGGTCGGCGTAGAAGCGCAGGAGGTCCGGGTCGAGGTCCGGTCGGCGGTGCAACGGCACCTGCCGCAGCGCCGTGGGGACAGCGGTGGGGTCGGTGGCAAGGAGCACCGTGTAGACGTCATGGTCGAAGATCTGGACCTGCGGTTCCGCGCTCATCCACGCGATGTCGTCGGCTCCGACGGCGACGGGTTCGACAGCGGCGACCATGCGGCGCAGGACGTCGCCGGTGCGCCCAGCGGAGAGAAAGTGGCTGGGGGTGAGCTGCCTGGTGGGCAGGTGCAACAGCATGGCGTTCGGTCCGTCCGCCAGATTGACGGCAGTGTTCTGGTAGCCCAGGACGTGGATCAGACCATGCACCGGGTGGTGCTGCCTTCCGCAATACACGATCGTGCCGGAGAACGCGGCCTCACCTGTCGAGATGCACATGGCGGCAGAATATCGCCCAGTCGTACGGGAGTTCGGCGGCGAGGCAGGCGTCGACCAAGTCGGGAGGCGCTATGGGATCTGCTCGACTCCGCGCTTCACGGCCCGGGTGATCCGCCCGAGGTCGGCGGCGGCGAGATACTCCAGCCGTAGATCGTCGTGTGCCCTGGTCCTGGCCCGTCCGCCACTGAGGGAAACCCAGGTGGCCGCAGCGCACGATCCGGGTAGGGTCGGGCGATGCCCGAGCTGAAGCGGCTGCGCGCCGACCACGCCTCGGCGGTCCTCGCCTTCGAGCTGGCGAACCGCACCTACTTCGCCGCCTCGATCTCCGACCGCGGCGACGAGTTCTTCGACCAGTTCCCCGACCGGTACGACGCCTCGCTGGCCGAGCAGGAGGCCGACATCTGCGCCTTCTACGTGCTCGTCGCCGATGACGGCTCGGTTCTGGGCCGGTTCAACCTGTACGACTTGGAGAACGGCACCGCCAGACTCGGCTATCGGGTCGCCGAGCGGGCCGCCGGCCGCGGTGTGGCGACCGCGACCGTCCGGGAGCTGTGCCGGATCGCGGCGGCGCGGCACGGGCTGCGCACGCTGCGGGCGGCCACCTCCGACGACAACGCCGCGTCCCGGAAAGTCCTGACCAAGGCGGGGTTCACCCCGGTTGGCCCGGCCGACCCGGCCGCTCTCGGCGGCAAGTCAGGCACTTGGTACCAGCTCGGCCTCCAGCCATAGGCCTTGACCTTGGTCCCGCTCGTGGGTCGGCCGCGGGAAGGCCGCGGCCACCGCTGATCACCGGTGTGGGAAGACTAACGATCATGCGCCGGCCGCAGGTCATGGCGTGGACCCTGCTCGCCGGCAGGAGGCGCGGGCTCGGTCGCGTAGCGGCTCATCGCGTCGATGTTGGCCTGGGGCGTCAGCGGTCGGCCGTCGGTGAGGACCTCCTGGAGGTCTCGGAAGTACTGGACGTACAGGTCGGGCGTGAAGGTGCTGAGCATGACGGCGGGCTGGTCGGTGGCGTTGGCGAAGGTGTGCGGCGTGCCGGGCGGAACCGTCACGAGTGTGCCCGTGGCGGCGTCGTAGTCCTTGTCCCCGACGGTGAACCGTACGGTGCCGGAGAGGATGTAGAAGCCCTCGTCATGTCGGGCGTGGCGATGCTGCGGCGGCCCCTGGGTGTGCGGGGCGAGGACGGACTCGGCGATCGCGAGACGGTGCCCGGTGTGGCTGCCGTCCTCCAGAACGCGCATGCGCGTGGTGCCCAGAACGATCGTCTCGCCGTCGCCGGGACCCACCACCGATGCGGCGGGGAGGGTCTGCGGCTCGCTGGACCTCGCTTCTTCGGTCATGCTCACAAGTGCACCGCCGGCGACCTGCCGGTGTCCAAGACCTGTCCTGCGGCGCCGATACCTCGTGGGTATCGTTGCAGCGTGGAGCTGCGGACCTTGCGCTACTTCGTGGCGGTCGCCGAGGAACTCCACTTCGGCCGGGCCGCCACCCGACTGCACATGAGTCAGCCGCCGCTGAGCCGGGCGATCAAGCGGTTGGAGGCCGACGTCGGGGCCCTGCTGTTCACCCGCTCGCCCACGGGGGTCACGCTCACCGCGGTGGGCTCGGTGCTGCTCGAGGAGGCGCGGGGCCTGCTCGACCACGCCGACCGCGTCCGGGCACGCGTCGGCGCGGCGGCCGGCGTCGCGACCCTCACCATCGGCATCCTGGGCGACGGCACCGACCCGGGAGTGTCCAGGCTCGCCGCCGCCTACCGCCGTAGCCGCCCCGGCATCGACATCCGTATCCGCGACGCCGATCTGACCGACCCGACCTGCGGGCTGCGCGCCGGGCTGGTCGACGTCGCGCTGACCCGGGCGCCGTTCGACGAGACCGCCCTGACGGTGCGTGAACTGCGGGCCGATCCGGTCGGCGTGGTCCTGCGTGCCGACGATCCGCTGGCCCGCCGCGACGGGCTGCGGCCGGCCGAGTTGGACGACCGCCGCTGGTTCCGGTTCCCGCAGGACACCGATCCCATCTGGCAGTCGTACTGGAACGGTGGCAGGCCGCGCGAGGGACCGGTGGTGCGCGCCGTCCAGGAATGCCTGCAGGCCGTGCTGTGGAACGGCACGGTCGGCCTGGCCCCGCTCGGACACGACCTGCCCGCGGAACTGGCCGTGGTGCCGCTGATCGGCATGCCGCCGAGCCGGGTGGTGGCGGTGTGGAACGAGGGGGACACCAACCCGTTGATCCGATCTTTCGTCGAGATCGCGACAACCGCCTACCGGCCCTGAGGGAAGCCGATCGAGGATCAGTCGAAGAGGGAGAGGCCGATGGATTCCGCGAGGGCGGCGTAGCCTGCGTCGTTGCCGTGGAGGTGGTCACCCATGTGCAGGTCGGCGCGGATGTGGGTGGGGTCGGCGGGGTCGCGCCAGACGGCGTCGAAGTCGAGTATGCCGTCGAAGGCGTTGCTTGTGCGGATCCACGCGTTGACCTGCTCGCGTGCCTGGTCGCCTTCGGGCGAGTACATTTCCGAGCTGCCGTAGGGGGCGATGGTCGCGGCGTGGACCTTCACGCCGTGTGCGCGGGCGCGTGCCGCCAGTTGGAGGTGCGCGGCGATGATGTCGTCCACCCCGACGGGCCGGCCGGGGAACGTGGATCCGGCCTGCCCACCCCTTGGCCGCGGCCCGCAGCGCCCTGTCGGTGCTGAAGTCGAGCACCACCGCCTGTCCTTGGCGCAGCAGTTCGCCGAGCCGGGTGCCGTCCTCGAAGCGGAAGTCCGGGGGCTGCAGCCGATGAAGGGCCGTTCGCTGCCCAGGTCGTAGCGGTGGAACAGCCCCGACGTCTGCCGGTACACGTGGGTCGTTCCGTCGGTGGTGCGCATTAGGTCGTGGACGAGCCGGCGCAGTGCGGGGGCGTTGGGGCCCGGCTTCATCGTGGCGACCTGGGCGCGGGACCGGTCGAGCACGGCGGCCCCGACGGGGTGGCGTTCGGTGGTGTAGGTGTCGAGCAGGCCCTCGGGTGCCCAGCCACGTACGGTGGCGGCGAGTTTCCAGCCGAGGTTGACGGCGTCGCCGATGCCGAGGTTGAGGCCCTGGCCGCCCAGGGGCGAGTGGATGTGTGCCGCGTCGCCGGCGAGGAGCACCCGACGCTTTCGGTACGTCGTCGTCTGCATCGCGCGGTCGGTGAAGCTGGAGGCGAGATGGACCTCGGTGAGCGTCACGTCGGTGTCGCTGATGCGGCGCAGGACCGTCTGGAGGTGTTCGCGGGTCAACGGCCGGGAGCGGTCGAAGGCGGCGCCGTCGAAGTCCATCATGCCCAGGTGGCCCGCGAAGGGCGTACGCAGATACATGCCGTTCGGGGTCAGGTTGAACCCGAGCGGCAGCCGATCGGGTTCGGCGAAGGCGACCTCGGCGACGTAGCCGGTGAACAGCGGCTCGGTGCCCACGAATTCGAAGCCGGCGAGTCGGCGTACGGCGCTGCGCCCGCCGTCGCAGCCCACCAGCCAGCGCCCCCGGTACTCCTGGCCGCCCGCCGTGACGAGGACCGATCCGGCATCCTGCGCGACGGCTGTGACCGGGGCATTGCGGATGATCTCGACTCCGAGCTCGGTGGCCCGCTCGCACAGGACCGATCCGGCCGCTTCCAGGCTCGTCATGAACCCCTCCATCGCCGGGCCGGGCAGCCGGGGCGGGAGGGCGGCTGTGTCGATGTCGGCCGCGGCGAGCGTCATGCCCGCGAAATGGCTCAGCTCACGAGGGGCGGGCGCCGCGACCGCTTCCGGGTCCGCGCCCACCCTCTGCGGGTCGACTCCGGAAGCCCGCGTCATCGCCTCCAAGAGGCCGCGGCGGTACAACGTCTCGGCCGATCCGGCGTTCAGACCCCGCAGCCCGAGCGGGAGCGCCTTCAGCAGCGAGTCGGGTTCCGGGTCCCGTTCGAGGACCACGACCGAGCAGCCGGACAGGGCCAGCTCGCCGGCCAGGAACAGACCGACCGGGCCGCCGCCCGCGATCACGACGTCATGCATGAGAGGTGTCCCTCCGGGAAGCGAACGACAAGGTCAGCCGGCCGGACCGGCCAGGTCAGCGCAGACGGGCGAGGCCGTCGAGGATGACGGCGATGCCGGTGAGGAACTGCTCGCGGTCGTCGTGCTCTCTCATCCGGCCGACGACGGCGTGCATGAACGGGTAGGCCTGCGGGTCGAGCTCCCGCCATGCCGCCGACGCCGCGTCGAAGAACTCCTCGCGATCCTCGGCGGGGTCGATGCCGGAGGTGTCCCCCTCGATGCGGGCGTGCTGGCTGACGGCTCCGAGGATGTAGTGCACGAGCGTCGAGGCCGCGTCGAACCACGAGGCCCGCGGCACGCCCAGGGCGTCCATCTGCCCGCCGATCCGCTCGAAGATCCCGACCGTCACCGGGCCGACCGGATTCCGGACGATCTGCAGGGTCAGCCGCGTGGCGAGCCACCGGTGTGCGGCGATCGCGTCGAACAGTGCCAGCGCGACCGCACGGATCTCGTCCCCGGGCGTGGCCGCGGCCCCGGCGGGGTGGGTCGCCAGCGCCGCGCCGATCACGGTTTCCGTCGCCGTGTCCAGCAGTTCGTCACGGGTGCCGACGTGGTAGTAGATCGCCCCGGAACCGGTGGACAGCCGCTCGGTCAGCGCCCGGACGGTCAGCGCGCTCTCGCCGCCCGCATCGAGCATCCCGACCGCGGTGTCGATGATCTGCTCCCGGGAGAGCACCTGGTTGCGCCGCTGTGGCCGGCCCGCTCGCGTCGTCATACCTCGAGGGTGCCATATTTGGTACGGCGATCCAAATTGGTGCGCCGTACCAAAATGCTGTGCGGTCCCGCTCCGGAGCACTTCGAGATGCGGCTCGCATTGCGCGGCGCGGCCCCGACACCGCGCCCGGCGCCGGTTCCCGTGATCGGTACCGTCAGTCCTCCAGGCCCTGCCGTATACGGCGCGAGGGGCTGAACTCGTACAGGTCGAGGATTTCCGGCGCGGGGGCCGACCCCGGTCCTCCGGCGCGTACCCGGGCCACGATGTCGTCCGTGGCGTCGCGGTCGTCGACCAGGCCGAGCCAGACGGGGCGCCCGCCTGCTGCCCGGCCGGCCGGGGACGGCTGGACGACGATGACGTTGGCCTGTTCGCAGGCGTCGAGGCAGTTCACCGTACGGATCCGGGCGACTGGGCCCAGTTCGTCCTTCAGCGCGGCGAGCTGGGCCTTGTGGTCGACGCCCGGCGCCTTGGCCGTGCCGCAGCAGCAGCCTCGGCACACGGTCACCGTGCACCGGGGTGCCACCGGGGCGGCCGGGGTCTTGCGGCGGCTCATCGGGCGACCCGCTGCCAGGCCGCCGCGCGCAGCAGCCGCAGGCCGTTGAGGCCGACGATGACGGTCGAGCCTTCGTGGCCCGCGACGCCCAGCGGCAGCGGCAGGTGGCCGACGAGGTCCCAGAGCACCAGGCCCGTGATGAAGGCGCCGGCGACGACCAGGTTCTGGACCACGAGCCGGCGGGCCCGGCGGGACAAGGAGATCACCGCGGGGACGGTGGCGAGTTCGTCGCGGACGACGACCGCGTCGGCGGTCTCCAGGGCGAGGTCCGAGCCCGCCCGGCCCATGGCGATGCCGGTGTGGGCGGCCGCGAGGGCCGGGGCGTCGTTGACGCCGTCCCCGACCACGAGGACCCTGCGGCCGGCTTCTTCCAGTTCCCGCACGGCGGCCACCTTGTGCTGGGGCAGCAATCCGGCGCGCACGTCGTCGATGCCGACGTCGGCGCGAGACGGGCCGCGGCGCGTGGATTGTCACCGGTCAGCAGCACGGGCGCCGCACCGGTGAGGAACGTCAGCGCGGTGACGGTGCCGGCGGCGTCGGGGCGCAGCCGGTCGGCGATGCCGAGCACGCCCACCGGCACGCCGTCCACGGTGACCAGGACGGCGGTCCCGCCGTCCGCTTCCAGTTCGGCGGCAAGCACGCCCGCACGGGCGGAGTGTGCGTCGGTCGTGCCGTCCAGCAGCCGGGCCGGGGCGCCGACGGCGACGGCCTGCTCGTCCACGGTGGCGCTCACGCCGACGCCGGGCGTGGAGTCGAAGTGCTCTGCCACCGGCAGCGTGAGCCCGCGTTCGCGTGCCGCGTCCACGACGGCGCGGGCCAGCGGGTGCTCGCTCGGGTGTTCCGCGGCTGCCGCGAGGACCAGGCCCTCTACCACGTCGAGCACCTGCGCCTCGGCCTGCGTGACACCCCCGCAGGGGCCGCGGCCGGGGTGTCCGCAACCCTCTGAGGACGGCCCCGGCGGCCGCCTCGGTCCATGGGTCGTGGAGCGCGGTTCGGAACCCTGCCACCGCCGTGCGCTGCGGGTCCCGGTCTGCGCCGCAGTGGATCGGTCGACACTCACCCGGGGCGGATCGGGCGCAGGCTGGAGAGGGGACCCGGCAAGGGAGGCGAGCTGCCCATGGGCACTCTCGACATCACCGTCGTCCTGGTCGCGGCCGTGCTGATCGGCGCGATGGGCCGGTACTTCTTCGGTCCGCGCCGTGCCGGTGCCGCCCGCCTGGAAGGCGGGGTGCAGCGAGTGGACGTGACGGTTCGGGGCGGCTACAGCCCCGACCTGATCAAGGTCCGGCAGGGCCTGCCCGTGGAACTGGTCTTCGACCGGCAGGAAGCCGGCGAATGCACCTCCCGCGTGGTCTTCCCCGACTTGCAGGTCGGTGCGGGTCTGCCCGCCCACACCCGTACCACCGTGCGGCTGAACCCGGACCGGCCGGGCTCCTTCGGTTTCGCCTGCGGGATGAACATGATCCACGGCACGCTGCTGGTCGAACCCGCGGACGGCCCGACAGCGCCCGCACCGGACGTGCATGCCGCCACTTCCGCACCCCCACCGGCTCCTCCCGCTGCCACGGGCGGCCCGTCGGCAGGTGAGGAGCGCACGGCGGTCCGGACGGAGGCGGCGGACGCCGCCGAGCGGCAGGCGGAGATCACAGACCTCACCCGAAGGGTGGCGGTGGGCGCCGTGCTCACCGCTCCGGTGCTGTTCGCGATGATGGCGTACGAACTGTTCGGCGCCACATGGGTGCCCGGCCGGCTGCTCGACCACGGGGTGCAACTGGCGCTGATCACGCCGGTGATGTTCTACACCGGGTGGCCGATCCACGTGACGGGCTGGCTGACCCTGCGCCACCGGGCCGCCGACATGAACTCTCTGATCACCCTCGGCACGTCGGCGGCCTACGCCTACAGCCTCCTGGTCACCCTCGCTCCGGGGCTGCTGCCCCAGGAAGTGCGGGAGGTCTATTTCGAGGCCGTCGGTGTCGTCCTGACCCTGATCCTGCTCGGGCGGCTGCTGGAGGCCAGGGCGAAGGCCGGCACGGGTGAGGCCATCCGCGCCCTGCTGGGCCTGCAGGCCCGCACCGCACGCGTCGTGCGGGACGGATCCGAGAGCGAGGTGCCCGTCGAGGACGTCGTGGTCGGAGACGAGCTGGTCATCCGGCCGGGCGAGAAGATCCCGGTGGACGCCGCGGTCCTGTCCGGCTCGTCCGCGGTCGACGAGTCCATGGTCACCGGCGAGCCGATGCCTGTCACCAAGCGCACCGGGGACACGGTCATCGGCGCCACCGTCAACGGCACCGGGTCCCTGCGGGTGCGCGCCGCCAAGGTCGGCGCCGACACCGTGCTCGCCCAGATCATCGGCCTGGTGCAGCAGGCCCAGGCCTCCAAGGCCCCCGTCCAGCGGCTCGCCGACGCGGTGTCCGCGTACTTCGTACCCGCAGTGATCGCGGTCGCGATCGGCACCTTCGCCGTCTGGTTCACCCTGGGCCCCTCACCCGCGCTGACCCTGGCACTCGTCTCCGCGGTCGCCGTGCTGATCATCGCCTGCCCGTGCGCCCTGGGCCTGGCCACCCCGCTGTCGGTGATGGTCGGCACCGGCAAGGGCGCCCAGGCCGGCATCCTGATCCGCTCGGCCGAAGCCCTGGAGACGGCGCACGAGCTGGACACCGTCGTGCTGGACAAGACCGGCACCGTGACCGCGGGCAGGCCCGTCCTGACCGACGTCCACCCGGTCGGCGGATTCGACGAGACGGCACTGCTGGAGCTGGTCGCCGGAGCCGAGGCCGACAGCGAACACCCGCTCGCGCAGGCCATCGTCACCGGCGTCCGCGACCGCGGTCTCAGCCCCTCCGTGACGACCGGCTTCGACTCGGTCACCGGCAAGGGCGTCCAGGCCACCGTTGCCGGGCACGCCGTCCTGGTCGGCACACCCCGGCTGCTCGCCGACGTCGGCATCGCCACCACCGCCCTGGCCCCCGTCGCCGCCGGCCTCTCGGCCCAGGGCAAGACTCCCGTCCTCGCCGCCGTGGACCGACAGCCCGCCGGTGTGCTCGCCGTGGCCGACACGGTCAAAGGGGACTCCGCGGCCGCCGTCGCAGCCCTGCGGCAGATGGATGTCGACGTCGTCATGCTCACCGGTGACAACGCCCGCACCGCCGCCGCGATCGCCGCCCAGGTCGGCATCGGACGGGTCCTGGCCGAGGTGCTGCCCGAGCACAAGGCCGACGAGATCCGCCGGTTGCAGAGCGAAGGCCGGACCGTCGGCATGGTCGGCGACGGCATCAACGACGCCCCCGCCCTGGCCGCCGCCGACGTCGGCCTGGCCATCGGCACCGGCACCGACGTCGCCATCGAAGCCGCCGACATCACCCTGATCTCCGGCTCGCTCGGCGGGGTCGTCACCGCGATCCGGCTCTCGAGGGCCACGATGCGCAACATCCGGCAGAACCTGTTCTTCGCCCTGATCTACAACGCCGTCGGCATCCCCCTCGCCGCCGGCGCCCTGTATCCGCTGTGGGGCATCCGGCTCAGCCCGATCATCGCCGCGGTCGCCATGGCGCTCAGCTCACTGTCGGTCGTCACCAACTCCTCCCGGCTGCGCCGCTGGCGCACCCAGCCGCTGCCCGACATCCGGCCCGCCCGCGTCCAGCCCCGTGTCGAGTCCGCCGCCGACCGAGCCCCGGCTGCCGGCGGCACGACCGCCCCGGCAGGCCCCGAGCGCCGCGCGGCTTCTCGGAGCGACGACGACGTGGTCACGGACGAGGGAGGCGATCATCGATGACGCTCGCCACAAGGCCGATCACCCGGCCCGCCTGTACGAGATCGAAGGCCGGACACGCGGCACAGTCCAGGTCCGGGAGTGCCGTCCAAAGGTCGGCCGGCCGTCAGTGATGGCTTGTGGTCCGGCCTTCTCCGTGCGACGACCGGAGCCCGGAGAGGGTCACGTCGACGAGACGGTGCACGGCTGCCTCCGATGACAGCCCACCGGCGGCGGACAGCGCGTGCAGGCAGTAGTCGGCCAGCTCGCCCGGGGAGACGTCGTCGCGGACCGCGCCCGCCTTGCCGGCTCCGGCGATGACCTCGCGCACCAGATCGTGCAGCTGCCGCTGGGCTTCGATGACGTGCTGGTCCCGGTGGACGAAAGCGGCGACCTCTCCCTCCTGGCGCCGCATGTACGTGATGTGGGCGTACCCGCGCAGCACCGCTTCGAGCCGGGCCACGGGCCCGCCCGCATGGTCCCGGGCCTCGGAGAGCCGGCCCAGGTGGTCCGCGACGTGACGCTTGTGCCAGGCGATCAGGATCGACTGGACGTCCGGGAAGTACTTGTACAGCGTCGCCCGCCCGATCCCGGCCTCCTTCGCGATCTGCGACATCGTCACCGACGCCAGACCGTGCTCACCCACGAGCGCGACGGTCGTCTCCATGACGGCGTCCTGCACGGCGCGGCGATGCGCGTCCATCGTCTCGTCCCACAGCTTCGGCATAGCTCGAGGATACACAGCGACGAGGCCGTGACACTCTGCCTTGACAGAGACAAAGTGTATCGATAAATCTGAAGGAGTCGATCTGGGGGAGGGCGATCCATGTCATCGCCCCCGTGACGGTCGACAGTTCCCTGCCTGCTCCGGCCGACAGGCTCCGAGGCCGGCGCGCCGGCCCGACCCGCCTGTGACACGGGGCCCGTGCCTGAGAAAGGAGCGGTCATGCCGACCGCGGAAGCCCGCCTCGTGACCGACCGCGCGAGCCGCTACCTCGTCCAGCTCTGCCGTCATCTGCGCCGGATGCCCCGCACGGGCCACCGTCCGCCCGGCGCTCACGGTGAGGGCGGGGCGCAGCCCGAGGTGCGGCACGTCGAGTTCACCGACACCCACGGCACCGTCCGCTTCGCCGAGGGCCTGTGGCGCCTGGACGCCGCCGCGGACTCGCTCACGCTGCGCGTCGCCGCCGACGACGAGGGGGTGCTGCGGCGCCTCCAGGACGCGATCGCCGCGCGGATCGAGAAGATCGGCCGGCGCGACGGACTGCAGGTGCGCTGGCGGCGAGACGTGCCCGATACCCGTTCGCAGGCGGAGAGCGACACTGACCGCGCGGGCGCGGGCCGCCGCAGGCGAGGAGCCGTCCTCGGCCTGGCGGCAGGCGGGGCAGTGGTCGTCGCGGTGCACCTGGGGATCGGCGGCGCGGTGCCGGCCGACGCGAAGTGGACGGACCGGGCTGTCGACGCCGTGCTGGTCCTCGTCCTGGTGAAGCTGGTGTTCCTGGGCGGCCACCTGCTGCTCGGGCGGTCCGCGCTGCGCCGCGGCATCGTGTTCCGGCACCGCGGGAAACATCGGGAGCAGGCCGGCGCCACGGGTTGAACGCTGTGCGTGACGGCGATGGACCGCGCTGCCTGCGCAGCCGTCGGCGCCCGACCCGGAACGCGAGGTCCGGGTCGGGCGGGAGACCGCCTCGTCAGTGGAAGGCGTGCACCACGGCATGCCCCTTTCCACGGCCGATCATCCACCGGTTGACCGGCGTGGTGAGCGCGAAGGCCAGAGCCAGGGAGAGTGCGAGCGCGGCCCAGAAGAGGAACTGGTCCAGGCCTGCGTCCATCGCGCCGGGCACGGTCACGACGACCGTGTTGTCGATGACTTCCATGACGGCGATGGACACGGTGTCCGCGGCCAGCGCGACCTTCAGCGCCTGGCGGACCGGCAGCCCGGCACGCAGCACACCACGCATCGTCAGCGCGTAACCGAAGACGAAGGCGAGAGCGATGGACAGGACGACCGTGGTCGCGTTGTGCAGGCTGGCGGCGGTACCGATGACCATGCCGAGGACTTCACCGATGGCACAGCCCGTCAGGCAGTGCAGCGTCGCCTGAGCGGCGGTGCGCCAGGACGTGCCGGAACCATGGTGGTCGTGGTCGTGGTCGTTGTGGTGGTCATGGTCATGGTGCTGATGGTGTGCGGTGTGGTCCATCGTCGGCCTCCCCTTTGCCGGATCGTGTCACCGTCCTCAACTGCATACCCCCCTGGGGTATTTCCGTGCGGGCGAGACAGATTCAGAGGAATGCCTTGGGCCTGGGGATCAGCTTGCGGGCTCGGGGCGGCTGGGTGGCAGCCGCCCCGGGCCCGGCAGGACCGAATGTGCTGCTACCGGGTTTATTCGCAGTGCAACGGGCTTCGGCCCGGTGGTGAAGCGAATCTGAGACCTGCTCTGACCTTGGCTGTGTGCATGGATCCGCACTGTTCACTTCAGCCCGGGTCGGAGCGGCCGGTTCTGCTGCTCGATGTACTGCTTCACAATGCTGAGAGGCGCGCCGCCGACTGAGCCGGCGAAGTACGAGCCGGACCAGAGGCGCTGTGCCCGCCAGTAGTGGCGGACGAGGTCGGGGAACTCCTGGCGGAGTCTGCGCGAGGACACGCCTTTGAGGGAGTTCACCAGTCTGGACACGGCGACCTTCGGCGGGAAGTTCACGAGCAGGTGGACATGGTTGGCCTCGCCGTTGAACTCGACCAGCTCCGTCTCGAAGTCCTTGCACACGGCCCGCATGATCTCCTCGCAGCGCGTCAGGTGCCGGGCGGCGAAGACAGAGTGCCGGTATTTCGTCACGAAAACCAAGTGGACATGCATGCGAAAGACGCAGTGGCGGCCAGTGCGAACGTTCTCATCGATACCCATAAACCAACTGTGTAGCATGATCCGTGTGCAGCTTCGGTACAGCTTCCGCCTGTACCCGAGTGCCAGTCAGCGCATGGCGTTGGCCAGGGCGTTCGGGTGCGCGCGGGTGGTCTACAACGACGCGCTCCGCGCTCGGGAGACCGCCCGCATCGAGGGGCTGCCGTTCCCGAAGACCGGGGACCTGTCGAAGCAGCTCATCACCGAGGCGAAGAACACCCCGCAACGGGCGTGGCTCGGCGAGGTCTCCGCCGTCGTCCTGCAGCAGTCCCTGCGCGACCTGGACACCGCCTACCGGAACTACTTTGACGGCCTGAAAGGCAAGCGCCTCCGCATGGGCGCACCCCAGTACAAATCGAAGCGGGACACCCGGCAGGCCGTCCGCTTCACCGCGAATGCCCGCTGGTCCATCACGCCGGGCGGGAAGCTGCGCCTGCCGAAGACCGGCGACCTGAAGGTCAAGTGGTCGAGGGCGCTGCCGTCGACACCGTCCACGGTGACGGTGGTCAAGGACAGTGCGGGCCGGTACTTCGCGAGCTTCGTCGTGGAGACGGACGCCTCCGAGGTGCTGCCGCACACGACGCCCGAGGTGGGCATCGACCTCGGGCTCGGACACTTCGCGGTCCTCTCCGACGGCCGGAAGATCGACAGCCCGCGCTTCCTGCGCCGGGCCGAGAAACGCCTGAAGAAGGCGCAGCGGGACCTGTCCCGCAAGCAGAAGGGCTCCAGCAACCGGGCCCAGTCCAGGGTGAAGGTTGCCCGCGCGCACGCGCGGGTCGCCGACGCGCGACGCGAGTTCCACCACCAGCTCTCGACGAGGGTCATCCGCGAGAACCAAGCGGTTGCCGTCGAGGACCTGGCGGTGAAGGGCCTCGCCCGCACGCGCCTGGCCAAGTCCGTCCACGACGCCGGATGGTCCGCGTTCGTGAGCATGCTGGAGTACAAGGCCGCCCGGTACGGGCGCACCTTCGTGAAGATCGGCCGGTTCGAGCCGACCTCACAGGTGTGCTCCGCATGCGGCGTCAAGGACGGACCCAAGCCGCTGAACGTCCGCGTATGGACGTGCTCGGCATGCGGGACCGTCCTCGACCGGGACGCCAACGCGGCGGTCAACGTCGCCAAGGCCGCCGGACTGGCGGTGACAGCCTGTGGAGCGCAGGTAAGACGGGCACCCGTGTCCGCACAGCGCGGCGAAGCAGGAACCCGCCCGAAGCCCTCGCCCGTCGGGTGGGAGCAGGCGGGAATCCTCGGTCTTTAGGCCGGGGAGGATGTCAAATGTCCGTCCGCCGTAGCTGTACGAGAACAGGGCCTACTTCTCGGGGAGGAAGGGCAGGGCCTTGCCGAGGGTGTCGAGGATCGAGGCCTTCGCGGAGGACTCACGGGGCAGGACAAGGCCGAGCACGGCCGTGATGACGAGGGTGACCCGCACCCCGTCCGCCACGGCGGGCGCCTGTGCGACCGCCGGGATCCACGGCAGCGCGACGGCCGCGGCGAGAAGGACGGCCGGAGACCACACCGCGGCCGCGACCCTGCGCAGCCGAGAGAGGACGGTCACCGCCGGAGCGGCGGCGGTCAGGGCCTCCCAGTCGTCGTCGATCAGAGCGAGCGCCCCGGACCAGAGGGACTGGGTGACACGGTCGAAGGAAGCTGGACCGCTGGCCCGGGCTATGGGGGTCCGGTGCCGCCGGATGACGGCGGCCAGTCGCAGCGCGTCGGCCCGCGCGGGCCCGCGCCCGCCGGGAAACGGCCGGGCGGACACGGCGGACTCCGCCTTGCGGGCGGCGTTCTGCAAGGCGCGCTCCACCACCGTCCGTGAGCGCCGTAGGAACCAGGTGCCGCGGTGGGCGTGCGTCACGGCGCAGGCGTCGACCAGGGCGAGGAGCAGGAGGTCATAGGGGCGCAGGACGGGGCGGAGCACCCAGTTGAGCAGGGCCGAGGCCACCGCCATGACGGACACCAAGAACAGGGCAATCACCAGCATGAGTAGCGCAATGTAGGCGAGTTCCGCAGCCGTTCTCACCAGAGCCTCGCGGGCGGTGGGCCACTGCCCACCGTGGACACCTCCCGAGACGGCGAAGAGGAGCAGCGAGGCGGTGACGATGCCGAGGGCGAGGGCGTGGACCAAGGCCAGCCGCCCGGCGCGCAGCGCGCCGGGCGGCCGTTCGTACAGCATTCCGGTGAGCACCAGCATGGCCGCCACCACGAGAACGAGGGCGCAGCCGGTCCAGAACAGCGCGGTGTGGGATATGGGGGCGTCGTGCGAGTCGATGACGTGGGTGAGCCAGGAGAAGGGAAAGGGCATCCAGACCGTCGCGGAGGGCGTCGCCCAGCGGATGAACCAGGGGAGCACGGCGGTCAGAAGGAGCGGCCCCAGCAGGGTGATCGGCTCCCATGTGGCGGTGACCGCATGATGGATGGCCCGGCGGGCTGCGGCCCGGGCCGCCTCCTTGCCTACGCGGGCCGTCTCCTCCCCGTTCAGCGCGGTGGCGCAGGAGTCCGCGACGCGTTCGCGGTACTGCGCGGCCTGCGCGCGGACGAGCTCGACGGACGGGCGACTCACAGCTGCTCCTCCCTGGGCGTATGGGCAGGAGAACCTCAGCGCCATGCCCGCCCGGGCCTTGGCCCGTCAGCCCCCTTCTCCGGGACAGACCACGCTAACGCGCTTTCTTGTATCGAGTGGGCTTTCGAGCAGCCTGGCCGATACCTGGATGCCTCCGTGTGCTGCTCGCCCGGGATCGACGATGCCCGTGACGGCCTGAAGTGGGCGATGCGGCGCCTTCCTCTGGGAGCCAAGCGGGACCTGGGCCGACTGATCACGCGCATCGAATGAGGAATTCGAGCGCCGCGCTTCGCCTGAACCCAACTACATCGAGTTGGCGACGTTCGGCTGGTGGTGGACCAGAATGCGTGAACGCTGACGTGGCTGGAGCTCGTGTACCTTCCCTCCCATCGAACACACCGCCACTCTCCGCGACGACTCGCCAAGATCTGTGCCGGAACCGGGAGCTGACACCACTTGTTGCTCAGAGCGGGGAACGCCCGGTTTCGCCGGAGCGCGATGTCTCTTTTCAGCCGTCGCCGACAGTCTCTGAGTTCTCCCCCGTACAAAACCACCCGGCGGTTCACCCGCAAAGGCCCCCGCGCCGGCTGGACCACAAAGGGTCGGGCCAGCAGGTTGGTGGTTTGTCGTCCACGCCGAACTCGACGGCGTCCTCACTCAGTGGCCGGCCGGCCCGAGCTGGATGGATGCCGCGTCGACCGTCTGAGCCAGCAGAACGGCGATGGTCATGGGCCCGACCCCACCGGGAACCGGCGTGATCAAGCGAGCACGAGTGCGGGCGGAGTCGAAGTCGACGTCGCCGACGTTGCCGGGGTTGTATCCGGCGTCGATCACGACGGCCCCCGGCTTGACGTCCTCGCCGCGAATGAGCCGAGGTCGTCCCACGGCTGCCACCACAACGTCCGCTTCCCGCACGGCCGCGGCCAGATCGGCCGTTCGGGAGTGGCAGTAGGTGACCGTGGCGTCCCGGGCGAGCAAGAGCATTCCGACGGGCTTGCCGAGAATCGCGCTTCGGCCCACGACAACGGCATGCTGACCTGCAAGATCGACGTGATACTCGTCCAGGAGCCGCATGATCCCGCCCGGGGTGCACGATGCGAAACCAGGCAGTCCGAAGCTCATCGCCCCGAAGGAGCTCATCGTGACCCCGTCGACGTCCTTCTCCGGCGCGATGGCCTCGAATGCCGCCCGCTCATCGATGTGAGGGCCTACGGGGTGCTGAAGCAAGATGCCGTGTACTGCGGCGTCCCTCGAGAGCGACTGAAGGGTCTCCACCAGCTCAGCGGTTGTAGTGGTGGCCGGCAGGCTGACAAGCCGGGACTCGATGCCTGCCTTCGCGCAACGGGCCCGCTTCATCCGGACGTACGTCACCGAAGCCGGGTCCTCACCCACCAGCACCGTGGCCAGGCACGGCGTCACACCGGCACGACGCGCAAGCTCTGCCGCCTTGCCTGACGTCTCCTCGACGATGCGTCGGGCGAGGCCGACACCGTCCATAAGCAGGGCTGTCTGTGTCTGGGACATGGTCGCCTCCAGGCGTCGCTGACCACTCGCCCAGGCGCACGGCATCGACCGATTCGTCAGACCGCTCCCCGGTGGTGCTCCACCTCAGCGCCAGTCACGGCCCACGCACCACTCTAGTGGATGGCGCTTGCGCTGATCACGAACGGGAAGTTCAAAAGCCCTGCTCAGTGATTGCGCAGCCGACTGCGTAGCTGCGGAAGGGTGTTGCGCCGTCGGGCTGCGCAACGGTCGAGGATCCTGCGCAGTCGAGATTGTGCTGGGGCCGCTGCGTAGTCCTGCCGGGCTTCCTGGTCTTTTCTTGCGCAGGTCCGTCTGGCGCACTGCGCGGGTGCCTGTCGCGGCCCGGCCTGCTTGCGTCTGCGCATCGGTGTCCGGGCCCTGGGGCCGGGCGGCAGGTGATCGCACAACGGCCGCCGCTGCGGCAAGCAGCGCCGGACGCTCGCCGGCTCCCGGCTGACGCATGGTCGGGATCACGGTCCGGGTTCTGTCGGTCGTTGCAACACCTCAGTTCAAGGGCTGCGCAAGGCCCCGACCACGAGCCCGACCACGATTGCGCACACCCCGACCACAAACCCGACCACGCACACCAGGCATTGCGCAGACTGGCTGGAGTGCCGTGACCACGAACGTTCACAATGGCGGCTGCCACGCCATGGGCCGTTTTGGGCGCACGGCGTTCGGTGGAGCATCCGCAAGCTCCGTTTCAGCCGCCCAGCTTGACCGCACGGTGTATGTCGGCGGCGTAGGCCTCGGGCTGTTCCCAGGCTGCGAAGTGGCCGCCGGCACGGTGTTCCACATAATCGCAAACGTTCAGGAACGCCTCGGCGTAGCTTCGCGGCTCCGGCTTGATGTCGCGCGGGAACACGGAGAGCACGGTCGGAGTGTCGATCCGGTCAGGGAGGGCGGCCGGTTCGGCATAAGTGGTGAAAGATGTTCCGATCGTGCCGGTGACCCAGTAGGCGGTGACCCAGGTGAGAAGTTCGTCCGGAGTGAAGGCCGACTCGTCGGACCAGGACTCCAGTTTCTCGATGATCCAGGCCGCGAGGCCGGCGGGTGAGTCGCCGAGGGCGACGGCGAGTGTGTTCGGCCGCGTCGACTGTTCCGCGATGTACCCGCCCTCGGTCCGGAACCACTGTGCCGAGCGGCGGAGGTAGGCCGCCGCGTCAGGCGCGAGCTTCGCCGGGTCCGCCGTGAGCGCACGCTGTGGGGCGATGTTCGTGAGGTGCAGGGCAGCCACCCGGTCCGGGTGTTCGGCCGCGAGGATTTCCGCGACGGTACCGCCCACATCGCCGCCGGACACGGTGTACCGCGAGTAACCGAGTTCATTCAGGGCGTCCGCGACGATCCCGGCGATCCGGTTGACCGACATGCCGGGAGTGGCGAGCGGGGTCGCGAACGGGAAGCCCGGCAGTGCGGGAACCACCACGTGCGTGTCCGCGAGCAGAGGCAGGACACGCTCGAACCGCAGTACCGAGTCCGGCCAGCCATGCAGCAGCACGACGACCGGAGCGCCGGGGTTCGCGGACCGCTGGTGGATCACACGCAGGTCGGTGTCGCCTGCCTGCACCGTCGCCCAGGGGAACTCGCCGATGCGGCGCTCGTGCACTCCCCAGTCGTATTCGTTCGCCCAGCGTTCGAGCAGTTCGTCGAGGCGGGTGCCGCCGATGCCGCGCGTCCCGTCGTCACTCCACGGGGTCGCAACACGCCGCGTTCGTCGGAGTCGTGTCCGCGTCTCGTCGTCCATGTGTATCAGCGTACACATGATGTGTATGCTTGTACACATGACCTTGCGCAATGCGGCTGCCACCAGACAGCGGATCCTGGAACACGCACAACGCCAGTTCGCCCAGCACGGGTACGCGGCGATCACGGTCAAAGGCGTAGCCGACGCGGCCGGGGTGTCGCCCAATCTCATCACGCGCTATTTCGGCGGCAAGGACGGCCTTTTCCTGGCGGCAACCCGGGTGGAGATTCCGGTCTCCACCTCCTTCGACGGCGACCGTTCCACGCTGGGTTCGCGCCTCGCGGCGAGCATCGTCCAGCGCTGGTTCGGCGCACCCGGAGAGGATCCACTGCTCGTGCTGCAACGCGCGTCCGGCGAACGCCCGGAGGCAGCGGAGGCGCTGGCCGCCTTCCTCGACACGCACTCACTGGAGCCGCTGCACCGCTACCTGCGCGACAGCGGCCTGGACGACGCGGACGCCCGCAGCCGAGCCGCAGCGATCGATGCCTTCGTGCTCGGCGTCTCGACCCGCCGCCGGGTCCTGCGTTCCGAACTCGGCGACCCCGCTGATCTCCAGGCCTGGCTGAGCGCCACCATCCAACGTCTTGCGGACGGTTGATGCACGACAGCAAGAAGTACTGAGACTCCGCTTCCGGTCAGCACTTGCCGTGCAGGTTGCTCCTTGGAAGTGGTGTACCGGTTCCCACTTGATCCGGGTGTTTGTCCCGGCGTCGGAGTGAGGGGCCGGATATGAGAACGGCCACCGGCTGATCTTCGAGGTGCCGAAGCTCGAAGGAGATCAGCGCGATGACCGCATCGGACAGTCCGCCCCTGCGCGCCCTCGCCGAGGACAACCTCGCCTCGGCGAGTCCCGATCTGCTGCGCGCGATGGTCAAGACGTTCGCCGACGCGCTCATGTCCGCGGAGGCCGACGCCCTCTGCAACGCCGAATACGGACAGGTCGGCGACGAACGCGTCAACGGCTACCGCCCACGCGAGTGGGACACCCGCGCGGGAACCGTCCAGCTCGCCGTCCGCCTTGCTTGGTCGAGCGGCCC
Organism: Streptomyces sp. NPDC001443; assembly: GCF_053597355.1. Classification (NCBI taxonomy): domain Bacteria; kingdom Bacillati; phylum Actinomycetota; class Actinomycetes; order Kitasatosporales; family Streptomycetaceae; genus Streptomyces; species Streptomyces sp. NPDC001443. The sequence continues at coordinate 131,191 of NZ_JBSFIA010000016.1, forward strand.
GAGTCGGTGCGGGGTGCTGGGCGGAGAGCGGCTGGAAGCCGTGACCACGGGAGACGGTCGGCGATCGTGCTGCAGTCGTAACAAGCCCCGGGTTCCGCGCCGGCGGTTCCGCGACATAACCTCCTCACCACTCCGGTCCTGCACCCCGGTGCGGGGCCGCTCTTGTATCAATCCCCCTGCGACGGATAATCCCGTGGCCGCTTCGGTGGCTGCGGCGGCTTGCGGCTCCTGGGCGCCGATCGAGCACGTTGCTCCGCGACCGGCCGGACGCTTCCGTGCCGGACGCACCCCACCCCATCGGAGGGCAGCGGCCATGACCACGCTCGACACCACCACGACCGCCGAGCACGCCCCTTGGACAACCGGCACACACCTGAGCGAGGCAGTCAGCGCCAGCCTCTTCCCCCGGGAAGACATGCCGGTGCGGATCACGGACGTCGCGAGCGCAGGACATTGCGTGCCCGTGCTGGCAGTCGCAGGCGGCACCGCCTCGGGCAAGTCGACCCTTGCGGAAGCGTTCGTGCTCCACCGGCCCGGGGATGTGGCTCTCATCCACCTCGACGACTTCTACGTGCCCGCGCACGATCCACAGCGCGGGATGCGCACGCTGAGCGCCACGGGTGCCGAAACGCTGGACTGGAACCATCCCGGTTCCATCGACGAGGACGCAGCGGCTGCCGCGGTTGACGCAGCGGCTACCAGCGGCCGGTACCGCCTGGTTGTGGTCGAGGGTCTGTTCGCCCTCGCTCTTCCCAAAATCGCTGGTCAGGCCACCTGGGGGATCTACGTCGATGCACCCGATGACGTGCGCCTGGCCCGGAAGCTGTTGCGCAAGATCGAGATTCAGTGCCAGGACCCGGCGATCTCTCTGCGCAACTACCTGAACAGTGGCCGCGAACGTCACGCGGACTTCGTCGCCCCTTCCCGGGCCCGGGCGGATCTCGTACTCGACGGGATGATGCCGACGGCGGACCTGCTGACCGCGGTCGACAACCTGGTCGGCCCGCATGTTGCGGCCGCCCGCTGAACCACGGGACAGATGTGGGGCTCGGCAGCTTTTCCACGGTGCTGAGCCCGGGGCGTGCTGCATGGTCGGGTTCAGGCGCCGGCCCAGAGTCGTGGAAGCTGTTGGTACTGCCGGGTGCGGCCTGGCGACTCGGTTCGCTCATGAGGCGCCTGATCATGTCGTTGCTGTTCAGACCGACCCCCGGCTCTGCGCGGCCATCGTCGACCGGCTGACCTTCAAGGGCGCCGTCATCCAGACCGCTACCGAGTCCTACCTCCTCGCTCACCCCAAAGCCCAAGCCGAACGCGCCCAGGTGAGCTGACCGGGCGCCGCACGGGAGGGGCTTGCCCGATACCCAGCCTTGTCAGAGCCGGAATGCCCGATGCTACAGCTGCTCGGTTGCCGCCGGCAGGTGGTGCCATGCATGTCCGCAGGTGCCTTTGCAGTGCGTCTCGCGGCGGCGGGTGTCGGCCGTGGCGAATACGGAAACGAGGACGCGGAACGCTTTGACGTGTTCGGCGGAGGGCAGGTCCGCGAACCCGTAGCGGGGCGGGTCCATGCAGATCATCACCGAAGGGTTGGCCGAGGGCTTCACACCGGACCGCGCCACCCCCGCACGGCCGTCCGCAGCTGTAATGTGCGCCTGCATCGCGTAGCCGGCGACTTCCTGCAGAACCTTCTGCCGGCGTGTCGGGTCGAGGCCGGAGAACCAGTCCACGCCGGCGTCCAACGTGCGGAGCCCCTGGGCGATCTCGTTGACGACCCGCTCGGTCTCGCGCCGGAGGGTGCGGCCGTCGTCGCGATCCTCGGCGCCACCGACGCCGAAACGCTGACGCTGGAACGCGAATGGGTCGACGGCATCGACATCGGCAAGGCCGTCGCATACCTGTAGACAGTGGTGAGCCCCGCCTGCAGCTCATCCAACTCCCGCTCGACCAGCCGATTCCGCTCACTCTGCTCGAAGAAGCCGAAGCTCTCGGAGAAGAGCTGTGCCAGCGGGGGCATGACCTGGCCGCGAACCCATCACGGACGAACCGTAAGGCAGCTGGCGATCCAGCACCGGCAGAAAAGCCTGCACCTCGGCTTCACCGGCCCGCCCGAGAAAGTCGCCGTCGAACTGGCCGACCTCTTCCGGCGAGAGCGGCAGACGAATTCGTCCTGCCGCACCGCCACCTGCCCGAAGGATTGGAACTGCTCACGAGCGCCCCGGCGAGGAAATCAAGGCCTGCGTGGCCCTTACCCCTGGAGCGGCGCTCTCCGAGGAGGAACTGATCGCCTGGTGCAAGGAAGAGATGGCCGGCTGCAAGTGCCCCCGTCCGGTTGAGTTTCTCGATGCCCTGCCCATCAACGCCATACGCCATCGGCGAGATCCGCAAGCGCGAGCTCCGGGACACACACGGGGACCCCCTCAGCCGACCGGTGACGCGGACCGGGGACATGGGTACGCTGGATGCCCGCGTGATCGAGGGGGACCGATGAGCACCGCGCTCGACAGCGTCGACTACGTCATCGTCGGAGCCGGGTCGGCCGGAGCCGCTCTCGCCGGCCGGTTGACCGAGAAGAGTACGGCCTCGGTGGCCCTGCTGGAGGCGGGCGGCCCGGACAGGAAGGCGGCCATTCACATCCCTGCCGCTTTCTCCCAGCTCTTCAAGACCGAACTCGACTGGGACTACACGACGGTTCCGCAGACCCCACTCTCCAGGCGTCCTGTCTACTGGCCCCGGGGCCGGATGCTCGGCGGATCTTCGTCGATCAACGCCATGATGTGGGTGCGCGGGTTCGCCGCCGACTACGACGAGTGGGGCGACCTCTGCGGACCGGATTGGTCGTGGTAGGGCCTGCTGCCCTACTTCCGCCGCGTGGAAGGGATCTCAGGCGCCACCGACCCGGACCATGGACGCTCCGGCCCCATGACCATCGAGTCGCAGCGCAACCCGAACCCGCACACGGCTGCCTTCCTCGACGCCGCCAAGGAGCTCGGCCATACCGTCGAGCCCGCCAACACAGCTACGCCCACCGGCTTCTCGCAGACGATGGTGAGCCAGCGACGCGGAGCCAGGTTCAGCACCGCGGACGGCTACCTCAAGCCCGCCCGTAGCCGCTCCAACCTGCACGTCATCACAGACGCGCACGTCACCCGCGTCCTCTTCGAGGGCCGCCGCGCCGTCGGAGTCGAATACGTCACAGGGGGCGTCGCACGCAAGGTGCTGGCACACCGTGAGGTCGTACTCAGCGGGGGCGCGGTCAACACCCCGCAACTTCTCATGCTCTCCGGAATCGGCGATGCCACGCACCTGCGCGAACGGGGAATCGACGTCCTCGTGGACTCTCCTGAGGTCGGTGCCAACCTCACCGACCACCTCATCTCCGGACTCGTCGTCGACGTGCCGGACAGGACACTGTTCTCCGCCGAGCGGCCCCGCGAGCTCCTGAACTACCTTGTCCGCCGCCGGGGCATGCTCACCTCGAACGTCGGCGAAGCGTACGGCTTCGTCCGCAGTCGCCCCGAGCTCGAACTCCCCGACCTCGAAATCGTCTTCGCCCCGGTGCCGTTCATCGGTGAAGGTCTCGTCAAGCCCTCCGGACACGGTGTCACGGTGGGCGCGGTCCTTCTCCGGCCCCAGAGCACCGGATCGATCAGACTCGCCTCACCGGATCCGCTCGACAAGCCGGTTATCGACCCGTGCTACCTCACGGACGCGGGCGGGACCGACCGTGAGGCCTTGATGGCCGGGCTCGACGTCTGCGAGCAGATCATCGAGCGGCTCACCGCCAGAGGGCTGTCCTCGGGCCGCTTCCTCATGCCCCCGGGAGGCGAGCGCCTGTCCCGTCACCGGCGTGACGCCCTTGCGCTGGCCGATCACGCCCACACTCTCTACCACCCGGTCGGAACAGCCCGGATGGGCAGCGACGATTCCTCGGTCGTGGACCCGCAACTTCGCGTACGAGGGACAGAGGGCTTGCGGGTTGCGGACGCATCGATCATGCCGACGATCGTTCGCGGCCACACCAACGCCCCCGCCATCGTCATCGGAGAAAGGGCCGCGGATCTGCTCGGAGCAAGCTGAAGCGGCAGCGGCCACACCTCACCCGATGGAGGCCTGTCATCGTACGGCGGGTCCGTGACGTCGCACGAGCTGCGGTGCCACTGGATCTGCCATGGGCCGTCCGGGGCTCTCCGGAACGAGCGGGGTGCGGGGGCGTTCGGTGGCCGTCGCGGTGGCGCGCGGGTGCGTCCGCGGTCGGTCATGAACCCAGACGGGTGCGCAGTCCCGGTTGGAGGAGATCGCCGTGGGCGGTGACCATGTCGTCGCACAGGCGCCAGATGTCCTCGACCGGCAGGGCCGCGGCCGTGGCGGGGTCGGTCATCGCCGCGTGCCTGATGTGCCGCGGGTCGTCCTCGACGGCCGCCCGCACCGCCAGGTCGTTCGCGCTCAGATAGGTGCGGTTGAGCGCCGCGAGCTGAGGCGGTAGGGAGCCGACGCGGGTGGGCTGGACGCCCAGCGCGTCCACCAGACACGGCACCTCGACGGTGCCGTGCGCAGGCAGATTGTCGATCAGGCCCCGGTTGGGGACGTTGCCGTAGACCGTACGCGGGGTGCCGGTCACCATGCTGTGGATGATCTGCGGTGCGTACTCCATCGTCCCCTCGACGGCGACCGGCGTCCCGGCGGCCAGCGCGTCGCGGGTCCTCTCGTAGGTGGCGACGTTCTCGTCGACGATCTTGAGGTACTCGCCGATCGGCAGCCGCAGCCGTTCGACCTCGCTGTCGTGGTGCAGATACCAGGGAACGTACTCGGAGGAGTGCTCGCTGGTCTCCGTGGGGTAGTAGCCGAGCCGACGGTACATGTCGACCCGGACCCTGCGGCGCAACTGGTCGTCGGAGGCGATCAGTTCGTCCAGCTTCGGGTAGAGGCTCCGGCCCTGGTGCTCGAAGCGCAGCACCCACGCCTGATGGTTGACGCCCGCAGCGTGGTAACTGATCTCCTCGTAGGGCACCTTGACGAGGTCGGCGAGGTCGCGCATCGTCCAGTACACCGAGTGGCACAGACCCGCCACCCGGGTCAGGCCGGTGGCCTGCGTCAGGTACTGGACGTTCATGGCCATGGGGTTGGTGTAGTTCAGCAGCCAGGCCTGCGGGCAGACCTCGGTGATGTCCCGCCCCAGATCCTTCAGGAAGGGGAACGTGCGCAGGGCGCGGAAGATGCCTCCGATGCCGAGGGTGTCGCCGATGGTCTGGCGTACGCCGTAGCGGGCCGGTACCTCGAAGTCGGTCCGGGTGGCCTCGACCATGCCGATCTGCACGATGTTGATGACGAAGTCGGCGTCGGCCAGGGCTTTGCGGCGGTCGGTGTCCGCGGTGACGTCCGGCGTGGCGCCGAGGGCGTCGGCGATGCGGACGGCGGCCGCGTGCGCGGTGGCCAGACGCTCGGTGTCGATGTCGTGCAGCGCGATGCGCGCGGACTTCAGTTCGGGGAACGCGAGGAGGTCGGCGAGCAGTCCCTGGGTGAAGACGACGCTGCCTGCGCCGATGAGGACGATCTTGGTGGTGGTCATACCGGGCTTTCCTCGGTCTCGGAAGGGCGGGGGAGGACTTCATCCCGCGTGGGCTGTGCGGTCGTACCGTCGTAGGCACGGGTGGAGGCGGCTTCGCGGACCGCGCCGAAGCGAACCGCTCCCGTGAGGGGCGTTGCGTCGAGCGGACCGACGGTGATGTCGGGGCCGGTGTCACCGGTGTCGGGCAGATCGAAGGTGTGCGGCACTGAGGTGTTCCCGCCTGGGTGGTGTGTCGGGTGACGAGTGGGGTCAGCCTTTGAGACCGGTGGAGGTGATCGACTGGATGAACGCCTTCTGCGCGCCGAGGAAGGCGAGCAGGACCGGCAGCACGGTGATGACGTTCCCGGCCATCACGGCTGCCCACTGCGTGTGGTGCTGTCCCTGGAAGGTCGTGAGGCCGAGCTGGAGCGTGTACCGGGTGTCGTGGTTGATGGCGATCAGCGGCCAGGTCAGGTCGTTCCAGGTGCTGAGGAACGTCAGGACGGCCACCGTGCTGAGGGCCGGCCGGGACAGCGGCAGCACGATCCGCCACAGCACGTGCAGCCGTGAGCAGCCGTCGATCCAGGCGGCCTCCTCCAGTTCGCGGGGCAGCGAGAGGAAGAACTGCCGCAGGAGGAACACCGAGAACGGCGTGACGAGGGACGGCACGATCAGCGCGCCGAGCGTGTCGATGAGGCCGAGCTGCTTCATCACCAGGAACGTGGGGATCATCGTCAGCTGGAACGGGATCGCCATCGTCGCCAGCATCAGGCCGAGCAGCAGCCGGGAGCCGGCGAACCGCATCCGGGCGAACGCGTAACCGCCCAGGGTGCCGAGCACGAGGTTCGCGGTGACCGTGACGAGGCTGACGAGGAACGAGTTGGCGAACCAGCGGGGGAACATCGCGTTGCCGAGCACGTAGCGGTAGCCGCCCAGGTCGAGGCGGGAGGGCCACAGCGCCGGCGGGAAGCGGTTGATCTCCGCGTTGCTCATCACCGAGCTGAGCACCAGCCAGATGAGCGGTACCGCGAACAGCAGGGCCATCGGCGCGAGCAGCAGGTGCCAGGGGCTGAACGGCAGGCGCCGGAGTCGCCGGCGGGTGTCGGGCCGGGCGGTCGGGGCGCCCTGCGCGGCCTCTGCCGGGGCGGAGACGGCGGTCATGCGGTGGCTCCCTGGAGTCGGCGGCGGGCGATCTGGAACACCAGGCCGATCAGGCCCAGGGCCGCGGCCAGTACGTAGGCGGAGGCGGCGCCGTACCCCGCGGTGGCGTTCTTGAACGCCTGCTCCCAGATGAAGTAGACGATCACCGTGGTGGATCCGAGGGGTCCGCCCTTGGTGGTGACGTACACGAGGTCGAACGTCTGGAGGGCCTCGATGGTCTGCCACAGCAGCAGGAACACCGAGACGGGTCTGAGCGTGGGCAGGGTGACGTGCCGCAGGATCCGGAAGCGGCCGGCGCCGTCCAGCCGCGCCGCCTCGATCAGCGAGGCCGGCACGTCCTGCAGCGCCGCGAGGTAGATGACCATGCAGAAGCCGGTACCGCTCCACAGACTGATCGCGACCAGCACGGGCAGCGCCTGGGACGGATCGTTGAGGAAGCCCTGCGACGGGATCCCGAGGTAGTGCAGTACCGCGTTGGCCGCGCCGAACTGCGGGTCCAGGATGAACGAGAACAGCACGCCCTGCGCGGCGGAGGAGACCACGAACGGGACGAAGAACAGGGTGCGGTAGAGCCCGACGAAACGGATGCGCCGGTTCAGGGCGAGGGCGAGCAGCAGCCCCACGACCATACTCGCCGGAACGTACAGCCCGGTGTAGAGCAGGGTGTTGTGCACGGCCTGGCTGAAGTGGGGGTCCTGGGCGAGGGCGCGGTAGTTGTCCAGGCCCACCCAGCGGCTCGGGGTGACGAGGTCGTCGGCCTGGAAGGACAGCAGCAGCGACCAGACGATGGGCACCACGCCGAGACCGAGGATGATCAGGACCGCGGGTGATACGAACGTCCAGGCCATCGTGGACTCGGCGGCCCGTCTGCGGCGCAGGGCGCGCCGGTTGTCCGGGGGCCGGGGCAGAGTGATCGGGGTGGGCACTCGGGACACGGCGGATCTCCTCAGCGGGGTATGAGCAGTGCGGCGTTGGCGTCGGCGGCGCAGGAGCGCAGTGCCTGGGCGGGACTGCTCCGGCCCAGCAGCACGGCGACGACGGCCTGTCCGAGGGCCTGCGAGATCTGCGGGTAGGCGGCGTGCACGGGGCGCACGCGGGCCGAGTCCAGTGCCTTGGTGAACACGTCCAGGCCCTCGGCGGCGTTCTCCTGGTGCTGCCAGGCGGGCAGGTCGCGGGTGCGGCGGCTGAGCGGGAGGCTGCCCGCGTCGATGTCCCAGCGCACGTCCTGAGCGGGCTGCATCAGCCAGCTGACGAAGGTCTTGGCGGCCTTCGTGCGGGCGGCGCCGTTGTCGAACACCGTCCAGGTGTCGGGTCCGCTGATGGTCACCGGCCGGCCGGAGAAGGTGGGCAGCGGGACGACGTGATAGTCGATCTTCGCCTGCCGGATGTCGGGGAGCTGCCAGGGTCCGGTGACGGCCATGCCCATCCGGTCGGACAGGAAGACCTGGTACATCTGCTCGCTGCCCGGCTTCGGGTCGACGTAGACGCTCTTGTCCCGGGCGAGGGCGGCCACCACCTCCAGGGCGCGGGTCCCGGCGTCGCCGCCGAACCCGATGTGCTTGCCGTCGTGGGCGACGACGTCCCCGCCCAGATCCCAGATCATGGGCCACATGCGCCAGACGGTGTCCTCGTCGCCGACGCCCGGCCAACCGGTGCCGAATCGGCCGCGGCCGACGTCGGTGAGCGCCCTGGCGGTGGCGACGAAGTCGTCCCAGTGCCAGTCCGCTTCGGGCAGCGGCAGTCCGGCCTGCCGGAAGAGCTTCCGGTTGCAGACCACCGCGAGCGAGTCCAGCAGCGCGGGCGCGGCGCGTACCTGGCCGTTGACGGTCACGGCCTGGCGGGCCGGCAGCCAGTAGTTCGTCCAGGGCGTGCCGGCGTGCCCGACCATGTCGGTGAGGTCGGCGACCTGAGGGCTGTGGGCGACGCTCGCCAGGTCGGAGCCGAAGATGTAGGCGATGTCCGGGTAGGAGCCGGCGGCGAGGGCCGCGGTCACCTTCTGGAGCATCGCGTCGGCGAGCACCCCGCCGCCCAGCTCCACCCGGATGCGGGGGTGGCTGCGCATGAACGAGTCGGCCAGGGATTCCATGGCCTTCTTGCCGGTGTCGGTCTGCCCGTGCCACATCTCGATCGTCACGGTGCCGTCGGCACTCACGCCGTCGTCGCCGCCCGCCGCGCAGCCGGAGGTCCACAGGCCCGCGGCCGCCGTGGTGGCCAGAGCGGCGCCGGTGCGCAGCACGGTGCGCCGTCGGGGCTGTGCGCTGCGGGTGACCGCATGCATGGGTACCTCCCGTATGGGGCTGTGGGACACGCGCCTGTGCGCAGGAGGCGCGTCCGGTGTACGGCGTTTTGGCCGTGGCGACGGAGCGTGGTCCCGGCGGGTCTGGGTGTGGCCGGTCTCGGGTGACCGGAGCGCCGCGGGGCCGGTGCTCAGCGTCGGGCGCGGAGCGAGCGGGACGGTCGGCGAACGGCTGCCGTCGGCGGTGCGGGTGTGCTCCGCAGCGAGGGCGGCCGGGTGCGGGCGCCGGGTGACCGCAGGGGGCGACCCGCACGTGAGGCGCGACCGGCCGTGGTCGTCGTGCCTCGCCGTCCACGGGGAGTCGCATGGAGACGGATCATGTCCAAGCCCCAGAACATGGTGGGTACGTCCCCGCCTCGGACACCGACCTGGTCCTGGCGACTCAGTCCGGACTTCTGGCGCGTGGTCAGCTACCGGCTGGGCGTACCTCTGCCGCCGAGTGCTTCGACTACGGCGTTGATCAGGAGTTAAACGACGGTGCCGGGTAGCTGTCAAGAGGGAAGCGGTGACTGGATCTGCGTGAAACGCCGGTGAAACCTGCATGACTGAGCATCAAGTCTCCGTATGCCACCAGCCGTCGACCGGCTGACGCGCGGTTTCATGGCCGACGGCGCGGTCTGTCCGCGCGGGTGTAGGCGATGCCGGCCTACGGCGGCTCGGTGCGCCGTCACAGGCCGACACGCGTGTCAGGCGCGCCCAAGGACGCGATCAGTGCGGGATGCGCCTAGCAGGTCTTGCGGACGTATCCACTGCTGCCGGCCGGCGAGACGTCCACGTCGCGCTGGACGATGCTCAGCGTGCCGCCCCACCCCCTGCACGCCTTCGACTTGCCGGAGTTGGTGTACTCGATCACGATCACGTTGTTGCCGAAGGCGCTGGTGTAGTCGCCGCACTCGTCGTACTGGCCGCACTCCTCGGCCACCGCGAAGTCGAGGCCGTTGGCGGTGCGGTTGCCGGCCAGCTCGGGGGTGTTCTTCTGGGCGATGGCCAGACCGTCCGTGTGGGCGCGGGCGGAGAGCAGCTTGATGAACGCCTGTGCGTTGTTCGCCGTCAGGCGGCCTCCGGAGCGGCTGTAGCTGTCGTAGTTGTCGGGCTCGACGGCCTGGAAGCCCTTGTCCCGGCAGCCGTCGATCTGCGATCCGATCTGGCCGGCGATCCGCTGGCGCTTGGCGTCCGTGCCGACGTCGAGGAGTGCCTCGCCCCAGTCCTTGTCGTAGACGACCTTGCCCGCGGAGTCGCGCAGCAGCAGGTCCGACGCCCACTCGCCCTCGGCGCCCGGTTGCGCCTGGAAGGCGTTGACGTAGCAGATGTTGTACAGGCCGGCGGCCGGGGAGGCGGTGTGGTCACGGGTGACGACCTTGACACCGGTGGGCGGCGTGTAGGCGCCGCCGATCTGGTAGTCGAAGCCCGTGTGCGTGGGCGGCAGGGACACGGTCGCCGCCTGCGTCGAGGGTGCCCCGACGAACAGAGCGCCGGTCAGCGCGGCCGCGCCGATGACCGTGCCGATGAGTTTGAGAGTGGTGGTGTCGAGGTGGCTCATGTCGTGAGCTCCAGAGGAAGCGGGCACGTCCCCGCCTCGGACGAGTGGGGTGTCCTGGCGACTTGGGCCGGGCTTGCGGCGCGGGGCCTGCATACCGGCTGGGCGTGCCTCTGAACGCGGAGCACGTGGCTCCGGTGTAGTCCGAGAGTAAAGCGAGCGCCTGTGAGGATGTCAACGGTGGCGAAGTCCCGCTTTGGCGAGGCGAGTTGGAGGTCCGCATGGCAGGTCGCGACGGCCGGCGGCCGGTCACCGCGGCGCGCGGACCGCGGTGTATTTCGCGGTCGAGGTCCCCGGGCATCGCCTTCGTGCCCCCCTCGGCGGCACGTCGGCGACGACGTCCGAGCGTAGAAAGAAATGCTTGAAACTGCTTGATGTAAGCGTTGATTGAGCACCTTCGAGCATCTAAGGTCGTCGGCGTGACGGCCCAACCGGGGACGCTCCGCCGGTCCGGGACCGTCCACCGCCGCGCACCACGGCCGACCCTCCGACAGGCCCAGGACGTCCGGGCGTCGGCCATGTCTCCCTGTCCGCGACGAAGGGATGCCTCATGGCCGACCGGCCTGCCGCGCCGGAACTGCGCGTCGGTGTCGTAGGCACCGGCCAGCGAGCCGGGCTGGCGGTCCTGGCCGAGCAGCCCGGCTCGGCCCGCGTGGTCTCGTGCGCGGATCCGTCCGAGCGCGCCCGCGCGGACGCCCGGAAGCTCTTCGGGCCCGACGTCCAGGTCCACGAGCGCTACGAGGACATGCTCACGGACGACCTCGACGCCGTCTTCGTCCTCACCCCGGACGACCTGCACACCGTGCCGGCCCTGTACTTCCTCGAAGCCGGCGTCGCCGTGTTCGTCGAGAAGCCGCTGGCCGTCGGACTCGACGACTGCGACCGGGTCCTGGCCGCCGCGTCCCGCACCGGCACCCGGCTGTACGTCGGGCACAACCTCCGCCATCTGCCGGTCCTGCGCACCATGCGCAGGCTCGTCGACGAAGGGGCGATCGGCACCGTGCGGGCCGTGTGGTGCCGGCACTTCGTCGGCCACGGCGGCGACTACTACTTCAAGGACTGGCACGCCGAACGGGCCCGGACCACCGGCCTGTTGCTGCAGAAGGGCGCACACGACCTGGACGCGATCCACTGGCTCGCGGGCGGCTACGCCCGAACGGTGACCGCGCTGGGCGATCTGTCCGTCTACGGAGCCAGCCCGCACCGCCGTACCCGGCCCCAGGGCCCGCAACGGGTGCAGGACTGGTTCGACGAGGGCGTCTGGCCGCCGTCGGCGCTGCGCGATCTCAACCCCGTCATCGACGTGGAGGACATCAGCATGGTGCTGGCCCGCCTCGACAACGGAGTGCTCACCAGCTACCAGCAGTGTCACTTCACACCCGACTACTGGCGCAACTACACCGTCATCGGCGACGAGGGCCGCATGGAGAACCTCGGGGACGGCATCGAGGGCGACGCCCCGTCGATCAAGGTGTGGAACCGGCGCCGTTCCGGCTACCGGCCCAAGGCCGATCTGACCGTTCCCCCCACCGAGGCGGCGGACGGCGCGCACGGCGGTGCGGATCAGTCACTCGTCGACGAGTTCCTGCGCTTCGTCGCGTACGGCGGCTCGACCGAGACGTCGCCCGTCGCCGCCCGGGAGGCCGTCGCGACCGGCATCGCGGCCACCACGTCCCTGCGCTCGGGGGGCACCCCGGTCGACGTCCCCGCTCTCGCCCCGCACCTCGCCGACTACTTCGCGCGCCACCAGCCCGGTTCGCGCGGCCCTGCCTCCCGGATCGACTGAGCCGGGACAGCCGGGTTCACCTCGGGCACGGGTGGGCCCGCAGGGGCCGGCCCACCCTTCCACGCCCAGGTCATGCCGACGGTGACGCCGTCGTGCGGTTCGGCGCGCTGCCGGCGTCGCTCAGGCTGACCGGTACCCGCGGTACGGAGTACGGCGTGGCGGTGCCCAGGGTGAGCGCGGCGGTGAAGTCACCGGCCTGGGTCACCTCGGGAACCGAGGCGTCCAGGCAGCCGGTGACGGTCAGTGCGCCAGCATGGTGAGCACGCTGTGGACGGTGGTGGCCACGGCGTCGCGGGCCGGACCCAGGTACTTGCGCGGGTCGGTCAGTGCGGGCAGTGAGTGCAGTGTGTCGCGTACGGCCCGGGTCAGGGACATGTTGAGCGCCGTCCCGATGTTGATCTTCACGATGCCGGCTCGGACCGCGGAACGGAGTTCGCCGTCCGGGACTCCGGAGGAGCCGTGCAGTACCAGAGGGACCGCAACCGCTTCTCGGAGCCGTTCGATGAGCGCCTGGTCCAGCGTCGCCGACCGTTCGGTCATGGCGTGACTGCTGCCCACCGCGACCGCGAGGGCGTCCACGCCGGTGCGCGCCACGTAGTCGGCGGCTTCCGCCGGGTCGGTGCGTACACCCGCGGTGTGCGCGCTCGCGGGGGCGTCCGGCTTTCCTCCCACATGGCCCAGTTCGGCTTCCAGCCAGAGCCCCGCGTCGTGGGCCCAGCGCGCCGCCGAAGCGGTGGCAAAGACGTTCTCGGCGTAGGGCAGGGCCCCGGCGTCGAACATCACGGAGGAAAAACCGCAGTCGGCCGCCTGGTGCAGCAGTTCCACGTCGGTCACGTGGTCGAGGTGGAGTGCGATCTCGACCGCGCTGGACCGGGCCATCGAGGCCGCCGCCAGAGCGAGCGGAAGGAGCTGGCCCCTGTGATATCGCACGGCGTTCTCGCTGATCTGCAGGATCACGGGCCGTTCGGCCGCCTCGGCGCCGGTGATGATTCCCTCGGCGTGCTCCAGGGTGATGACGTTGAAGGCGGTGACGCTACGGCGTTCGGTCGCGGCGTGGGCGACCAGCTCGCCGGTGGGGGCCAGAGGCATGTGTGTGCTCCTCGCGCGGGGACTGTCTGAACCTGCGATGTCCGTGTGCGGTGGTTCGGATCAGGCCGACCTGCGCGGGCCTGGCGTGATCCGAACCACCGGAGAGCGGGGTGCCTACGGGCCCGCCAGCGGCGCCGACGGAAGGCGGGGCTCGGGGGTCTCTTCGCGCTTCTCGTCGGCGTACACCATCAGAGTGGATCCGCCGAGGGCGAGGACGATGCCGATCGTTCCCCATATCGTGGGCAGCGTCTGGTAGATGACCAGCGACAGCACGATGGTGAGGACGGGTGCCAGGGCGTTGGTGATCGGTGCGACGACGCTGGCCTTGCCGCGGCTGAGCGCCATGACGAGGAACAGCGCCCCCGCGGCGTTGAGGACCTGGGTAGCGGCGGTGAGTGCCGGAGCCTGCCACGGGGCGTCGGGCAGCCCGCCCATCATGAGGACGGCGACGGGGACGAGCAGCAGACCGCTGATGGTCATCCACCCGAACGTGGTGGCGTCGTTGACGCCGGCGAGGGCGGCCTTGCGCATGAAGAACGCCTGGGCGCCCCAGGCCACGCAGATGAGGACGGACAGCAGCAGCCAGGACCCGGTGCCGGCCGAGCCGTGGTCGCCCGCGGGGATGCTGATGAGCACGATGGCGATCAGCGCGGCGACCACGCCGATGACGGCCAGTCGTCCGATCCGCTCCCTGAGCATGGCCACGGCCATCAGGACGGTGATCACCGGGGAGAGCGAGACCACCGGGAAGATCAGGTAGGCGGGGCCGTTGGACAGCGCCTGGAACAGCAGGAGTTGACCGCCCGCCCCGGTGAGTCCCGCCGCGAGCCCGTAGACCGCGGCGATCGGCCTGCGGTCGAACCGCTCCCGGCGCAGCGCGACGGCCGCCGGCAGCAGCATGGTGAAGGCCCAGATGACGTAGATCATCTCGTTCGGGTAGCCGTACCGTTCGGTGGGCTGGCTCGAGAACGCTCCCCAGACGCCCCAGAACAGGACGAGCAGACCCGCGTACAGGATCCAGTTTCTCTGGTCACGCATGGCGGTTCTCCGTGGTGGTGATCCCCGAGGTGGAGCGCAGGGCGGCGAGCGCTGCGTCGTCGAGTGGGGTTCCGGCGAGTTTCGCCGCGTAGACGGCCGCGCCGACCATCGGTTCGAACAGGGGGTGGCGCAGTTCGTAGCGGGCCGTGCCGCCGCGGAGTTCGGTGGTGAACGCGTCGAGTACGGCGGCCGAGCCGAAGACTCCGCCCGAGTAGGACACCGGGACGGGTTCGGTCGCGGCGAAGCCCAGCCGACGGCGCGCACTGTCCACCAGCAGGGCCAGTTCCTGTCCGGCCTGGGTGAGGACGGCGGCGGCCTGTGTGTCGCCCAGTCCGGCCGCCTCCACCACGAGGGGGCTCAGCGAGGCGATCTCGCTGCGGTGCCCCTGCCACCGGTTGAGTACGACGTCGATCACTTCGAGGTCCGTGGTCAAGTCGAGATGGCGGCGCAGGAGTTCCGCGAGCGGACCCTCGGGCAGTCGGCCGTCGCTCATCCGGGAGAACACGTTCAGCGCGCGGGCGGCGATCCAGTACGCCGACCCCTCGTCGCTGAACAGTTCGCTCCAGCCTCCGGTGCGCACACCGCGGCCGTTGCGCTCGCCGTAGGTCATCGATCCGGTGCCGCTGATGACGTTGATGCCGTCCACCGCGCCGAGCGATCCGGCCCAGCCGCAGATCATGTCGTTGTCGCACGCGTAGCGCCGGTGGCCCAGCACCTCGCCGGGGACGGCGTCCAGCGCGGCGACGTCGCCGGGCACCTCCCCGTACCCGGGCAGGCCCAGGAACGCGTAGGCGATGTCCGCGGGCGTGATGCCCGACTCCTGCGTCACGGCCCGGACTCCCTCGCGTAGGACCTGCGCGACGTGCTCGACACCCCCGGTGGCGTTGTCCGCGAAGTAGTAGGCTCCCTCCGCGACCGCCCGGGCCCTGATGGCGCCCGCACCGTCGACGAGGCAGAAGGCCGTCTTGGTGCCTCCGCCGTCCACACCCAGAAACATCGTTGTTCCTCCGCTCGGCTTTATCTGGACGCTGTCAGGCGACGTCGTCGCGTCGCTGGGGGAGCGGATGCACGGTCACGCCCTGCACCACGCGGTTCACCTCCCCGGAGGGGAAGGGGTTGTCGGGCCGGATGCCCTGGCGCAGGGACGCGCGCAGCGCGACCAACTGCGCACACAGCACCGCGGGAAGGGCGAGGACGGTGTCGTCGACATCCGTGAGCCCGGGAAGCAGCCAGGTGCCGTCGTCGGGCAGTCCGTCCCGTGACGCGGAGACGGCGACGACGCTGCCCTGCGCCAGCCCCGCGCGCAGTTCGGCGAGGATGTCGAGGTCGTAGCGGCGCGTGTAGGGGTCGTTCGACACGTAGACGACGACGGCCGTACGGTCGTTCAGGACCGACTTGGGGCCGTGGCGGAAGCCGAGCGAGGACTCCGAGGACGCCACGAGCGCGCCTCCGGTCAGCTCCAGCAGCTTCAGGGCGGACTCCTGGGCCAGCCCCTTGAGCGCGCTGCTGCTGCCCAGGTACACCAGCCGTTCGGGTTCACGGGCCAGCAGCGCCTCGATCTGCGGGCCGAGGGCGCCCGCGGTGATGTGCTCGGCCGCCGTGGCGGGGGCCTCGACGGCGTCCGTGGTGAGCGCGCCCAGGGCGAGCAGGGACGCCAGGAGCATGCAGGTGAAGCTCGACGTCATGGCGAAGCCCTGGTCGTTCGACGCGGCGGGCATCTGCAGGACGTGGGAGGAGGCGCTCTCGCCGTGGAGGCGTGCCAACTGCCCGGCGCCGTTGCAGGTGATGACGAGGTGGTGCACGTGTGCCAGGACCTGGTCCGCCAGCCGGGTCGCCGCCACACTCTCGGGGCTGTCCCCGGACCGGGCGAACGAGACGAGCAGCGTGGGGACGTCCTCGGGGAAGGACGCGTGGGGGTCGGCGACGATGTCGGTGGTGGAGACGGCATCGGTGCGTCGGCCGGTGGCGCGCGCGACCGCGGCCCGGACGACTTCTCCGGCGAAGGCCGAGGTACCGGCTCCCGTGAGGACGATCCGCAGGTCCTCGTCGGCGAGCAGGGGTGCGAGGAAGGCGTCCAGGGACTCGCGTCCACCGGCGACGATCGCCCCGACCTCACGCCACACGTCGGGCTGCTGGACGATCTCGGCGGTGGTGTGGTCGGCCCCGCAGTCCTGAGGCACCAGGTCCTGGGTGGTGGTCTTCACGCGTACTCCTTGTCATGGGTTCGACATGCACGGTCGTAGTCGCGCAGGGCGTCACGGACGTGATCGACCACGAGGTCGCGCGGCGTCGCGGCCAGGGCCCCGGTCCGCACGCGCCGGTACTGGTCGGGCAGGTGGGCGCTCAGCAGAGGGAGCGGGATGTCGAGGCCCGAGAGGTTGGTGAACAGCCGGTCCTGCGCCGCGGCGATCTCGGGGTCGGGCCAGTAGCAGCGCATGCGGTAGCTGTAGCTGTAGCTGTAGCGCCTGGCCAGCCGCTGATCGGCGGCGTCGCCCCCGTAGTACCCCTCCCACCAGGAGGGCTCGTCACGCATCCGCCGGTCGACCACCTCGCTCAGCCGGGACCGGGATCCGGCCGGTACGAGTTCGTCCTCGATGTCGGCCGGCGCGAACAGGGCCTCGCGCAGGGCGAACGTCAGGCCGGGGCCGACCTTGAGCACCGCCCAGTGGTCCTCCACCAGGCCGGCCAGTGCGTCCACCGTCTGGTAGTCGGTCGAGTGGGCTTCGAAGACCATGCCGGGTTCGTCGGCGAGGACCGTGCGCAGCTCGGCCGTCCGCTCCCGCCGGTAGTCGAACACCTGGAGGTGGTCGAACTCCACGCCGGGCTGTACGACCAGGGCCATGACACGAGGCCAGACCCCGGCCACACCGTGCTCCTCGAACGCGCGCCGGTTGTGCTCCAGCGTCACGCGAGCCGCCTGCGGGCTGGTGGCGGCCATGCCTTCCAGCGTCTCGTGCGCCCCTCCCGGCACCGGCACCTCGGTTCCGATGACATAGCGAAGGGTGTCGGCGGAGTCGCCCGCGGTGGTCTCGGCCACGCGCACCAGGCGTGCGGTGCGCTCGGCGACCAGGCTGTCGGTCGGCGGAGCTGCGTCGTCGGCGCAGACGAAGCCGCAGTCCAGGTGGATCTTCGTGAAGCCCGCCCGGACGTAGGCCGCGACGAGCTCGTCCGCTTCGGCCATCGCCGACTGAGTGGGCAGTGACCGCCACCGGTTGGGGCCCAGGTGGTCTCCGCCCAGAACGACCCGGTCCAGCGGCAGCCCGTGCTCGACGGCGATGCCGTGCACGAGTTCCCGGAAGTCTTCGGGCCGCATGCCGGTGTAGCCGCCGTACTGGTCCACCTGGTTGGAGGTCGCCTCGGCGAGGACGGTGCCTCCCGAGGCGAGGGCCTGGCGGACCGCCGCCTCGATGACCAGCGGATGGGCCGAGCAGACGGAGGTGATGCCGTGCGGTTCGCCTGCCTTCTGGCGGCGGACCACTTCGTCCAAGGGGTTCCACATGATCGCTCCAGGGCTCTCCGAAGGGCTCGGCCGCATCTGTCGGCGCGCCTTCGGAAACGTGACTGGAACGGTACTGGTCTCATCTCTGGCACGTCAATGGTCTGTCATTGGTATGCAACTGGTCTGCTCCAAACTGGTATACATCTGGTATGTCTTCTTCGGATCGTGGTATTCCTCAAGGGCTGTTGAGTGGGGACGCCCTGCCGCTGTACACCCAGGTCGCCGGACGCCTCCTGGACGACATCGCCGAGAAGGGTGCCCGGCCGGGAGACCGACTGCCGTCGGAGCGGGCGCTGGCCACCCGGTACGGCGTCTCGCGCGTCACCCTTCGCTCCGCCCTGAACGAACTCGCGGAGCGCGAGATCATCGAGTCCGCGCCGGCCCGCGGATGGTTCCTCGCCGAGGGCTACGAACGAGTCGCCCCCACAGCGCCTCCGTCGGCACCCGGTCAGGCGGCGGCCCAGTCGGTGCAGGGCTTCGCCGACTACGCCGAGCAGCAGGGACTACGGCTGCGCGACTCGGTCCTGGAGGCCAGGGTCCGGCCTGCCACGGTTCAGGAGTCCGAACTGCTGAGGGTCGGCCCGGGGGCCTCACTCTTCGAGATGCGCCGACTGCGCTACCTGGACGACATCGTCGTGGTGCTGGAGCACAACCGGCTGCCTCTCGCCCTGTGCCCGAAGCTGGCGGAGACGGACTTCACCAAGGACACGCTCTTCGCCACACTCCGCCGCGCCGACCCGCCCCAACTGCCAAAGGTCGCCGACTACTCCGTGGAAGCCCGTCACCCGACGGCGGAGGAGCGGCGACTGCTCGAGATCACGGACGCGACTCCTGTGCTCGTCGCCACCCAGCTCGCCTTCAACCAGAACGGACAGCCCCTCGAACTCACCGCGGCCGCGTACCGTGGCGACCGCTACCACTTCCGGGCCTCCATCACCGGGTGAGTGCGGACAGAGGCCGACCGCGGGGAACGGATGCCCCGGCGACGCGACTTGACGGGGGAGGGGCTTCCGGACAGGACGCGGGGCGCCCGGAGCCGGGGCCGGAACGGCTCAGGCCAGGCAGTGTCGACAGGCATGTGACAAGCTGTCAGAGCCTGTGCAGATCCAGGTCAGTTGGCCGCTAGCTGTCCGCCGCGGGCTCGCAGCCGGCGCAGCCCGCACCCTCCCCGACGGCGTCGTTCCCCGTCCTCCCGCCTTTAAGCGTTCACTCTTGGGGCTCACCAGTACGGGACCCCTGTATGCGCGATCCCGCGACGCTCCCGGAGCAGGACGAGGGCGAGTCCCGCAAGGCGTAGGAGGGATGTGCGCCGGGTTGTCCGGATGGAGGCGGAAGCGGTCTGACTCACTGCACCGCCTTACCCGCCGCGCGGTCGTCGTCAGTATCCGGTGGCGCGGGCAGGGCCTGGCTGGCGGCCACCGATTCCACTTCGCCGATGTCCTGCGGTGTGAGGTCGAGGTCGCAGATCTCGTCGTCGCCGGGCCCCTCTGCCTCTCTTCGGGCCTTGCGCCGGTCGTTGAGAAGCGAAAAGGCAACGGCGGAGAGATAGAGCATCCAGATCGGCGCGGCCAGCGCCAGCATGGTCAGGGGGTCCGTGCTCGGCGTTGCCACAGCCGAAAAGGCCGTGATCCCCACGATCATGCCGCGCCATCTGCCGAGCATCCGCCGGCCGGACAGCACCCCGGTGAGGTTCAGCATCACCAGAAGCAGTGGCATCTCGAAGGAGAGACCGAAGACGACCACCATCCGGGTGACGAGGTTGAGCAGATCATCCAAGGGCAGCAGATTCTCCACCCCGTGCGGGGTGAAGCCGATCAACACCTTCGCGGTCGTGGGCAGCACCTTGTAGGCGAAGAAGGCGCCGCCGAAGAACAGCGGGACGCCCGCGCCGACGAACGCGTAGGCATATCTTCGCTCGTGCTTGTGCAGGCCGGGGGCAACGAACGCCCACAACTGGTACAGCCATACCGGCGAGGCCAGCACGGCACCGGCCATCAGGGACACCTTCAACGCCAAGGTGAAGGGCGCGAGCAGACCGTTGATCGTGATCCGCGCGCAGGCGGTTCCCCCGGTCTGCCTGGCCAGATGTGCGAAGTCTGTCGGGCAGCCGACCGAGTGCAGCACCGGCCTGGTGAAGAAGTTGATGATTCCCTTGTAGGAGAAGGCCGCGGCGATGGTGACGACCAGGATGGCAAGGACGGCCTTGGCCAGCCGGTTGCGGAGCTCACGAAGGTGCTCCGCAAGCGGCATCCGTGCCTCGGGATGCTTGTTGTTGTTGCGGACTGGCTGGGGCACGCCGCGTCCTCATCTCGTGCGGCAGACCGGAGACTGCCGGCCTGCGTCAGTACTTGATCGTCCGCCCGGGAGGCTTCGGGCAGCGTCTCGTACGGGGAAGAGCCAGGGGGCGCAGGACCGGGCTCGGTCTCAGTGGCTGGTCGTGCTGTCCGTGGGCGCGCTGCGGGCGGTGTCTCCGGGAGCGCCCGGGACCGTTCGCGGTCCCGGTGCAGGCTCGGGTCGTGGCTCGTTCGAGGTGCTGTCGCCCTTCATGGCCTCGGCCTCGCTCTTGAGGATCCGCATGGACTTGCCCAGCGCCCGGGCCGTGTCGGGTAGTTTCTTCGATCCGAAGATCAAGACCACCACCGCGGCCAGGATCAGCAGGTGCCAGGGCTCCAGGGCATTGCGGAACATCGTCACACCACCCCTTCGAACGCGTCGGGCTGCCCGGCCGGCGGAGCGTGCGGGGGCGTTAGGAACGGATGGACGCTCAGCCGCTGTCCCTGGGAGCAACCATGCTCGGGTGCGTGGAACTGCCGATGGGGCTTTGCGTTCTGCCACGGTGCGCTCATCAGCTTTCCCTGGCGTGAACGTACTTGCCGCCGCTCTGCGTGAAGTTCACGCAGGACTGTCGGGTATGTGAGGCGACACGAGTGGAGCGGGTCGGCCACCGCGGGAGCGTGCCGGGTGCCGATGTCCTTGCTGGTCATGCGTCCTGCTCCTTGTCGGGTTGGGGTCGGTTCAGCTTCCGGGGCGCCCGGCGGCCGTCCAGGCGGCGTACTCCTGACGGACGTAGAGGCGGTGGTCGGGGGCGCGTGTGATCGCGTCCGGAGGGTGCGGGCCCGCCACCAGGTCGGGGTGGCGGCGGTCGTACTGGACGAGTTGCTCGGCGGTTTCTGCGGCGGCTGCGACCGGGCCAGGTCTGTCCAGGGCCATCCGGTCCATGAGGGCGGCGCGGCGCAGCAGCCAGGCGCGTTCGGCGGTCCGCGCATCGACCGGGGGGCCGGTGACGGGCCTGGCCGCACGACCGTCACGCTCGGCCCCGAGAGCGAGCACTCGGTGCATCTCGCGGCGTAGGTCCGGCGCATTCGCGTACACCTCCTGCGGGGACGGGGAGGTGATGTCCGCGCCGCTGCCCGGGGTGACGTGCACGCCGGACACCTCTGCCGGTACGCAGGGGCCGGTGCCGCAGCGTCGACATGGCACCGTGTCGTGGCGGAGGGCCGGTGGGTGTGCCGCGGACCGCATGGGTACCTGGACCAGGCCTGGGCAGCCGTCGACGGGGCAGGGCTCGTGGGTCGCGAAGGCCCGCTCGGCGGGGTCGTCGGGTGCCCCGGCGCTGCACGTGCCCCTGGTGACCCGACGCCGCGCTCCGGTGCCGGCCCCGGCAGAGGGACTCGACTCGTGCAGAACGCCCGGCCCGGTCATCGCGAGCACCTGAGGCAGGCGCGGACCTCGCGGCCGCCGCGTGTCTGGTGGATTTCGGTCGACTGGGCGAGGTACTGGACGATGCCGGTGCCTCGGCCGTGTTCGTCGGGGGCCCTGTCGGGGCGATGGCGCTCCACGGCCATGCCGGAGTCGGTGACCACGATGTGCAGAGTGCCGTCGTCCAGGGCGAGCAGCACGGTCATGCGCTCGCGGCCGTACTGGGCGGCGTTGGCGGCGAGTTCGTCGACGATGAGAACAGCGGAGTCCCGATCGCCTGTGGGCACGCTCCAGGTCTCCAGCAGATCGCCCGCGAAGTGACGAGCGGCGGAGACGTGCGTCTTCTGCGCGGGCAGGGTGAGCAGCGCCTCGTGGCGGCGGGGCTGGTCGAGCAATGGACTCGGGCTGGGGGAATCGGTTGCAAACATGGTCTTCTGGCATTTCTGTGGATGTGCGGAGACCGGAACGGGGAGACCCGCCAACGACTTCGGGACTCTGTCGGTAGGCCGGAGCCTGTATGGCGCGCTCATTCAGTTCCACGGGCGACGCACACCGAACGGTTCGAGCGATTCGACCCTTTTGCTGGATTTCTTGCGTTTCACGTCGATGTCGGCGGCCCCGGCTGGGCTCACTCGCCTCAACCGGAGCTCGATGCCGTCCTCGGCCGGACCGGGCACCGGCCAGGTCGCGGCACTCGGCATGCAGACATCCTGGGTCTCATTCGGTGTTGACCGAGGTGCATCAAGTCGCTTGAGGACTGGACCTGTTCACGGGAGCCGGAGGTCGGGTCGACCAGTTCCCGGAAACGGTCGGCGCGCCATGAGCCGGACCCGGGGCCCCGGCGTGGTGGCCGGCTCGCCAGTGCCCGCAAGCCGCGTGACGGTCGCGGGCCTGAGTCCCGCGACCGAGCCGCAGAAAAGACTGCCCTGGTGCCGGCGCAGTCCTCCACTGACAGACAGTGCCGGCGAAGCACCCGCAGTAGCTGACCGGCCCCGGGGGCGCGTGGGACAGCCGTGGTTACGTCAGGGGCAGTGCGTGGGCGCCAAGGGTGCGCCGCGGGCGGCGCTGTCGCGGACGACTCGCCTTTCCCACAGGCCGCGCCGGGACGCGAGGAGTCGGTCTCGGTGCGTCAGGAGCCCACCGCGACGAAGGAAGCGCGTGGACTTCCCTCGCTTCACGCGTGGATCGTGACGAGCTTCTGGCCGCTGCCTGAGAGGATCTCGAAGTGCTCGATGGCGTCAGCGGACATGGCAACCGCCCCTGGAATCTTGGTGCCTGGAGGGTATTCGCCTGCACGCCAGGTAGCGCCGTCCGCTCTGGCTCCGCCGGGTCCGACCGCCTGGAGTCGGCAGGTGATTCCGGCGGGTGCCCCCTTGGCGGTGACCTGCAGGACACTGCCCCAGGCAGAGGGCGAGACCTTCACCGAGGCGGAGACGCCGGTGGTGGGATCGCTTCCCGAGAAAGTGCGCCAGGCAGTCGGCGCGGTCGGCCCGGGCGGCGTCGCCTGACTGCTCACGGACCCGACAGCCGCCAGCCATGTGCCGCCGACCGCTGCCGCGAAGAACGTCAGCGAGGCGGCAGCGCCGGCCAGCTGCAGACGCCAGGTTCTGCGGCGCCGGTCCGCGGCCTGATGGAGCAGCCCCTCCAGCACACCCGACTGCGGCACCGCAGGCACGGCGGCCCGTGCGGGCGAGGAGCCCTGGGCGCTCTCGGCCGCCCGCGCCACCAGCCGGTCGGCCAGGTTCTCGTCGGCGGCCGGCACCGCCTGGCCTGATGCTTCGGCTTCGGTCACCGTTGCCAGCAGCGCGGGCAGTCCCGCCAGCTGGGTGTGTTCGGCCTGGCATTCGGAGCATTCCGCGAGGTGGGCGCGGACCTGTTCCATTTCCGCCGGGGGCAGCGTGCCCAGGACGTATCCCCCCAGCGCCAGCCGGAGGGCGTCGCGCTCCGTGCTCATGGTCGCCACCTCCTGCGGGCCACGGTCATGGCTCGATGCCCCGTTCCCGCAGCGCCAGCCGCAGGGCGTGCAGGGCGTAGTACGTCCGCGACTTCACGGTGCCCAGCGGGATGCCCAGCACGCGTGCGGCCTCCGCCATGGTCCGGCCCCGGTAGTAGGTCTCCAGCAGGACGGCGCGGTGGTCCGGGGACAGCGTCCGGACGGCGTCGGCAACCGCCCAGCTCTGCAGTGCCTGTTCGATCTCGTCCCCGCCCTGTGCCTGCTCGGCGACTCGCTCCAGCGCCTCGCCGCCGACCTCGGCCGGCCTGGCCTGCCGGGCCCGGTGGGCGTCGATCACCAGGCGCCGGGCGACCGTACACAGCCATGCCCGGGCCGGGCCGCGTGCGGGGTCGAACGCGGCGGGATGCTGCCACGCTCGCAGCAGCGTCTCCTGCACCACATCCTCCGCCCATTGCCAATCTCCCGAGGTCAGTCGCAGCACGTAGTGGAAAAGGGCCCCTGCGTGCTCCGCGTACAGCGTGCGGAG
The DNA here is from genome assembly GCF_053597355.1 of Streptomyces sp. NPDC001443. Lineage (NCBI taxonomy): Bacteria > Bacillati > Actinomycetota > Actinomycetes > Kitasatosporales > Streptomycetaceae > Streptomyces > Streptomyces sp. NPDC001443. The sequence goes on from NZ_JBSFIA010000016.1 coordinate 155,318, forward strand.
CAGTTCCTCATCCGCGGTCGAAAGGGTCCCTTTACCAGAGACACGGTGCGCGGAGCGATCCGGATCGGTCCTTGGACCACGTTTTCGGAGACTCCAGGGCATATGACGATCATTGCACATAAACTGCTTCGTTCCGTGACGCACGGCACGGCTCATGTGGCGCTCCGTAAGCGCCGTGGGCGATGTGTCCCCGCGAGCCTTACGGCATCACCGGGCCCAGGTGTGCGCGGCACCCGGGGAGGGCGGCTGACCTGCGGCGACACCAAGAAGTCTCACAAAAATGCATTCCCACTGAACCGTGGGACCCTCGCTGCCCGTGGAGTCGGACAAAAGCCCACTATCACGCAAATTCCTCATCGATGCCCCGTGCGACAAAGGATGGAATCAGAGGTGACCGAACCACGCCACGTACCAGCTCCTGGCTCCGACCACGCTCACCCCGCACCGTGGATCGAAGCCGGCGCCCCCGCGCAGCCCAGTGCGTACCACGTCGACGGCTCTACGCGGCTCTCGACGTACGGGCGGCGCCGACCGGCCCCGAGTCGCTGTCGGCTCCCCGCAGGGGGAACTGCCGCATGCTGCCTGCGTCTTCGCGGTGCGCAAGGGCAGTGCACCGCCGAGGCGCGTCGAGGCGAGCGGTCGATGTGGGGCAGCACCCATGCTCGTTCGCCGGGTCCGTGAGGGGCACACGCTCGTGAACACGGTATCCACCGCACTTTCCCGCGGACGCGTGCGCCCAGCCGGCGCAGCCGCCGTCTCCGCCTGATCAAAGAGAAATCAAAGAGAAATCAAAGACGAACGGACACACCATGAACCTGAGCTTTCGCACACCGGGCCGGCGATCACGCGCTGCCGCCGGGCTGGCTGTCGCCGTCATCGCCACTGTCGGCGCGGTGGGGCTCCTCAGCTCATGCGGCCAGTCGCCGCATTCCTCGTCCACCGGAGCCGGCGCCATCACACCCGGTCCGGGTCAGCACCAGGCGGCAGGAACGCCAGGTTCCACGGAGCCGGGGAACGCGGCGGGCACCGCTCCCGGTGCCTCGCCGATGCCCAGCATGACCATGCCCATGAGTCCCGCGAGCACGGGCGCACCGGCCGCGCCAGTGACCGGGAACGCCGTGGCGATCAAGAACTTCGCATTCTCCCCGGCCGCGCTGAAGGTCAAAGTGGGCACGAGGGTGACGTGGACCAACCAGGACACCGACGCCCACACCGTCACCAGCGCCGGGTCGGGCGGACCACTGCATTCGGCCGCTCTGTCCACCCACGCCACCTACAGCTACACGTTTACCAAGCCCGGCACCTACGCCTACCTCTGCACCATCCATCCGTTCATGACCGCCACCGTGGAGGTGACCCGATGACCGACCACTACGACAGTCACGACGGAGCGCCGGCCGACGACACCGGTCGGTCCGATACCGAACACGGCATGACCCGACGTCAACTCATGCGGCACGCGGGGTGGTTCGGCGGAGCGGTGGTACTGACCCTGGCCAGCGGGGAAGTGATCAGCCGCATCGCGGACTCCCGGGACGCCCACGCCGCGGCTGCCCCGGCGGAAAGCGGCGCGCTGCGGTTCGTGCAGGTCTCCGACAGCCACATCGGGTTCCAGGGGCCGGCGAACACGGACGTGGTCGGCTCATTCACCGAAGCGATCAACCAGGTCAACTCACTCGGATTCAGGCCGGACTTCGTCATGCACAGCGGCGATCTGACGCACCTGTCCACGGCCGGCCAGTTCGACCAGGTCAAGCAGATGATGGCCGCAATGCAGACGGACCGCGTCTTCACCGTACCGGGCGAGCATGACTCCATCGGCGATGCGGGCCGCGCCTACCGGCGCACCTTCGGCACGGGCACGCTCGGCGACGGCTGGTACAGCTTCGACACCCACGGCGTGCACTTCATCGCTCTGGTCAACACCATGAGCCTGGAAAAGCTCGGCCACCTCGGCAACGACCAGATCGACTTCGTCCGCAAGGACATCGCCGGACTGCCGTCGGACACCCCCATCGTGGTCTTCAGCCACATCCCGCTGTTCGCCATGTACCCGCAGTGGGGCTGGAGCACCGACGACGCCCTCAAGGTCATCGCCCTCCTGCGCCGCTTCTCCTCCGTCACCTGTCTCAACGGGCACGTCCACCAACTGTTCACCAAGACAGAGGGCAACATCACCTTCCACTCCGCCACCACCACCGCATACCCCCTGCCCAAACCGGGCCGCGCCCCCGCCCCCACCCCGCAGGTCGTCCCCGCCCGACAGCTCAAGGACGCACTCGGCATCCGCAGCGTCGGCTACCGCCAAGGCGACCGCGAACTGGCCATCAAGGATCAGAGGTTGGCATGAGCAACCAAAGACTCCTCGTCCCCACCCTGCGATCGGCGACTGCCGCAACCCTCGGCGCCAGCGGATTCATCCACGCCCAGCTCTACATCGACGGGTACCGCTTCGTCCACATCATCGGCCCCCTGTTCCTGCTCCAGGCCAGCGCGGCCTTCGCCCTCGCTGCCCTGCTGCTGATGGGGACACCACCCCTGCTGCTGAGGGCCGCCGCGGCAGGCGTCGCGCTCGGCGCCCTCGGCGGCTTCACCGCTTCGCGCACCGTAGGCATGTTCGGCTTCACCGAGCACGGTCTGCAGCCCGCGCCGCAAGCCGTCCTCAGCCTCGTCGCCGAATCCGGCACGCTGCTGCTCCTCGCCATGTGGCAGGTGACCGAGACCAGACAACACCGCGCTGCCCGAACGCCCTTGAGGACACCCGCCTGGAACCGGGCGACCACGCGCACACCACCCAACTGAACGACCACAAAGCCACCCGGGATGCCTGCGCCGCGTGCGAGAAGCAGGCCTTCGAGCGGCCCGCCCGCGAAGAGATCTCACGCAAGACGCGTATCCGCCGAACCGTCAACCGTCCGTGGACATGCACTACCAGGGATCCCGCCTTCACCCACCACCCTGCAAGGAGCGAGCTGAGATGACCGATACGCTCCACTCACAGCAAGCACCCGCGACGCCCGCACCGACCACGCACACCGACGTCTGCGCCACCGAACAGGCGGCGCGTGCGCGGCGCGAAATATACGTACTTCGGTTGCGCAAGGCGCTGAGGGAACACAGCGGATTCACCACCCGCTTCCACTCGGGTACGCCGGTCATCGCCCGCGACGGCTACGTCGTCGCAACCGGTGCCGACCGCGTTCAGCTCCCGGCAGACACCACATACGGCATGTCGAGCCACCCTCTCGACATGCTGCTCACCCGGCCACCCGGAATACGGGCGATCCGCGCTCAGGAGCACGAGGGCCACATCGACCCGGTACTCGTGGAGATGTCGGACTCCCCGGGGGCTGCACAGAACACCTGTCGGATAACCGGCCGCAGCTCGAGCCGCGATGAGCGCACGCCCCCCGAGGGCACCGCCAAGCCACCTCGACCGTCGGACGCAGCGCGGAAATGCGCCGCTTGCGAGTGCGCACCACCGGGCCGAACGGGGTGACGCGATGACCGTGTTCCTGCCGGGGATCGGTGCTGCCTGCTGCCTCGGCGTCGGCTTCGTCCTCCAGCAGCGGCAAGCCCAACGGGCGCCCCTTTCCGGCCTTCCCTTCTTCCGGCTGCTGCTCGACCTGATGCGCTGTCCGGAATGGCTGGCCGGCATCGCCGCGATGATCGTGGGCATGGTGCTGAGCATCATCGCCCTCGCGAACGGAGAGGTGTCGCTGGTCGAACCGCTGACCGCGACCAGCCTGCTCTTCGCGATGGCGCTGTCACGCTGGCTCACCGGCCGGCCGCTCGGCTGGAACGGCTGGGGTGGGGCGCTGCTGCTGGCGCTGGGCGTGACGGGGTTCATCGTCGCCGGACGGCCGTCAGGGGGCGGGCACCTGGCCGGGCCGCTGCGCCGCTGGATCCTACTCGGCGTCGTGGTCGCACTGGCGGGGCTGCTCGTCGCGTTCGCCCGGCGCCTGCGGCCAACGCTCGTGGCGACCGTGCTGGCCTGCGCCGCCGGACTCCTGTACGGGTTGCAGGACTCCCTGACCCGTATCTCGAGCCGGCTCGCCGGCGGGCACGGCATCGCAGTGCTGTTCGCGCACTGGCAGCCCTACGTGGTCGTGTGTCTCGGCCTGATCGGTCTGGGGCTCGTCCAGAGCGCGTTCGAGACCGCGCCGCTGCGCTCCTCGCTTCCTGCACTCACCGCTGCGCAGCCGCTGGCCGGGATCGCCTGCGGGATCGGCATCGTCGGCGACCGCCTCCGGACCACACCTGGCGCGCTCGCCGTGGAGGCCGTCGGCCTCGTGGCGATCGTGATCGGCATTGTGCTGATCGGTCGGCATCCCTGTGTGGCTCCAAAGGCCGCGCACAGGCGCTGAGTTGCGTGTTCACCGGTGGTCGGCAGGGGATGCGGTGTGGATGTCCTGGATTCCGCAACGGCTCGGGCTGAAGCGGACACACCGACCGCAGGAAGCAGCGTGCAGTCCGGGACATGGCGGCTCTGGGCCTGCCGGAGTGCTGGGCCGATGTGATGGCCAGGAAGGAGAGATTCATCGCGCGCCTCGATGCCGGGCGGCCCGCCCGCCACGACGACGCGGAGGGCGACCCCCGCCAGGTGATCGACCACCGCTTCCGGGCCGCCGACGGCATGCTCTGCGCGATCCGCTCCTGCGGCCCCGAGAACCTCGCCGCCGATCTGGTCCGGGCCCCGCTCACCACGGCCGTGGCGTCCTTCTGCCCGTCGGGCGCGCGGTGCGGCTGAGCCGGGCCGCCTGCCGCCTCACGCGGTTCACTCCAGGCCGCGCTTGCCCGGCGCCCAGAACGGCTTGGTGAGCACGGAGCGCCGGTCCCAGCCGGCCTCCCGCAGCACCTGCCGCACCCGCTGCACGGTCCGCGCCTCTCCCGCGACATACGCCACCCCGCCCGGTTCGGGCGCCAACTCCCTTACGGCGTCGGGGAGTGCGATGGTGCCCCGGACCAGCCAGCCGATTTTCTCGCCGTGCGCGAGCGGCAGCCGGTCGGCGGCCGACCCGGTCTCCACGCGGCCGGAGACCCGGGCCGTCGCGGGCAGCGCGGCGAGCATCGCGCCGAACGCGACGGCGGCGGTCTCGTCCCCGGCGAACACATGGTGGGTGGCGTCGGGGCGCACCGTGAACGACCCCTCCGGCTTCCCCAGCCGGACCTCGTCGCCCACCGCCGCGGCCCGCGCCCACAGTGCCCCCGGCCCGGCGCCGGGATGGTCGAGCACGCACAACTCCAGGGCGCCTTCGGGGTCGTAGCGCCAGATCGAGTACGTACGGCGGGTCAGCCCGCTGGTGACGTGCACCCGCACCTGCTGCCCGGGGCGCACGTCGAGTCCCGCGAGGGCGTGGCCCTCCAGGCGCAGTCGGCGCATCCGGGCCGCGACGGGTTCGGCCTCGGTGACCGTGGCGCGCAGCGTCAGCAGGTCGAGTACCGGATCCAGAAGTGCGGGCATGACCGCTCCTTGCCGTTCAGTGGTGGGGGTGTCTGGGGTGCGGGGGGTGGTGAAGTCGGCAGGGAGGCGCGGGAGTTGTGCCACGCTACCGGGTCGAACGCGATAGTACGCGTTCTTCGCCGGACGCGACAGTACGCGTCTTTCCGGTGCCGTACCCGGCGATCACGAGGGCCGTGGCCGCCAGCACCAGCAGCGCGACCGTGCGCAGTGCCGGGGCCATGCCGTGGGTGAGGCCGGGGTGGGCGGAGAGGACCGTGCCGGTGACCGCGACGCCGAGGGCCGCGCCGATCTCGCGGGCCGAGGTGCCGAGCCCGGAGCCGAGTCCGGCCTGGTGGGCGGGGAGCGAGGAGACGAAGCCGAGGGTCAGCGCGGGCATGGACAGACCGGTGCCCGCCGAGATCACCAGCAGCCAGCCCGCGTACGCCCAGTACGGCGTCCCGGCGCCCGCGGTGGAGGCGCCCAGCAGGCCGAGGCCGATCAGGGCGAGCCCGCCGCCGATCACCGGCCGGGGTCGGTCCGCCCAGCGCGTGGCGAGCTTCGGCACCAGTGCCATGCCGAGTGTCAGCGGCATGATCGCGACACCGGTCACGGCGGCCCCGAACCCCTTGACCTCTTGCAGGTACTGCGAGTTGACGTAGAAGAGGGAGAACAGGCCGAAGAAGCCGGTGGCCGTGCCGAGAGCGGCCGAGCGCAGCCGGGGCGAGGCGAAGACGCGAGGGTCGAACAGCGGGGCGCGCGAGCGCAGGGCGTGCACGGTGAACCCGGCCACCAGCGCGGCGCCCGTCGAGAAGGCGCCGAGGATCCGCGCGGAGGTCCAGCCGTAGGCGGGGCCCTCGATGATGCCGAACAGCACCGCGACCAGGCCCGCCGTCAGCAGCAGTGTGCCCAGCGGATCCAGGTGGTTGGCGTGGGCGCGCCCGGTGCGCGGGGTGGTGACGGCCACGGCGAGCGCCAGCAGCGCGGCGAGCGGCACCATGACCGCGAACAGGGCCCGCCAGGACAGGAACTGGCCCACCAGTCCGCCGCCCAGGTTGCCGGCCGCGCCGCCCAGGCCGATCGCCAGGGTCCAGGAGGCCATCGCGTGCGGCCGGTGTTCCGGGGCGGCGAGCCGCATCAGGATCGACATCGTCGCCGGGGTGATCAGCGCGGCGCCCGCGCCGGACACTCCCCGGCCCGCGATCAGCAGTGCGGGGGAGTGGGCGAGCGCGCTGGTCCCGGCGCCCGCGGCGAACAGCGCGAGACCGGTGAGCAGGGCGCCCTTGCGGCCGTAGCGGTCGCCCAGCGCGCCCGCCGGGACGAGCAGTCCGGCGAAGGTGATGACATAGGCGTCGACGGTCCACAGGATCTCGGTGTGCGAGGGGTGCAGCGAGGACGAACTCAGCTGTGGGATAAGCAGGTTGATGGCGGCGACCATGCTCTGTGCGACCAGGACGCAGGCGCACAGCGTCAGCAGGGTGGACCGTTTCAGGGCGTGCGGGGTCATGGCTCCTCCGTAAGTTGTTAGGCGGCCCGGGAGGGCCGGGTGTGGCTTATGGCTTCTTGCCTTCAGTGGCTTCCGAGGAGTGGCCGCCCGGCCCTCCGGGGCGCCCTGGCTGCTGATTGAGATGTGCGCGCTTCGTGCGGTCGCTGATTACGGAGATGACAGCGGGGTGTTCCTCGGGCCGACGGCAAGCCGTGCGGAACGAGGAGGGGCGAGTGAGCGAGCGACAGGCCCGGGTATGGG
>NZ_JBSFIA010000017.1:0-40773 GCF_053597355.1 Streptomyces sp. NPDC001443
CACTCAACGCCTTCGACATCACCTTCGACGGCCGCCTCTCAGCAGCCCGGCAGTAACTCCAACAACCCCAGTTACACCGCTCGTTTGACAGACCCGACCCGCCTGTGCCGCTGCCGTGGACGCCAGCCGAAGCGCCGAACCGGCTGAGAGGTGAACACCGGTACGGATTCCAGGTCCCGTACCGGCCAAACAACCTAATCTCCGCCGAATAGCCAAGTGGTCGACCACCTGCGTGGCCAGCGCCCATCGAGGACCAACTGCGGGCGGAAGGCCACGTCACCCGTGAACGAGTTCATCAGCGTGCCGAGTTGGCACGTATCCGACCGAATCGCTGGGTCGGTACGCGTGCTCATACGGCAACGACACCAGCTCCGGTTGTGGCATCTCCTGTCCCGGAGCGAATCCCACCCGTTCGAGTGACAGGTGACAGGTGACAGATCGACCGCCCGCCCGGTCTCGACTTCGGTGGCGCCGATGCCCAGGGCGGAGCTCATGGCGTGGATCGCGTCGCCCATGATGGTCACGTTGGAGGGTTCCCAGGCGCCGAGGGCACGCAGCTGCGGCACTTGAGAGCCTGGACGGTGGTGGTGTCCCACAGGCGGACCGTTTCGACCAGGGCGGGGTGCCAGGTGTCGACGCGCTGCAGGGCATGCGCCTTGAGTTTGTCGGGACTGGCAGTGAACAGCTCGTCGTCGGGGAGCATTTGGTCGGCGAGGGAGTTGAAGATGCTCAGCGCCTAGTCAGCGGTGGCCTCACGCCGGAAGTCGGGCTCCTGCTCCGCGGTCAGCGGCTCTCGCCCTCCATGGGGCGGACGTCGTCTGCGATCTCGTCGATTGTCCCTGCCACGTCCATGCCGGGGATGAACGGCGGCTCCACGTTCCGGTACCAGTCCGTGAGGGAGCCGTCGCGCATCAGGTCGGCCGGGTTCACCCCGGCCGCGCGTACCCGTACGCGCACCTGGCCGGGACCGGCACGTGGTTCGGGGAGGTCTGCGACGTGGAGGATCTGGGGGCCGCCGTACGAGGACAGGTCGATGGCCCTTATGGAAAAGCTCCTGGTCGGATCGGTGAGAGGCAGAGGGGAGGAAGGGAAGGCGCACGCAGGGCATGCTTCACCTTGCGTGCGCCGTTGTGACGCTTGTTGCGCCGGTGCGCCGGTGCGCTGTTGTGCTGGTCAGCGGTCGATGCTGGCCATGTTCGCCTCGTCGTGGCGCTCGCCCGAGGCGGGGGTGAGGTTGTTGAGGCGGTCGAGTTGTGTGGCGCTGAGTTCGATGGCGTCGGCGGCGGTGTTCTCCTCGACGCGCGCGATCCGCCGGGTTCCGGGGATGGGGGCGATGTCGTCGCCGCGGGTCAGCAGCCATGCCAGCGCGGTCTGGGCCGGGGTGGCGCCGATCTCGGCGCCGATGGCCTGCACTTCGTCGACGATCGCCAGGTTGCGCTGGAAGTTCTCGCCGGTGAAGCGCGGGTTGGTCTTGCGCCAGTCGTTGTCGGTGAAGTCGTCGACGGTGCGGATCTGGCCGGTCAGCAGGCCGTGCCCGAGGGGCGAGTAGGGCACGAAGCCGATGCCGAGCTCGCGCAGCAGCGGGAGGATCTCGGCCTCGACGTCGCGGGTCCACAGCGAGTACTCCGTCTGCAGCGCGGCCACCGGGTGCACGGCGTGGGCGCGGCGGATGGTGGCGGGGCCTGCCTCGGAGAGGCCGATGTGGCGGATCTTGCCCTCGGTGACCAGCTCGGCCAGCGCGCCGACGGTGTCCTCGATGGGGGTGTTCGGGTCGACGCGGTGCTGGTAGAAGAGGTCGATGTGGTCGGTGCCGAGCCGCTTGAGGGAACCTTCGACCGCGGCCTTCACGTTGCGTGGGCTGCTGTCGATCACGCCAAGGTCGGGGCTGCCATTGGCGTAGGACACGAGACCGAACTTCGTGGCGATGACGACGTCGTCGCGGCGCCCCTTGATGGCCTTGCCGACAAGTTCCTCGCTGTGGAAGGGGCCGTAGCCCTCGGCGGTGTCGATGTGCGTGACGCCGAGGTCCAGCGCCCGGTGAATGGTGCGGATCGATTCGGCGTCGTCCAGGCCGCCGCCGGTGGTGTAGGTACCGGCCATGGTCATGGCGCCCAGGCCGATGCGCGAGACATCGAGCCCGCCCAGGGATATGTGCTTCATCGGATACTCCGTACTTCGCGGTGAGCGTCAGCCATGGCTGGCTGACGGGGTGGGAGACAGCGCCGTCAGGCGGTGGCGTCGTCGTGGCCGAGGTTGCCGCCGAGTTCGCGGGAGGCCTGGGCCTGGGCGAGGAGTTCCCTGGCCTTGGCCTCGACGCCCTCGATGGCGTCGGCGCCGGCTACGAAGCGCAGCGGCGGCTCGGTCTGGTCGGCGATGGTGAGCAGGGCGCGGGCGAGCTTGGCGGGGTCGCCGCCCTGCTGGCCGTTCATGCTCTTCCAGGCTGCGATGGTGGCGGTGGTGCGCTCGGCGTAGTCGGCGATGGTCGGCTCGGGCCAGGTGGTGGAGGCGTCCACGAGCAGCTCGGTGCGGAAGAAGCCCGGCTCCACGACGGTGGTGCGGATGTTGTAGGGCTCGACGTCGTAGCGCAGCGACTCCATCCAGCCCTCCACGCCGAACTTGGAGGCGGCGTAGGCGACGCAGAACTCCTGGCCGATCAGGCCGGCGGAGGAGGAGAGGGTGATGATGTGCCCGTCACGCTGCTCGCGGAGGATGGGCAGGATGGCGCGGGTGACGTTCATCGGGCCGAAGAGGTTGGTCTCGAACTGCTGGCGCATCTGCTCGGCAGTGATCTCTTCGAAGTAGCCGGCGTAGAAGTTGCCGGCGTTGTTGATCAGTACGTCGATGCGGCCGAAGCGGTCGACGGCGGCCTGGGCGGCGGCCTCGGCGTCCTGAGGGCTGGTGATGTCCAGCTTGGTGGTCAGGAGGTTTTCCTGCGGTCCACCCAGGGTCTTCTCGACCTCCTCGGGGCGCCGTCCGGTGGCGATGACCTGGTGGCCGGCGGCGAGGGCTTCGCGGGCGATGTCGGTGCCCAGGCCACGGCCGGCGCCGGTGACGAAGATGACCTTGCTCATGGGGAGGACTCGTTTCTGTCGGGTGCCGTGGGCGGCGCCTGCGGGGTGGGTGTGGTGCGGGCGAGTGGTGAGGTCAGGCCTGATCGGTGGGCATGATCCACAGTTCGCCGATGGAGGCGTGGCGGGGGCGGGTGACCATGTAGGCGACGCCGTCGGCAATGTCCTCGGGCTGCAGGACCTCGGTCTGCTCGTAGAACGTGGCGGTCGCTTCACGGATGTCGGGCTTGTGGTCGTTGTGCGAGGCGAGCTCGGTGGCCACGCCGCCGGGCTCCAGGACGCCGACGCGTACGTGGCGCTGGGTGATCTCCTTGCGCAGGGACTCGGTGAAGCCGTTCACGCCGAACTTGGTGAGGTTGTAGACGCCGTAGCCGTTCCAGGCCTCGCGGCCGGCGATCGAGCTGATGTTGACGATGTCGGCGACCTGGCGCGGGGCGTCCTCGGCGGCCTTGAGCAGGTGCGGGAGGGCGGCGTGGGTGGTGTGCAGGAGTCCCTGGACGTTGACGGCGATCATGCGCTCCCACTCCGTGGGGTCCGCGCCGACGACGGGGCCGAGCAGCATCAGGCCAGCGTTGTTGACCAGGATGTCCAGGCGTCCGAAGTGCTCGACGGTCTGCTGCACGGCCGCCCCGGCCTTCGCGGCGTCGGTGATGTCCGCCTCCACCGCCAGGGCGGTACCGCCGGCGGCGGTGATCTGTGCGGCGAGGTCGTCGAGGCGGTCCTTGCGGCGGGCCACCAGGGCCACCGAGGCGCCCTGCTCGGCGAGCTGTCGGGCGGTGGCGGTGCCGATACCGCTGCTCGCGCCGGTGACCAGTGCGACGGTGCCGGTGAGCTTAGAAGTCATGGGGAGGATCCGTTCTGCTGGCGCGCCGCACATCCATCGATGCGGGCACTCTGCTTATTTCTCGCTAAAGAGGTGAAAGCTTCCCTACATCCAGGCAATCACCCGGGGGGCCCGCGTGGGGCGCTGTAAGGAGCACCCCTCTTCCGGGGGTCTGCCAGTTCCCCTGCGGGGAGCACGGCGGGACCGGGGCTCCGTGCAGTCGTGTTGACTGTCAGCCGACGATGACGACCGGCTTGACGACGCTCTGGTCGCGGCTGCGCATCAGTTCCAGGCTGGCTGCGAGGCTGTCCCAGCCGTGCAGCACGTGGGTGGCCAGCGGCTGGGTGTCGAGCTTGCCGTTCGCGATCAGCAGCAGGAGCCGTTCCATGTAGTCGCGGCCCTGGTTGGCCTGGGCCGCGGTGAGGAACTTCTCCATCACGCCGTAGTTCCAGACGTCCATCGGGAGCGTCACGGTCTCGTCGTCGAAGAAGCCCGAGACCACCGACACGTGGCCGCCGAACTTGGTGATCTTCATGGCCGTGCCGATCTGGTCGCTCGCGCTGCCGCCGCTGGCGACCAGCGCGCTGTCGACCTGTACGCCACCGGTCAGCGCCATGATTTGCCCGTAGACGTCGCCCTGCTTGTAGTCGACGAGGTCGGTCGCCCCGTACTGGCTCGCGAGAGCCATGGTGTTCGGGCGCGAGCCGACAGCGATGATGCGGCCCGCTCCGCGCAGTGCTGCCGCGGCCACCCCCATCAGTCCCACCGGGCCGACCCCCAGGATCACCACGACCTCACCGAACTGGATCTCCATCCGCTCCACACCGGTGAAGCCGGTGGCGGCCATGTCGTCGACGGACACCGCCTGCACGTCGGTGACCTGGTCGGGGATGCGCGCCAGGTTGGAGTCGGCGTCGAAGCACTTGACCAGTTCGGAGAACCAGCCGCCGTTGGTCGGGTCCTCGGAGAAGTACGGGCTCTTGCTCTGGTGGAACTTGCCCTCACCGCGCTGGGCCCTGGGGTGGCGCCAGTCGGCAAGGCCTGCGGGAAGGACGACACGGTCCCCGGGAGTGAAGTCGGCGACCTGGTCACCGACCTGCTCGACGACTCCGACTGCCTCGTGACCGATCACCTTGCCGAGCGCGTTGGGCAGCGACAGCGAGTCGATGAGATGTACGTCGGTCGTGCAGGTCGCCACCGCGGTCGGGCGGACCAGGGCGTCGTACGGTCCGATCTCCGGGACCGGGACCTCCTGCCAGTCGGCACGGCCCTTCTCCTGGATGACGTAACCCTTCATGGTCTTCATGCGGGGGTATTTCCTCTCGCGCCGCCTCGTCGACGGCCAGGGGTGGTGCCCTGCGTCCGCCGGTGGGTACGGGTGTCAATGCGTGTGTGCGGGCTGCTGGGTTTCAGCGGGGCGAAATGCGGACGGTTGCCGCCTTCGGCCCGCTGCCCTGCATGATCGGGACGGCGTCGCTGCCCGGGTACTTCGCCTCGTAGGCGGCGTCGATCGCGGCGTCGAGGTCGCCGCCGCCGGCGGGCTCGAAGACGACGTCGTGGAACTCTCCGGCGACCCGCACGCGGCCGACCCGCTGGCTGACGGCCGCCCGGTGCCAGCTCGAGGACTGCCCGTTGGCGGCGCGCACGTAGACGTCGCCGTCCACGACGAGCGCCCAGGTCTGGGTCGGGGTGCCGTAGGTGGTGCCGTCCGCACGGAAGGGGGCGACGAACAGGTCGGTGTTCTCGGCGATCGTGCGGAGGTCTGCGGGGCTCCAGGAAGTCATGACGGTCCTTCTCTCGGACGCGGTGCGGGGTGGTGGGGTGAGACCGGCTGAAGGCCGTGCGTGCGGCGCTGCTCGCGCAGACGCCGGTGCGACGTCGGTGGCCGGGGTGCTCAGCCGTGGCACGCTCACGACGTGGGGTGCTGAGGGATCCTGTTCCGGCCCCTGCAGCATTTCCGCCGCTGTTGGGAGTCTGATCGGGATGCCGGTTTCTGTCTGTTCTCCAGGCAACCACCCGTGGGGCCTGCGTGGGGCGCCGTACGGGGCACCCCTCTTCCGGGGGTCTGCCAGTACCCCTTTACGCACGGTCGGCCCGCGGCGCCCGCCGTACCGTGGACTCATGGACCACAGCACCGAGATCCGCGAGTTCCTGCGCACTCGCCGGGCCCGGATCACCCCGGAGGAGGCGGGCCTGACCCCGCATCCCGGCGCCCGCCGGGTACCGGGGCTACGGCGCGAGGAAGTCGCCCAGCTCGCCGGGGTAAGCGTCGACTACTACGTGAGACTGGAGCGCGGCCGCACCCAGGGCGTCTCCCGCACGGTCCTAAACGCCGTCGCCCGCGCCCTGCGCCTGGACGACGCCGAATGCTCCCACCTCTTCGACCTCGCCCAGCCCACCGACGCCCGCCCCCGCCGCAAGCGGCCCCTCGCCCCCCAGCGCGTCCACCCCGCCCTGTACCAGGCCCTGGACGCCATCAGCACTCCGGCGATGGTCCTGGGGCGCCGCATGGACGTCCTGGCCACCAACCACCTCGCCACCGCCCTGTACACCGACTTTCAGGCCCGCCCGCACGCCGAGCGCAACTTCCTGCGCTACCTCTTCCTCGACGAGGCCGCCCGCACCCTGTACGGCGACCACTGGGACAAGGCCGCCGCCGAAACCGTCGCCACGCTGCACCTATACGCAGGAAGCCACCCCGACGACCCCCAACTCACGGATCTCATCGGCGAGTTGTCCCTGCACGATAGGGACTTCCGCAGCATGTGGGCCGACCACGACGTCCGCGCCCACGCCACCGGCACCAAACACCTCCACCACCCACTCGTCGGCGACCTCACCCTCGACTACGTCACCCTGGACGTCGTCGGCGCCCCCGACCAGTCCCTCATCATCCTCACCCCCGAACCCGCCTCCCCCTCCGCCGAAGCCCTCTCCATACTCGCCAGCTGGACTGGTACCGCCACTGCCGCTTCCGCGCCGGACCCCGCTGAAGACACACGAGACCGGACCGGCTGACGTCCGCGACGGCGCGATGCATGGAAGCGGCATGCCAGGACAACCCTCCCTGACACCTTGCGCCGATCGCCGTCATCCGGGCGTACGCGACCTCAGGACGCCAACGGACCCATCCCGCACAAAGCGGCCAACGACGTCCTCGCCCCCAGGTCCCCGGAGCCCGGAGTGCCAAGTCACGACCGACGAGCCGCTGCCCGTACCCACGCAAGGAGTCCTGTGAACACCCCATCCTCCAGCCCCGCCAAACCCGTGGTGGTCCTGCGCCCCGCCCCGCAGCGCACGGACCGCATCTTCACCCCCGCCGCCCTGGACTCGCTCCGTGACCGCTTCACCGTGGTGGACCTGGAGAAGGACCCCGCCGAAGAAGCCCTGGAGGAGGTACTGCCCGACGCCTTCGCGATCGTCGGACAGCCCGACCTGCCGGCCGAACGGCTCGCCGCCGCAGGCAAGTTGCGGGCTCTGCTGAACGTCGAGGGAAACTTCTTCCCCAACGTCGACTACGCGACCTGCTTCGAGCGCGGCATCCACATCTTGGGCTGCGGGCCCGCCTACGCCCAGGCGGTCGCCGAGTACTCCCTCGCACTCGCCCTCGACCTGGCCCGCGGCATCAGCCGTGAGGACCGCGCCTTCCGAGCCGGACAGGAACGGTACGTATCCGACGGCAACGCCGACGCCGTCCTGCTGCACGGCTCCGACGTGGGCCTGGTCGGCTTCGGCAACCTCGGCCGCAGCCTGAACCGGCTCCTCGCCCCCTTCAGGCCCACCCTGCGCGTCTACGATCCCTGGCTGCCGCCCGGCGTCCTGCGCGAACACGGCGTGCTCCCCGCCTCGTTGGACGAGACCCTGACCCGCAGCCGCTTCGTGTTCGTCCTGGCCACCGCCACGGACGACAGCCGCCACCTGATCGGGGAACGCGAACTCGCCCTGCTGCCGGACGGTGCCCGCCTCGTCCTGGTCAGCCGCGCCCCGGTCGTCGACTACCCAGCCCTGCTCGACCATGTCGCACGCGGACGCCTCCTCGCAGGCATCGACGTATGGCCGAACGAACCGGTTGCCGCCGACGACCCGGCCCGCGACCTCGACGGCCTCGTACTCTCCGCACACCGCGCGGGCGGCATCCCACAAGCCTTCCAGGCCATCGGCGACATGGTCCTCGACGACCTGACCCTCCTCGCCCAGGGACTCCCGCCCGTGCGTATGCAGAGTGCCGCCCGCGAACTGGTCGGCCGCTACCGCAACCGTCCCGTGAGCTGAAGAGGCCCCGATGACCGCACAGCAGCCCCACCCGTCCCACCCGCCGACAGCCCTCGACATCCCCTGCCAGGGCCTGCTCTTCGACAACGACGGCGTCCTGGTCGACTCCGACCACGGCGTCGACCAGGCATGGAGCCAGTGGGCCCGCGACCGCGACCTGCCCCCGGAACAGGTAACCGCCATGGTGCACGGCCGCCGTTCGGCCGACACCGTCGCCCTCCTGGTGACCGACCCGAAGGAGCGAGAAGCCGCGCTCGCCGCAATCGACCGCCTGGAGGTCGAGGCCGCAACCACTACCACCGCGCTTCCTGGCGCCCGCGACTTCCTCACAAGCCTGCCCTACGACCGGTGGGCGGTGGTGACCTCGGGAGTCACCGCCCTGGCCCGGGCCCGCCTCGCCGCAGCGGGACTGCCCACACCACCCGTGCTCATCACCGCGGACGACGTCAGCCATGGCAAACCGGCGCCCGACGGCTACCACACGGCAGCCGACAGCCTGGGCTTCGCCCCGGCGCGGACCGTTGTCTTCGAGGACAGCACCGCGGGGGCGAAGGCCGGAGCCGCGGCGGGCGCCACCGTCATCGGAGTCGGACAGCGCGGACTGGCCACCGACGCCACCTTCGTCGTCCGCGACCTACGCGGCCTAACCTGGCACGACGGCGTCCTCAGCCTCGCCGCCGCGGACCTGCTGCGGTTCTGACCACGCCTTACGCGGCACGCCCGAGACCCAGTCCTCCGGCCGCTACCCAAAGGCACACAGCGGGTCTCAGCTGCCCCGCCCCGCTCCGTTGCCACCGGGACTGGTGTGACCGGGATCGTCACCGCTACCGGAATCCCGGGCGGCAGCAACGGCCAGCTCATGCAGCTGTGTTGGTCCTTGGCGTATCGGTTCAAGAGCCGGAGCGGGAAGCCAGGGGCGCTGCGCCCATTCGACTCGCCCGAGGCCCTGAGCCGACCCCACCCTCCACGAAGGCCCCGGCCGAGCGTTTCACCGGCGCCGTCTACCTCAACATGATCGAGGCCCCCACCGAGCCCGCCCGCCCTGGTGCGATTCACCCCCGGCGCCCGCACCAAACTTCCGCGAGACGTGAGTCAAGTTGCCCACAGAACTCCGAGACTGCCCACTCTTCGCTGAGACGGGACGGCCGGAGTCGACCCTCACTCTCGGTAGCGGCCGGGATGCATAGCAGCTCGCTCGCAAAGAACGGTGGCCATTCGCAAACTGTGCTGGCCAGTCACAGTTCCACAGCCTGCTTCGCCATCCCGCATGCTCGAATCCCAGTTCGACAATATGAGCAGAGGAGGCGGTGCGCTTCGAACCGGTGATGGACTTCGGTAGCGACGCCGAGGCGGCCCGGGCGGCCGCGTTCAGCGAGCCGTGACCCTGCACGATCCGCGCGGGCGCGTTCCGGATCCCACTGCACCGGCCCATGCTGTCGATCCCGGGAACGAACACGCAGCTCACCGTGCCACCGGTGGCTGTCGGCCATGGCGTGGCGGCCGACCGCGGTCTGCCGCGGTTCGACCTCACCGAATCCGAGCCGATGGAGCTCGGCCGTGGCCTCTACGGGCCGCTCGAACGTTTCGAAGGCTACGTTGCCGACAGCGCGTGGTTGACGGTGCGCCGGGTTGGTGACAGGTCGCAACCGAGTGGGCGTCTGACCGGTGTGGTGACCCACGGGGCCGGCGCCGATACAGGCACGGTCGGCAAGGACCGGGACGCCTTGGCGTTCGCAGAACCGGATGATCCGGTGGGTACGGGCCGCGGTCAGGTCACAGGTCCGGCATTGCAGGTGGAAACGGACACCCCTTGTCGACGGGTCTGGACACCACTTGTCGATCACAGGGCCGCGAAATGTCGATGAGAACTGACACCGCTTCGGCAGGGACAGCCGCCGTTCGCAGGCGTTGACGATGGGTGCCGCCGCCCGTTTCAGGACCTGTCCGGGCGATCACGCAGGTCTTGTGACGCCGATGGTGAGCCCTTCGCTGTCCGCTGGCCGTCGCTGAATTGCAGAAGCCCGAGAGCCGGTCCGGGCCCGTTCAGCCGGCGTCGGGTCCCTGCTCCGCCGCGGTGTCGTAGGCGGCGCGGGCCTCGGCGACCGCGGACCGATGCCGCTCGGCCCAGCCCACCAGCCCGGTCAGTGAGGTGTGGAGTTCCCAGGCCATGGGGGTGAGGCTGTACTCCACCTTGGGCGGCACGGTCGGATACACGGTGCGAACGAGTAGTCCGTCCCGCTCGAGCCTGCGCAGGTTGAGGGTGAGCATCCGTCGGCTGATGCCGTTGATGGCGCGTTCCAGTTCGGTGAAGCGGACCGGGCCGTGGGCGGCGGCGATCAGGATCCCGATGCTCCACTTGCCCGCCACGCGGTCGAGTACCTCGGTGACCGGGCAGGCTTCGTCCCTCAGCGCCTCGGCAACACGCGTGTGACTGCGTGACATAAATGTGCCTCCTTCCGCTGGCGAGCAAGGTTACCGACGATAGCTGCTGTAACACGTCGTGAACCGAAGGAAGAAGACATGTCCGTGCGTGCTCTCGTCGTCGATCCGTCCGCGCCCGCCGCTGTCCGCCTCGCCGAGGTTCCCGATCCCGTGCCCGGCCCGGGCCAGGTCCTGGTGGACGTCTCTCACGCCTCGTTGAACTATGGCGACCTCAACGACGCCCGCTCCGGTCGCGTCCCCGTGGGTGCAGTGCTTGGTTCGGACGCTGCCGGAACGGTGGTTCAAGCCGCAGCCGACGGAACCGGCCCGGCGGTGGGGACCCAGGTGGTGGCCCTGACCTCGGGGGCGTTCGCCGAGCGCGTCGCGATCGACGCGGGTGCGCTTGCCGAGATACCGAAAAGCCTGGAACCGGCGCGGGCGGTCGCCCTGCCGGTCGCCGGAGTGGCCGCACTGCGCTCGCTGCGGGCCGCCGGGCTCGGACCGGGCAAGAGGGTGCTGATCACCGGCGCCTCCGGCGGAGTCGGCCGGTTCGCCGTCCAGTTGGCGGCGCGGGCCGGTGCGCATGTGATCGCGTCCGTGGGCTCGGCCCCCCGCAGGGAGGGGCTGGCCGAGGTCGGTGCCGACGAGGTGCTGATCGGACTGGAAGGACTCCGGCGACCGGTCGACGTGGTCATCGACAGTGTCGGCGGCCCCCAACTGGTGGCGGTGTGGAACCTGCTCGCTCCCGGAGGCAGCGTGCAGAGCGTCGGCTGGACGTCCGGGGAGCCGGCGGTCTTTGCGCCGTATGCGACCGTCGGCCCGGCCAAATCGCTGACCTCATTCGTCATCGAGGGCGACACCGGCGCGGACCTGGCCGTTCTCACCGAGCTGGCCGCCGAGGGGGCCGTCACCGTCGAGATCGGCTGGCAAGGATCCTGGGACCGCTTCCACGAGGCAGCCGAGGCGCTTCGCGGGCGCCGGATCCCCGGAAAAGCGGTCCTGGAGGTGGCACGCGGTGAGCTGCACGCCCCGATGCCTTCTCCGCAGGACCAGGTCTGGCCGGACGAGGGCCGAACGGGCTCACGCGGGGCACACGCGGCGAGATGACGCCGTAGCGGAGGAGGCCCACTCGGTCCGCGTCCGGATCACGACCCCTGCGGCGTCGACGGCAGCCACGCGGCATAGACGCCGGCGAGTTCATCCCGCATCCCGACGCTCTCCGCGAAGACGTCCACGCCGCCGTCATAGGGGTGGACAGCCCAAGAGCAGGCGGGTTCGGTCAGGATGACGCCGTCCGTCATGTCGTCGGCCACGCAGAGCAGGAGCCGATCCAGCGCGGAATCGCGCAGGTCCGTCGCGGAGACGTAGAAGTGCCACCACGAGTGGAAACCCGGCTCGGTGGCCAGGTCATCGCTTCGCCAGTGCGCGGCCCCGGGCGTGGTGGCAGCAACCGTACTGTCCCGTGGGGTCGGAGCACCGGTCGCGGACCAGGAACAGGTGATCGCCACCAGTCCTCCGCCGCCGGCTGGGGCGACGTCGAGGAGATCCCCCAGAAGCGCGTGGTGACGATCCAAAATCTCGGCATGCTCCGCGTCTGAGGTCGCATACCTCTTGCCCTCAGGGAGGGCGTGGAAGCGGACCCAGCGCTCCGGGAACCGGTGACGCAAACGGCCGGCTTCCGGCGGGCACTCAGGCCACGACCTGTCCCAGGCACCATCGAGTCCAGCAATGTCCACCGACTGGTCTCCGCCCCTCATGGCGCCGCAACATAGTCGATCTTGTTGTTGGTGGACAGCGAAATACAATCCACCCGACGAGGGCACTCGAGAACCACCCCATCCGGCGACGCCAGAAGCTCGTGAGGCATCGTCACGGACCTGCAGTCTCTGGATTGTCGCAGTTCAGAGCCATCATCCGAGCTCCTGCGGTCGGCAAGGCAACGTGGCGGAACCGGCCCCACGACGGGCTGCGCCACCCTGCCCTGCCGAAATGCGCCCTCACACCGAACCGGACATGGGCCGCGCCGATCATCCTCAGCGGACACGTCCCTGTGCCGCCGGCGGGGGCCGACTACCTCGAACTACTGCCCGTGCGCTGGCAGCCCGTCACCGACCGCGGTCTCCGTCCAAACCACCGCACCTACGACGACGTGCCGGACCCCACCCCGGCTGGCACTCCCCCACGCCGGCAAGGACCGCAAGTGGGAAATCCACCACAACCCACGACGTCCGCCGGATCTGGATCCGCGTCCTTGAAAGCGATGCACCGCTCCTCGCTGAACAAGAACGCGTCAACCGCGAAACCATCCCGGTCGGTGCAAGGAACACGAGTGACCGCGCACTGGCGGCGCTGCAGGCCGGGTACGGAAAGCAACCGTCGATCGTCGGAGCGCCCGGCCATCCCCACGGGCGCGGGAAGCAGACGACGTCGCTGGCCGCCAACGATCCGAGCGACGTGCTGTGGCCCGTGCGCGGCTGCGCGCTCCCCCGATGCCGACGGGTCCTCGCCAACTGCCTGGTGTACCGCCGGGAGCGTCTCGCCAGGTCGCGCACGCGCTCGACCAGCCCGGCATCGAGCCGGCGACGCTTCCCGTCGACGTCGCCGAACATCCGGATCTGCGGTGCCAGGTGATC
This sequence comes from Streptomyces sp. NPDC001443, assembly GCF_053597355.1. Taxonomy (NCBI): domain Bacteria; kingdom Bacillati; phylum Actinomycetota; class Actinomycetes; order Kitasatosporales; family Streptomycetaceae; genus Streptomyces; species Streptomyces sp. NPDC001443. The sequence continues at coordinate 13,218 of NZ_JBSFIA010000017.1, forward strand.
GGGATCGTTCCCGGCGACGTCGACGGGAAGCTGCGGGGCACCGCTGAGTGCCCGGTCCGCGCTCAGTTCGTCGGCCCGGCCGGGGCGTTGTGAAGCGGGAACGGTTGCCGGATCTTGTCGCTTGCGCGATAGCTGTCGGGTACACCCTCGACCAGTGCGACCCTTGAGGTCGCGTGCTCCGTGCGGAGCGGCAGGATCGCCTGGTAGCCCGGCGACTCGTACCGCTCCTGCGCGCGGGCCGGATCGGAGAACTCGAGTGTCACGATGCCGCCGTTCCAGGTTCCCTCGTGCACGACGAGCCGTCCGCCGTGCACGAGGAAGCGTCCGCCGTACGGTGCCATCGTGGTCTCGATCCGCTCGAGGTACTCCACGGTCTCCGGGCAGATGTCGACGTTGTCCAGGTAACCGATCACGTACCCGCGCGGCGCCGTCAGGCCGGCACCTTGTCCAGGAAACCGTGTACGTCCTGGATCCGGCCCGACTCGTCCAGCACCAGGACGTCGAACCCGATCACCAGCGGCTCGGCTCCCTCCGGACCCAGGCCCCAGCGGAATCGCACCTGACGATGGTGAGCGTCGGCCTCACCGACCTCGGTGAAAACAAACCCCGGAAACTGCGCCTGGACGCCGTCGACGACCGCAGCGATCCCCTCATGGCCGCAGACCTCGGCCAGCGGATCGGTGTAGGTCGCCTCGGGCGACCAGTACTCGGAGATCAACGCCGCCCGCTCCTCACCGGTCGCGTTCCAGGTGGCCAGGTACTGCTGGACGATGTCCTTCATGTTCATTTCTCCCGCTCGTCTCGATCGGCTGATGTCCCAGATCCTGGCCCGGGCCGGTCATCCGATCCATGACCTCACAGGTCATGGCACCCCGGACACGGCGACCTAGACTCGCAGGCATGAGCATTGCAGCCGAAGTCCCGCCGGTCGGTGCGCTGCTGCGGACCTGGCGTGAACGACGCCGGTTCAGCCAGCAGGAGCTGTCCAACCGCTCGCGGGTCTCCACCCGGCACCTCAGCCGGGTGGAGACCGGTAAGGCACACCCGACACCGGAGATGCTCATGCACCTCTCCGACAACCTGGATGTGCCACTGCGTGATCGCAACCAGCTCCTGCTGGCCGCCGGATACGCACCGCGCTATCAGGATCACCAACTGGACGACACGTCGATCGCAGTAGTGATGGACGGCCTGCGCCGACTCCTCGACGCCCACCTGCCGTACCCCGCGCTGCTGTTGGACGATCACTGGGACATCGTCGACGCCAACGCTGCCGTTGATCAGCTCCTGGCCGGTTGCGCGCCGGAACTGCTGGAGCCGCCGATCAATGTGGTCCGGGTCTGTCTGCATCCGGACGGGCTGGCCGGCCGGATCCGCAATCGTACGGAGTGGGGCAGCCATCTGCTACAGCAGGTGAGCCACCGTGCCGAGCGCACCCATGACCAGCGCCACCACGAGCTAGCCGCAGAGATCGCCAAGTACCTCGACAAAACCGATGCCGCCACCCCCCTCACGGGACCAGTGATCACCCTCGAAATCGATGTGGCCGGCACCCCGCTCCGGTTCTTCAGCACCTCCGCCACCCTCAGCACCGCTACCGATGCCGCCTTGGAAGGGCTGCATCTGGAGACGTTCCTGCCGGCCGACGACGAGACCCGACGCCGGTTCGATCAGCGGTAGACCACACCAGAAACCTCCCGCCGCACGCCCGGCTCACGACCCCGGGGCACCCGGGCCGGCGTCCGCGATGTACTCACGCAGGCTTGTTTCACAGGCGGTCGCTCGTGAAACATCCGCCCCGCCCTCCCCTGGCCGTCCCCGTCGGCGGGGACGGCCGTACCGCTGTTCCAGGCGCTCGCCCGGGTCGAGGAAGCCCCCGAGGGGCCGCGGGACGGCTACAGCCGCGCCCAGTTCAAACACTGGAACAAGGGCCTCGAACCCACCGACGATTGCGACACCCGCAAGGAAGTCATCCTCACCGAAGCCCTCGAAGCCCCCACGGTCGGACCGAAGTGCGCGCTGACGGGCGGCCGGTGGTGGTCGCAGTACGACCAGACGTGGATCACCTCAGCGTCCTCCCTCGACGTCGACCACATGGTCCCCTTCGCCGAAGCCTGGGACTCCGGAGCAGCCACCTGGACCGCGACGCGGCGTGAGGCGTACGCCAACGACCAGGGAGCACCGAACAGCCTGATCGCGGTGTCCGGCCGTTCCAACCGCTCCAAGACCGACAAGGACCCAGCGGACTGGCTGCCCGTACCGGCAGACCGCTGCAAGTACGCCGCGGACTGGGTGGCGACACACCCCACTGGCACCCGACCGTCGGCGAACGCGACGCGCTGACCCGCCTCGCCGAAACCTGCCCAGCCGTCACCGTCACCTACGAACAGGTCCCGTAACCGGGCTTCCGGATTCGAGGCCGTCGTCAGTGACCCGGTGCGGAAGTGCCGGGTTCGCGGCGTCGGCCTGAGACCTGGGATGCGCCCACAGTCACCGGGATCGCTCCCGGGCTGTCCTGTGCCACTGAGGATTGAGCGTGTGTCATCGAAATCTGAGTAGCCTGTGTCCCTTGTGGTCTCCGAGGGGCGGTCACGAGTACCCCAGGCCGACGACCAGATCGCATCGGGAAGCGGCGACGCTCTGTCGCATCGCCAGATGGCCGGAGGAGCAATGCTCAAGACCTGTGGATCGACACCGGGAGGAACGCAGCAGGCGTACCTTCCCGAATGATCCTTTGATGGTCACCGAGTAGGCCCGCGTTCGCAGCGCGGGTCGGGAAGGCACGCCCGTGCTCAGCGTAGTGAATGCCGACGGTTCCACCGAGTCCGGCTCCCTGATCGACGAGATCGTCCGGGAGGGCGCCCGACGCATGCTGGCCGCCGCGTTGGAGGCGGAAGTCAACCAGTACATAGCCGAGTTGACTTCCGAGACCGACGAGCACGGGCATCGCCTGGTGGTTCGCAACGGCCACCACCGGCCCCGCACCGTGGTCACCGCTGCCGGCCCGGTCGCGGTAAGAGCCCCGCGGGTGAACGACCGGCAAGTCGACGACGCCACGGGCGAGCGCAAGCGGTTCTCCTCGAAGATCCTCGCGCCGTGGTGCCGCAAGTCCCCGAAGATCTCCGAGGTGCTGCCGCTGCTCTACCTGCACGGACTGTCGTCCGGGGACTTCGTCCCCGCCCTGGAGCAGTTCCTCGGCGGCACCGCTGGCCTGTCCCCAGCGACCGTCACCCGGCTGACCAAGCAGTGGAGCGACGACCACGCCGCCTTCCAGACCCGGGACCTTTCCGACCGCGACTACGTCTACGTCTGGGCCGACGGCGTGCACCCGAAGATCCGCCTCGGCCAGGCCCACTCATGCGTCCTGGTCCTGCTCGGGGTCCGACTGGACGGCACCAAAGAGCTCATCGCCCTGACCGAGGGACTGCGGGAGTCCACCGAGTCGTGGGCCGACATGCTGCGCGACTGCCGCCGGCGCGGCATGCGCGACCCTGAACTGGTCATCGGGGACGGCGCCATGGGCCTGTGGCGGGCGCTCGCCGAGGTGTTCCCGGCTGCCAGGCCGCAGAGGTGCTGGGTTCACAAATCCCGCAACGTCACCAACTGCCTGCCGAAGTCCGCGCAGCCTGGCGCGACGAAGGCGATGCAGGAGATCTACAACGCGGAGGATCGTGGCCATGCCGAGAAGGCGATCGAGGCGTTCGCGAAGACCTACGGCGCCAAGTTCCCCAAGGCCGTCGCGAAGATCATCGACGACCGGGACGAACTGCTCGCGTTCTACGACTTCCCGGCCGAGCACTGGATCCACTTGAAGACCACGAACCCGATCGAGTCGACCTTCTCGACTGTCAAGCTCCGCACCAAGGTCACCCGCGCTGCTGGCAGCCCGGCCGCGGCCTTGGCCATGGTGTTCAAGCTCGTCGAGTCCGCCCAGGCCCGCTGGCGCGCGATCACCGGCGCCCACCTGGTGCCCCTGGTCCGCGCCGGAGCACGGTTCGAGAACGGCGCGTTGGTTGAACGTCTCGGTGGCAGCACAGCTGCCTGACTGGTCAGGTCCTAATAAGCTGAGGGGATGATCAAGCCCATTGAACTCGTCATATTCGACTGCGACGGCGTGCTGGTCGACAGCGAGCGCATCGCCGCGCGCGTGCAGGTGGCCCTCGGAGCTGAGTTGGGCTGGCCACTGACCGAGGACGAGGTCGTGGACCGGTTCATCGGGCGCTCACACGCGGCCATCCGCGAACAGGTCGCGACTCAGCTCGGCGAGGACACAGCCGCGACCTGGTCGGAGAGGTTCGAGCAGCTCCACCGCGAGGCCCTGGACGCCGAGATCGCCCCGGTCGAGGGCCTGCCGGAAGCCCTCGACGCGCTCATCCTGCCGACCTGCGTCGCCTCCAGCGGCTCCCACGACAAGATGCGGCACACCCTCGGCCACACCGGACTCTACGAACGCTTCGCGGGCCGCATCTTCAGCGCCACCGAGGTCGCCCACGGCAAGCCCGCCCCGGACCTGTTCCTGCACGCCGCCCGACAGATGGGTGTCGATCCCGCAGCCTGCGTGGTGGTCGAGGACAGCCAGCCCGGCGTCCGCGCTGCCCGCGCCGCCGGCATGCGGTCTTTCGGCTATGCCGGCGGGCTCACCCCGGCTGAACGACTTGAAGGCCCCGACACCACTGTCTTCTACGACATGCGCGAACTGCCGAAACTCATCGCAGAGCGGTAGTTACCCTGCACGGTCCCATCCACAAGAATCGACAATTGCTCATGCCGGAGTGCCGAGGGCTCATTCGGCCTACGTCCCGAGCCGCTCGGCCAGGAAGGCGATGATCTCGTCCCGGGCCTGCATGGTGGGGTGACCGTCCTGGCCGACGAGGTGTGCCGTGACGACGCTGTGGGCGCAACCGACGACGTCACGGAAGAAGGGCGGAGGGTTCGTGTTCGCCGTCTCGGCTTTGAGTACGCGGCCGTCGAATGCGTCCCCGAGCAGCGCTCGGTAAGCCGCGAACCGCTGACCAGTGCACCACCTGTCGTTGTCGAAGCGGTAGGCGAGAACCTTCAATCCCTCTCGCGCTACGCGTTCAGCCACGGCAGCGGCGTCTTCGTCGCTGATCTCCAGTCCGCCGGGATCGTCCAGCGGAAGCGACGGATGGTTGACCACTGGTGCGATGACAGCCGGTTCGAGCGCCATGGTCAAGGCGAAGTTGCCGGTGAAACACAGGCCGACGGCGCCGACGCCAGGCCCGCCGCGCTCGGCGTGCGCCAGGCGGGCGAGGCCGCGCAGCCATGTGACGACGGGGCTGGTGCCGCCACCGGCGAAGGCTCGGAACTCGGCGCTGACGCAGGCGCGTCGAACGACGGTCCCGCCCGCCTCGGCGAGCGGATAGGCACCGTCGACGCCGAAAAGAGAGGGCAGGTACACGGAGAAGCCGGCATCGCGCACCCACCGCGCGAACCGCGCGACGTCGGGGCTGATACCCGGCATCTCGGGCATGAGGATGACTGCCGGCCCTGACCCGGCAACGTACACGGTCTTGCCGACGTCATCGACGCTGACGGCTCTCCGTGAGAAGTCGTCCAAGGGGTCGCTCTGTCCTCGCATGATTGTCATGACCGAGATGATGACGAGCGGCCGCCCTTCCGAGAAGCGGCGGCATCGCCACGTATCACGGTAATATCGCCACCCGTTCGAAGGTGCCGGAGGGGCCGCATGAGTCCGCTGCGCGTTGGTGTGCTGGGCTACCCCGGCTGCTTCGCGTCGGAGGTATTCGGCGTCCCTGACCTCCTGGCCATGGCGACTCACGTCGCCGCGGCGCAAGGGTCGGTTCAGCCGGCCTACGAGACGTCGGTCATCTCGCCCCGGCGCCGTGTGATCGCGGCCGGCGGCTCGGTCCTCGATGTCTCGGCGGTTCGCCCGGTGGACGTCCTGATCGTGCCGGGATTCGAGCTTTCGCCCACGCTCGATCTCGACGCGACACTCGCCAACCTAGGACCGGAAACAGCGTCGATACGATCGCAGGCGGCCTCGGGGACCGCTGTCGTATCGATCTGCGTGGGCGCCTTCCTGGTCGCTGAAGCCGGGCTGCTCGACGGGCGCCGAGCGACCACGTCCTGGTTGTTCGCGGATCGGTTCGCCCGCCGGTACGCCGACGTGCGCCTCCACCCGGAGAGCTTGGTCGTGACCGACCGGGGGGTGACGACCACAGCGGCCTTCAGTGCCATGTACGACTTCGCCCTGCAGCTCATCCGCGAGCACGACGGCCCCCGCGTCGCCCGTAGCACCGCGCGTATCGCGCTTGTCGATGACGCCCGTTCCACGCAGGCTCCCTATGTCGACCCGGGGCTCATACCCACTGTGGGCAGGGAGTTCTCGCTCAGCGTCAAGCGATGGCTCGACCAGAACCTCAGTGCTCGCTATGACCTGCTCACCCTCGCCCAGGAGTTCCACGTGAGCACGAGAACCATGCTCCGCCGCTTCGGCGACGAAGCCGGCGAGACGCCACTCGCGTACCTGCACACGGCCCGGGTGCGTCGAGCCAGACACCTACTGGAGACGACCGACAGGACCGTCGCGAGCATCGCCGCCGAGGTCGGGTACGGCGACCCTGGGGCGTTCAGCGACGTCTTCGCCAGACACACTGGCCAGCGACCGAGGGAGTACCGCGCGATATTCCATCGTCGCTCCGACCACCACGGGCCAACCCGACGAACGGAGACTTGAGACCCGCCCACGACGGCAACAGGCCCCCTCAAGGCCGGGCCGAAGCGCAAGCCCTTCATCGCAGACACCGCGCACCGGCTGCTGGACCGGATCGAGCGGCACACCCATGTGGATGTGATCGCGGCATTCGCTGCACCGCTGCCCCCCTCGGGTGGAGCAGACAGAGCCGGTCGCTCAGGCAGCCAGAGCCATACGCCGGGACGAACCTCTTGCAGCCGTCAGCAAATTCGATGCCAGCACGGTTCTCCAACGCCCGCCAGTCATGCTCCACGCCACCGTTCACCGAGGGCTCGCCAAGAAGCCCACAAAACCGGGAGGGTTCCACCGCGAGACCCTTCCGTCCAGGAGCAGCCGACGAACGCCCGATTGCAGACCGTGCCGCTCAAGCGGCATCCGCCGTCTCCGACCGCGTACAAATCGCGAGGCGAAGCCGACAGCTGAAGCGCCCGTCCTTTCCGCCTTCGCCTTCACCTTCACCTTCACCTTCACCTTCGCCTTCACCTTCGCCTTCACCTTCGCCTTCGCCTTCGCCTTCGCCTTCGCCTTCGCCTGCATGAGGGCCGACCCGGCCTCCCCCACCTCCTACGACTGCCAACGCACCCGCGGCACAACCGGACGAGCGGTGGACGGTGCTGAAGCCACTGCTGCCGAGGGGCGGGAAGCCCGACCAGCCGCCGGAGCGGCTACATTCAGCGTCGACATCCACGACTTCTCCGGGGGACGACATGACGGACGACACGCAACAACACGCCGAGGGGCCCCTGTTGAACCTGGGCTGCCTGATGCTGCTGGCGGTGTGCGGCGGGCTGGCAACGACGCTGTACGGCCTGGGAGTGCTGATCTTCGGCGACACCCCGGCCCTGTCCGCCGCCACCGTCATCCTCGCGGGGCTGACCGTCACGGCCCTGGGCGTTGCCGTCATCAAGCGGTTCCCCCAGGCCACGCAGATGAAGGGGTACGCCCCGTCCGCCCGCGTCACCCGCCTTGCGGCTGAGCGCTCCCTGGGCGATCACGTCTTCACCCGCAGGAACACCAGCCCGCTGGAGATCGTGGCCGCCATGGCGGCCATCGGCGCTTTGATCGTGGGAGCGCTGTGGGGCGTGAACTGGGTCCTGAGCAAGACCGGGACCGACATCCCGGGCCTTGAGAAGATAGTGACCACCCTGGTGCTCTACCTGCTCGCGGCGCTCCTCCTGGTGATCATCGCGCTTCCGGTCATGCTGTGGAGAATGCCCAAGGGGTTCGTCCGCACACACCTGTACGCCGGCGGCCTCGTCTACACCTCCTACGGACGCCCTCTCGTCGTGACCTGGGACGGCATCGACCGTCTCGTCCTCTCACGGCAGACCCACGCAAGCAAACTCTTCGCCGGCAAGGTGCTCGCCTACCACGTGATCTCCCACGGCGGACGCCGCCTGCGGATCGACGCCCATCCCCACCTCGACTCCGATCCCATGGGCGAACACATACTCAACGCCCTACGACTGCGCCAACGCCCGGTACTCGAGGGCGGCCCAGCGGCAGGCGACCCCGGCCACCGACGCATCTGACTCGTATCAACGTCTCCTCGATGCCTTCAGCCGATCACTGCGGCGGCTTCGATGCCGACCAGTCGAGCGGGCACATCCGGTAACGGAACCCTCACCTTCGCAACCGCAGTCCGACACCCACAATGCCGGGCCGACGTCACTGCGGCCCTGTACCGCTCCACACGCCCCGCCCGCCTCACCACACAGGACACCCACTCAGCGCTCTCCGTCCGGAACATTCGGGCGGGCGCGCAAGTGTCCTTGCACAAGTCCCGGGTCCTCACCCGGTGCCGACCCGGTGCCGACCCGGTGGTCAACGAACAGCTGCCTGGGCGCAGTCCGCCTGCTCTAACGAACCGGCCCGCGCTCATCGACGATCACGGTCGGCTCCGACAGGAAGACGTCCCGGTCGACGGGGCCATAAGCGATGTTGAACGTGTCGAGCCAGTACGACCAACCGCGGATTCCCAGGGCGCTGCTGAACCGGTAGTTCAACTGCCAGCGGACCCACTGCCCGGGAAGCAGCCGAACTGCCGGCGGCCTGCGCGGCCGAGGCGGCAACCCGAAGAGCGGCTCCACACGAGCGAGCACACGGAGCCGATCACCTTCGTCCCGCAGACTGACACCGATCTCGCGAAGGCTTTTCCGGCTCGAACCCGGCTCGAAGTCGTCACGCTCGGACATCTGGACGAAGTGAGCAGACCCAGAAGGCACCTCAGGCAACGAGAAGCCGACCGGCGCCGCGTTCCTGCGGGCAGCGGTCTCCCCACCCCGAGACTGCTTCGTCCAGGACGTCTTGATCCACTGCACCGTGATGTCCACCGCACCTGCCCTTTCACCGAGAGCCTACGGTCAACATTTGTTTGACGTCACGCAGGTTCCGACGCAACTGCCTGCTGCCGGCTCTCGGCAACATTCCACAGGGGTGGAGACCCAGACCTCGCTCCGGAACCGTCTGCGCGCGCTCTTTGATCTCACCTGCGCAGCCGACCCGACCTCGTGTCAGACCTTGCTGTTACGTTGACGCGAAATCTTGCTTCAGCCTCTGGAGAGGGCGTATGTACGACGAACGGCTCGCCGAGTTCTCCCGCGAGCGGCTGGACGGCCGTCCGGTACCCGGCGATCTGCGCGTGCTGCTGGAGGCGCAGTGGGACGGCCGCACCGACTTCACCCGCCTTCTCGACCTCGAGTTCTTCGAGGCGGGAGAGGTCCACCCGCTCCTGGACACCAGCTATCAGAGCGAAAAGGAACTCGCGGACCCGGAGATGCAGGCCGTCAACGCCGGAGCCGCCGAGATGGCCAAGTACGTCAAGCTCGTGGCGAAGAGAGGAAACGGATGGATCGGCTACTGGATCCACCCCGACGAACCCGCGGACCGTGCCTGGTATCTCGTAGAGCTGGATACCGAGTTCACCTTCCGGCGCCTGGCCGGCCTCACCCTGACCGAGAGCTCCGCCGCCGAGCAGGCAAGCTACCAGGACGAGCCCGACGAGCGAATCGCGTTCACACAACTGGCCGCCGAACTCGCCGGGCTTGGCCTGCCGCTCAGCACCCAGGAATACAACGCCCTCGACGACGCCGAGTGCACGGTGGACCCGGAAGCACTCATGGCGGAGCTGATCGAAGCCGAACGCGAAAAGCGCGGGCTTCGCTGAACGACAAGACGCCACCACCTCAGCTGTCAACAGGAGGTGGTCGCCGCATGGGCCGCCGCCGGTCATGCGGCATCTCGTTCGTCGGTCGAGCGGGTGACGCGAAGACGCGGTCTGCTACAGCCCCTCACCCATCAGGCCTGTTCACAGCCATCATCACGTGGCTCGATGAAGGCTGCGCAACCAGATGACCGCGCCGCGCAACCCGAACGGCGCGGTCGTCGGGATGGTGTGGGGCGGCGCGGTGGCGCTGACGTCTCGGCGGATGCCGAGGCCACAGCGGCTGTCCGCGCGGCGGAGCCGGCCCTGCGACGGCCGATGGCGACGCCGTCGGTGCAAAGAGGAGGCGGCGAGGGAGGTTGAGTGGGCGTCAGGTCCGGGTGTGGTGCTCGATGTCCTCGTGGAAGTCGTCCAGGGCCTGCTCGGTGAGGGTGGGACGGGTGTCGGCGATCGCTGCGAGGAAGTCGTCGGTGGCGGCCGGGGTCCCGGTTCGGTGGCTGATCTCGTGTTCGAAGGCCTGTTGGGCGCCCTTGCGCGCGGCGTATTCGATGTCGGCGGGAGTGAACATCTCGCTGGCGGTGACCAACCGGTCGATCTCGATCACCGGGGCGGTGGGGCCGAGGTAGCGGCGCCAGATCGCCTCGCGGGCGGCGGCATCGGGCGGGCCGACCGGGATGATGTAGTCGAACCTGCCGGGGCGCAGGAATGCCGGGTCCAGGGTGCGCAGGGAGTTGGTGGCGCAGACGAGCAGTCGGTCGTCGTGGTCGCGGAACGCGGGGATGAGTTTGAGGAGCTCGTTGGTGACGCCGTGACCGGGGTCGACGGCGTGGCCGGAGCGGGCGGCCGCGATCTCCTCGACCTCGTCGATGAACAACAGGACGTTGTCCAGCTCGGCCAGGTCCGCGAACGCGTCGCGCAGCGAGGCGGCCAGTGCTCCGTCGGAGTCGGCGGCCAGACGTGAGGGGAAGAGTTCCACGAACGGCCAGCCGAGGCGGGAGGCGATCGCCTTGGCGAAGGTGGTCTTGCCGGTGCCGGGCGGCCCGAACAAGATGACGGCTTTCGGGGGACGGACCCCGTAACGCTCGGCGACCTCCGGCTCGGCGAGCGGCAGAACGATGCGCTTGTCGATGGTGTCCTTGGCCTCGAACATGCCCGCCAGCTGCTCCCACAGGCCGCGTGGCAGGACCCGGCCGCCGAGCTGGGCCAGCAGTCCCGCATCCTGCGCCCCGGCGTGCTCCAGCTTCTCGTAGTAGACCAGACCGTCCAGGCGGCGGTAGCCGGAGTTCTCCAATGCTGTGGTCCCGGTCGCACCGGGGGTGAGGATCGCGCTGATCCGGCGCACTCCGCGCTCGCGCAGCCGCTGCTCGACCTGGGCGATCAGCGCACTGCCCAGTCCGCGGTTTCGCCACGCACCGGACAGGGCCGTGATCAAGATCCAGCCGCGCTCGCCCTCGGCGCGGGCCACGGCCATCCCGATCAGTTCTTTCTCCACGACCGCGACCACGGCGGGCTGGTCCGCACGGGCGGCTGCCACGACCTCGGAGACCGGGAACACGGCAAGGGACGGGTCGGCCTGCCGGCCCTGGTCCCACAGCCGGATCGCCTGGTCCAGGTCGTCATCATGGAAATCCCGCAAGCGCCACACCGGCATGACCGCCTCCTCGTCCTGCAACCATGGTGTGCCTGCCACCGGCCGGAACGCCTCATCCCGGACTCTACGAGCGGCACCAACCACTCATTCGACGGCGCGCTGCGGAGCGATGCCCGATCCAGGACAAAATGCCCCACGACTCGGAAGTGAGGCTCTCCTCGATGGGCGGCAGCGGCCTGCTCGCTCCTGCCGGGAGAGGGTGCGCAGCCGCAGTGCGCGGCCTGCCGTCAGCGGCCCGCGGACGCGGACGCGGCAGGCCGAGGGGTGCCGGTCGTCGTCTCCATCGCGCGGGTGGGCGGTGACCGGTGCGGGATCTGGAGCACGTCCACGTTCCACGCCTTGGCGATCTCGGCCACGCGCATTCTGTCCTGTGAGCGTGCGCTGGATGCGCCGGCCCCCGAGCCGGTGGTCACCGTGGGCACGGCGGCGAGGGTGCGCGGCTCAGGGGATGGGGAGTGGCGATGGCGGTTTGGTGACGGCGAAGGCGAATGTCGTCTTGATCGAGGACAGTGACGGGAGGGTCCGCAGCTCTCGCCGTACGAGGTCTTCGTACGCGGCGAAGGAGTCGACGACGATCTTGACGAGGTAGTCGTCGTCACCGGCCAGCAGGTATGCCTCGACCACCTCGGGGATCGAGCGGAGCTTGTCCTCGACGGCGTCGACGACCTGCGAGGTATGGGCGAGGAGCGTCATCCGCACGAAGGCGGTGATCGACAGCCCGAGCGCGTCCTGGGAGAGCATCGCCGCGTAGCCACTGATCACGCCGCTCTCCTGCAAGAGCCGCACACGCCGCAGGCACGGTGACGGCGAGAGACCCACGCGATCCGCCAGCTCCTGATTGGTGAGCCTGCCGTCTCGCTGAAGTTCGAGCAGGATGTGCCGGTCGATGTCATCCAAGGTCACCATGTAGCAGATTCTGCCACTGAAAGCCTCCTGGACGGCATGATTCGCAATCGCCTGCTACGTCAGTCTTTCTAAGATTGCTCGCTGTCGAGCCGGGATGGAAGGAGTTGGCCATGGCCAATCAGATGCGCGCAAGGCTGACGGGAGTGGCCGCTCTCGCGGCCGCGGTTGTTCTGTGGTCCTCCTTCGCCCTGACGGTCAGGGCGGTCAGCTCGTCCAGCCTCACCCCGATCGACGTGGCGTTTCTCCGCTTCGCGACACCCGCCGTCATCCTGGCGCCGTGGCTGCCGCGTACCGTCCGCGCGCTGCGTGGCGAACGGATCGGTGTCCTGCTCATGCTCGGCATCGGCGGACTGCCGCATTTCCTCCTCTCCGAACTCGGCGGACACCTGACCTCCGCCGCGCTCATCGGTCTCCTCATCCCCGGCACGGTCCCGCTGTTCGTCACCGCGATCCTGTATCTCCGATGGCGGGAACGGATCTCCTCCAGGCGCCTGATCGCCCTGGCCGCGATCACCACGGGTATCGCAGCGACTGCGATGCAGACGACGTCCACCGCGACCACCGCGGGCATCGGCATTCTCCTCACCGCCGGGTGCGCCTGGGCCGTCTACACGATCGGCCTGCGCCGGACGGGACTCGGTCCTACCGGCGTCGTGCTCGCCGTGTGCACACCCGCCGCGATCACAGCCGCCCTGCTTGCCGCCTCCGCCGCCATGCCCTCGCATCTCATGACCGGCACCGCCGGCATCTCCGACGTTGTGCTCTTCACCAGCCTCCAGGGCATCGGAACAGGACTGCTCTCGGCCCTGTGCTACGCCTACGCGGTACGGGCCCTCGGCAGCACCCTTGCTGCAACAGCCGGCGCGATCAGCCCCGTTCTGACAGCTCTCCTCGCCATCCCCCTCTTCGGCGAGCCCATCACCCCCGGCGTCAGCGCCGCCCTCGTACTCATCGTCACCGGCGTGACCGTGTTCAACATCGCGCCACGCCGTCGTGACAACAGACCCAAGCGTCCACTGCCCACGGGGAGGGCACGTGACCGAGCCCTCGGCACGACGGATGGGACACCGCAGACCAGCGCGGCATCAACGAGCCAAGTGGCCTGACAGCCAGGGACATCGGATCACCGACCAGATGCTCGATGAGCGCGTCGACGAACAGGCCGGTGCGCATCGTCCACCGGATCCGGTCGAGCCGGATCCGCCACCGCGCTTCTCAGGGACAGCGCCCCCGACGGGCTTCCCGAGGTCTTGTCCGGTCTCACCATCAACCCCGGTCCCAGCCGGCTCATACCGCTCTTCCCCGGGCCGCATGAGCCGGCTGACGGCACCGAGAACGAGGCACGGTTCCCGGACCGCTCGCGGACGCGGTCGTGGACGGCCGAAGGAGGCCTCAGCCGACCCGAAGACCGACCGCCAGCGTCAGCTGAAGGACCCGGTGCGGCGATGCGAGATCCGGAAACAGCTCCCGCAGCTGCGACATCCGGTACCGGACCGTCTGGGGATGGACGAACAACGCCGCCGCCACCTCGTCCCGCCTGCCCTGGTGCAGCAGCCACTCCCGCAACGTCTCCTCCAGTCGCCGCGCGGTCGCGACAGGCAAGGCCCGCAACGGTGCGAGGGCCCGGGCACGCAGGTCCGCGAACGCGTCCACGTCGGCGCTCAGCACCAGCTCGGGCAGGTGGTCCTCCGTGTCGCGGATATCCGCGGAGAGGGAGCGCGCGCGGACGGCTCGTGCGTACGAGGCGGACGCACGCGTCCACGGCCGGGCCGGACCGACCACGGCGGTGCGGTCGGTCAGCTGCCGCAGGAGATGCGACCGGTCGGCATCGGGGACGAGCAGCACACCGGTGGCGTCCGGCAGATCGTCGAGGACGAGGGTGCTCGGGTCGAACACGCGGTAGGCGGGCCGGGCCTGGGCGGCGGGCAGCAGGACCGCGGTCAGCGAAACCGGAGGCTGCCACCCGGCCCGTTGAGCAGAGACCAGCAGCACGTCCGGGCTCGCGCCGGCGAGGAGGTCGCGGGCCAGGTGCTCCAGGTGACGCTCGTGATCCCTGCCCCGGGCGGCCAGTTCGTCGGCGTGGCCCGCGGCGCTCGCGGCGGAGAGCTCGTCGATGTAGGCGAAGGTCAGCTCGGCGAACTTGGCGACCTCGGCGGCGGGCAGACCGGCGGGTACGGCACCTGCGGCCAGGCACCGCCAGGCCACGCGGGCACCGACGCGGTAGGCACTGAGCAGGGCGTCCATCGAACGGCCGTCGCGGACCTCGCCGCGGCCCAGCTCGTAGGCCGCGTCACCGCCGTCGCCGCCCGTGGCGTTCCCGCTCGCGAGGTCCAGGTAGTGCCCCAGGGCGGTGCGGACGGCTCGGCGGATGGTGGCGCCCATGTGGCCCGTAAGCGCGTTGGCGTAGGGAGGGACCTCGTCGATGATCGCCTGGACGACCTCGTCGGCGGTGGCCTTCAGGCCGGCCCGAAGTACGGTGACCGTCGTCTCATCCAGGGCCAGTTCGCTGGCCCTCCGGATCACATGGTTCACGTTCTATTCCCTGCGAACAATTCTGCCGACCAGATTTACGTCCTGCGGTCAGGACTTTACGCCCTGAGGCGCAGCAAGCTGGAGCCATGACGAGTACAGCCCTCCGCAGCAGGGCGTGGAAGATGCTCGGGATGGTCACGACGCCGCTGCTGCCGTCGGACTACCTCGACCTGGTCAGCCCGCTGCGCGCGGGCGCCGACCTGCGGGGGCGCATCGAGGCCGTGCGCCCCGAGACGGCCGACGCCGCGACCATCGTGATCAGACCGGGACGGGGCTGGCGCGGCCACACAGCCGGTCAGTACGTGCGGGTCGGGGTCGACGTCGACGGGGTGCGCCTGTGGCGTGCCTACTCCATCACCTCGCCCACGAACCGCCGGGACGGCCGCATCACGATCACCGTGAAGGCGATCCCCGACGGCAAGGTCAGCAACCACCTGGTCCGCAGGGCGACACCGGGCACGCTGATCCAGCTCGACCAGGCGACCGGTGACTTCGTGCTGCCGCAGGCCAAGCCGGCCAAGGTGCTCTACCTGACGGCCGGCAGCGGCATCACGCCGGTGATGGGCATGCTGCGCGACACCGAGTTCGACGACGTCGTCATGGTCCACTGCGCGCCGCGGCCGCACGACGTGATCTTCCGAGGCGATCTGCACGACCTGGTCGCGGACAAGAAGCTGCGGCTCACCGAGGTGCACACCGAGACGGACGGCATGCTCGACATCGCCCGTCTCGACGAACTCGTGCCCGACTGGGCCGAGCGCGAGACCTGGGCCTGTGGGCCCGCGGGCCTGCTGGACGCCGCCGAAGCGCACTGGACCGAGCACGGCGTACAGGAGCGCCTGCACACCGAACGCTTCCGCCCCGGCATCGTCGTGGCCGGCGACGGTGGCGAGGTCACGTTCAGCACCACGGGCAAGACCGTCGACGCGGACGGCGCCACGCCGTTGCTGGACGTCGGTGAAGAGGCCGGCGTGCTCATGCCCTCCGGGTGCCGCATGGGCATCTGCTTCGGCTGCGTCACGCCGCTCAAGGCGGGCGCCGTACGCGACCTGCGCACCGGCGAGATCACCGAGGCCGAACCGGGCGTCCTCATCCAGACCTGCGTGTCCGCGGCCGCGGGCCCCTGCGACATCGAACGGTAGGAACACCTTGACCGCCATCGACCCCACCGCCCACCTGACCGCGGAGCAGATCGAGGAGCTCGGCCGCGAGCTGGACGCGATCCGCGACGAGGTGATCGCCAGCCGCGGCGAGAAGGACGCCGCCTACATCCGCAAGGTCATCTCGGCGCAGCGCACGCTCGAGATGGTCAGCAGGGGCGTACTGCTGTTCTCGTTCTTCCCGCCCGCCTGGGTGCTCGGCACCGCCGGACTGTCCGTGGCGAAGATCATGGACAACATGGAGATCGGCCACAACATCCTGCACGGCCAGTGGGACTGGATGCGGGACCCGAAGATCCACTCCACGACCTGGGAGTGGGACCACGTCTCGCCGTCCGACCAGTGGAAGCACTCGCACAACGAGCTGCACCACACGTACACCAACGTGATCGGCAAGGACAACGACCTCGGCTACGGCATCATGCGCGTCGACGAGGACCAGAAGTGGCACCCGTTCCACCTCGGCCAGCCGCTGTGGAACTTCATCAACGCCTGCTTCTTCGAGTACGGCATCGCGGCGTACGACCTGGAGCTCGGCAAGAACCTGCACAAGCGGCGCCGCAAGAACCCGGAGTTCCGCGCGCGGGCGAAGGACGTGGGCCGCAAGATCCGCAAGCAGGTGCTGAAGGACTACGTGATCCACCCGCTGCTGTCGGGCCCGTCGTTCCTCACCACGCTCGGCGCCACGTTCACCGCGAACCTGGTCCGCAACATCTGGTCCCACTCGGTGATCATGTGCGGCCACTTCCCCGAGGGCGTGCAGGTCTTCGAGCGCCGGTCGATCAGGGGCGAGACCCGCGGCCAGTGGTACCTGCGCCAGATGATGGGCTCGGCGAACATCAGCGGCAGCAAGGCCATGCACTTCATGACCGGCAACCTCTCGCACCAGATCGAGCACCACCTGTTCCCCGACCTGCCGAGCAACCGCTACGCCGAGGTCGCGGTGAAGGTGCGCGCGCTGTTCGAGAAGTACGAGCTGGAGTACGTCACCGGACCGCTGCCCAAGCAGGTGTTCTCCGCGTGGCGCAAGGTCGTCCGGCTCTCGCTGCCGAACAAGAAGCCCAAGGTCCAGAAGCCCAACGTCAAGAAGGCGGACCGCGAGCAGGAACTCGTCGCGGCCTGATTCCCGGTACGGGTTCAGATCCTTTCGGCCGGACCTGGCGGCACCGCCGGGTCCGGTGAGACCCGTTGCGGAGGGTGGGCGACCGCGACATCTTTGCCGACGTGGGCCGGGCGGTGCTGCGCTCACGGCGGGGCACGAACCTGGCGACTTCGTTCCCGGAGACCGAATCCGGGAGCAGCCATTCTCTGGGGGTTGGCAACTGCTCACCGGATAGTGCACACGCGGTCGAATTAGCTCGATCGTGTGATGGTCGGCTCGCGGTCTTGTGGTCTCCTGGGGCGGCCGGGGCAGCGTGATGGCACGATCTGGGACGTCAGGTACGGCGTCGGCGTACGGGGCCCCCGCTCCACCGGAGAGATGGTTCGGGGCCTCCCCGTCGCCTCTGGCCGCACCCGTCCGGCCAGGTCGTGCAGAGAACCGGCACCGGATGCGCGCCCGTCATCGGCTCCAGGAGCCGGAGAGTGAAATGGACCGGGCCAGCGACGAGGAGGTCGTCGCGATGTTCCGGGCCTGCCGCTCGGCACGGGACCGGTTGGCGCTGCTGTTGCTCACCCGGGTGGGACTGCGGCCTGGGCAGGCCGCGGGCTTGCATCGCAGTGACTTGCACCTGATGGCGGATCGCGGTCGCTGGGGTGCGACATCGAGGGCGCTCACGTCCATGTGGTGCGGCGGCAGAACGAGAACAACGCCTGGTCGAAGTCGAAGAAGTCGTGGGCGATGCCGGTGGACTTCCTGGTGGTGCGCGCCTTCGACCTCTACGCGGTGGAATGCCATGCCCTGCTGGAGGCCGGTGGCAACGACTTCCTGCTGGTCGACCTATTCCGCCCGCCGTCGGGGGCGCCGGTGAGCGTGGAGGCGATCGGGGAGCTGTGCGAGTCGCTGTCCGCGCGGGCCGGTCTCGGGCGCCGGGTGACGCCGCGGATGTGCCGGCATGCGACGGCCAGCAACGTCGTGGACTCGGGCGGCACGTTGGATGAGGTGCAGGCCCTGCTGGGGCAGAAGCACCCGGAGTCGTCGCGGCCCTACCTGCACCCGGGACGGGAGCGTCTGCGCGACGCGGTCGAGCGTGTCCCCTCGCCCCGGCTGGGCTTCGGCGAGGAGGGTGCGCGATGAGCCTCCTGGCGGGGCCGGCTCAGGTCGAGGAAGGCGGCAGCCTGCGGTTGCGGCTGGTGCGGGAGGCCATCGAGCCGTCGTTCCTGGAGCTGATGCAGTGTGATCCGACCGTGGGCCGGCCGATCTTCCCGAAGGATCATGTCCAGCTCGGCGGGGTGGCCTGTCGGGTGGAGGGCTGCCGCAAGACGTCGTTCGAGTTCGCCATGGCCCACGGTCTGTGCGACCCCTGCGACTGCCACTGGCAAGCCTCCGGAGTGCCCGTCGAGGAGTTCCTGGCCACGGCGAGACGGACCTGGCGCTACGTCGGCAAGGACGCCTGCTGCGTTCGGGATTGCCCGCGGCCCTGCAAGAGCGCCAAGGAGCCGTTCTGCTACGCGCATCTGCATCAGCAGCGGGTCAGCGGGCTGTCCATCGAGGACTTCGTACGGCGGCCGGGCGTGGTCGCGCTGCCGTCGTTCGGGATCTGCCAGGTGCTGGCCTGCGACCGGGAGAAGGACTACGAACGCACCCCGTACTGCATGGCCCACCGCAACCCGGCTCAGTGTCGAGACGCGCGCCGGACGCGTGGCAGACGAGGAGACCTGGCGCAGGACCACGAGCCCGGTCACGATCACCGGCGAGATCAACCTGCGGGGTCTGCCGGAGCTGCTGGTCACAAAGATCATCTTCGGTCTGTAGGAGCGGACCCGGTCCGGGGCCAGGACCAAGGACCACTCGCTGCGGCCGCTGTGCGACCCGGACACGCCGGAGCTGGACGAGGACGACAACGGGGAGGAGTGAGTCCCAGCCGGGGCTGGGACCGTCTGGGGCTGTGCCGTGACAACGACTCGGTACCGGGCAGGGCGGTGTGGTGACTGCTCGCGCTGCTGCGCCGGTCAGGCCAGGGCGGTGTTCTGCCAGCCGCGTTCGAGGAGGTCGAACGCGGCGTTGAGGGCTGCGGCGCTGTCGGGGTGGTCGCGGGCGATGCGGGGTGCTTCGAGGGCGAAGCGGGCGAGGGCGGTGCTGCCGGGGTCGTCGGCGGGAAGGCCGCTCTCCTCGGCGATGACCTGGGCCAGGGGCACGGTGTTCTCCAGCCAGGTGTGGTGCTGGTAGTCGAGCAGTACCGGGGTGCTGGTCACGAGGTCGAGGAAGGCGTTGATGTCAGGGTCGTCCCCGTGGGTGAGCAGTCGGTAGTTCAGGGCGTGCTCGCGCAGGGCGGCGGGGACGGACTGCCCTTCCGGGCGGTTGCGTACGGCGTCGAGCTGGTGGGCCTTCATCTCCTCCTGCTGGTCGAAGACGAGTGCTTCCTTGCCCGAGAAGTGCTTGAAGAGCGTGGTGGTGGACACGTCCGCGGCGTCGGCGATCTCGCGGATGCCGACGTCGTCGTAGCCGCGCTCCAGGAACAGGCGCAGGGCTGCGTCGGCGATCGCCTGTCGAGTGGCGGCCTTCTTGCGGTCACGGCGGCCCATCGGTGCGGGCGCTGCTTCTCTGTCGTCGGGCATGCACCCAATCTACACCTTCGGTGGCACGGTCCAAAAAGTTGAACCGTTGCACTTGTGGATCGGGTGTGCTTCTCTGGTGTGGCGGGCTCCTGGTTCTGACCCGCCTCTCCGAGCGCCCCCTTTGCCTCCGGAAGGAGTGATCCGTCATGCCCGCATCCGCCCCAGCAACGGCCGCCGAACCGTCCGCGCCGCCCAAGAACGTGCGCTGGGTGATGCTCGGCGTCATGCTCGCGATGCTGCTGTCGATGCTCGACAACATGGTCGTCAGCACAGCCATGCCGACCGTCGTGGCCGAGCTCGGCGGCCTGGAGCACATCTCCTGGGTCGTCACCGCGTACACCCTCGTCACCGCAGTCACCACACCGATCTGGGGCAAGCTCGGCGACCTCGTCGGCCGCAAGTCCACCTACCTGACCTCGATCGCCGTCTTCATCGCCGGGTCCGCCCTGTGCGGCGCGGCCCAGTCCATGGACCAGCTGATCGCCTTCCGCGTGATCCAGGCCATCGGCGCCGGCGGCATCGGAGCCGGGGCGTTCGCCCTGATCGGCGCACTCGTCCCGCCGCGCGAGCGCGGCAAGTACCAGGGCATGACGGCCGCTGTCATGGCGATCGGCACCGTCGGCGGCCCGCTGTTCGGCGGGTTCGTCACCGGCCACTTCGACTGGCGCTGGGCCTTCTACATCAACCTGCCCATCGGCCTGCTCGCCCTGGTGTGGCTGGGCTGGAAGCTGCACGTGCCCGTCCAGCGCCGCAAGGTTGTCTTCGACCGGCCCGGCATCGCCACGCTCACCGTCTCCGTCTGCGCGCTGGTGCCGGCCGCGAGCTGGGCAGGCACCACCTACGCCTGGGCCTCCTGGCAGATCCTCGGCCTCGGCGCCGCGGCCGTGCTCGGCCTGGTGCTGTTCGTCCTAGCGGAGAAGCGGGCCGCCGAGCCGCTGGTGCCGATGACCGTGTTCACGGGCCACCGCAACTTCCCGCTGGCGATGGCCATCCTCCTCGCCGTCGGCGTGGTCACCTTCGGGGCGGGCCTGTATCTGCCGCTGTTCCAGCAGACGGTGCAGGGGGCCTCGGCGACCAACTCCGGCCTGCTGATGCTGCCCATGATGGTGCCGGTCCTGATCGTCTCGACCATCGCCGGCAAGGTCATGTCCGCCACCGGCCGCTACAAGGTCTTCCCCGTGCTCGGCACGCTCTTCATGACCGTCGGGCTGGGCCTGCCGGCCACCATGGACGCCGGCACCTCACGCCTGGTCACCAGCGCCTACATGGTCCTGGTCGGTATCGGCCTGGGCTTCGCCATGCAGATGGCAGGCACCATTGCCCAGAACAGCGTCTCCCTGCGGGACATGGGCGCCGCCAGCAGCTCCATCAACCTCTTCCGCACCCTGGGCGGCTCGCTCGGCGTCGCCGTCTTCGGCTCGCTGTTCACCCGCGCCCTCCAGGGCACCACCTCGGCTGCGGGCGACGCCTACCGCCAGGCGGTCTCCACCGGCACCGGCCACATCTTCCTGACCGCCGCGATCCTGTGCGCCCTCGCCGTCCTCGCCGCTCTCTTTGTGATCGAGGTGCCGCTGAAGAAGACCGGGCCATCGCCCTCCGCCGACACCGACGCCGGCCGGGCCGCCACCCCCGCCTGACCCCTCACACCCACGCATCGCCGTCCGGCCTGCGCCGGACCGCAGGAACGGAGCATCACCATGACCACCACACCCACCTCCCGCATCGCCATCATCGGTGCCGGCCCCGGCGGACTGACCTGCGCCCGCATCCTCCAGCGCAACGGCATCGACGCCACCGTCTACGACCTCGCCTCCGGTCCCGACGACCGCAACCAGGGCGGCACCCTGGACCTGCACGAGGAAGACGGCCAGGCCGCGCTGAAGGAAGCCGGACTGCTGGAGGAGTTCACCCGCCTCGCCCGTCCCGAGGGCCAGGAAATGCGGCAGTTCAACGCCGACGACGCAAGCCTCCGCTTCCACCACCGCCCCACTGAGGACCAGTTCTCCGCCCCCGAGATCGACCGCGGCCAGCTGCGCGATCTCCTGCTGAACTCCCTCACCCCCGGCACCGTCCACTGGGGCCGCACGCTCGAGAGCGTCGAAGGACCCGACGACGGCCCCCGCCGGCTGCACTTCGCCGACGGCAGCGTCGTCGAGGCCGACCTCGTCATCGGCGCCGACGGCGCCTGGTCCAAGGTCCGCCGCGTGCTCTCTTCCGCCACCCCCGAGCACATCGGCATCAACTACCTCGAAGCCTGGTTCAACGACGTCGAGATCCAGCACCCCTTCATCGCCGACTTCGTCGGCCAGGGCAGCGCCATGGCGGCCGACGGCGAGCGCTGCCTGTTTGCCCAGCGCAACAGCGGCGGCCACATCCGCGTCTACATTATCCAGACTGACCCCGCCGACCGGCTTGCCCAGGCCGGACCGGACGGCCAGGACACCGAGCAGATCCGCGCCCTGCTCCTGAACCGCTACCGCGACTGGGCACCCGACCTGCGGCGCCTCATCACCGACAACGAGGGCCCGTACATCAACCGCCCCCTCTACGCCCTGCCGGTCCCGCACACCTGGCAGACCAATCCCACCGTCACCCTGCTCGGCGACGCCGCCCACCTCATGCCCCCGCTCGGCGTCGGCGTCAACCTCGCCATGCTCGACGCCAGCGAACTCGCCCTCGCCATTACAAGCCACGACACCATCGCCGACGCCATTCGCGTCTACGAGAAGACCATGGTGCCCCGCTCCCACGAGATGCAGGCTGCCCTCGACGGTGCCGCCGCTGGACTGCTGTCGAACGAAACCTTCGACCCCAGCCGGCTCGACGCGGACTGAGCGCAAGCCTGCGGTGAACAACCCCGGTGGCGCGGTCCTGCAACGACCGCGACACCGGGGTCGTCCACCATCTGTCGCGAGGAGAGCGCCCCGCCCTGGAACTACCGGTCACCCTCGACATGCCCGGCAAGGTCGCCGACTACCCCCGCGCCACCGAGCTGGACGAGGCCGAGCGAACCGCGCTCGACCAGGGGGTGACCGTACGGCGCGGCCAGGACTACACCCTGCGCGTCAGCGCCGTCCCCGCCGTGCACCGAGGGCTCCTCGCCCGCTGCCAGCCGCTCGACGGCGGCCAGGGCCTCCCCGCGGTCCCGGCCCAGCGCAAGGCCCGCCGCGAGTACGAGAACAGGGTCCACGCCTTCACGCCCTGCCCATGATCGTTCTCACCGATATCCGCTGTGCCGATGCTCCCCGAGGCCGGAGCAGGCCGATCGCGATCAACACCAGCGGCAGCAGAATGGGGCCCCAGCGGCTAAGAGCCTTGGCGACGACCGGACGGATGGAGCCACGGGGGCTCCACAACAACCTCGTCAACGAGACAGCCGCACAACAGCCTCTTCAGGGGACAGCACCACACCTGTCGCGATGGCTAGTGCTCCGACCGCATAGGTTGGCCGGTTTGGTGATCGCGGCGGTTGGATGGGTGGTGACGTCCGATCCGAATGCTGGAGGTGCGGTGGCCGAGCCTGTCCGTGTGCGCAGACTGACCGACCAGGAGGGGCAGAAACTGCGGCAGATCGTGCGCCGGGGCAGCGCCAACTCGGTGCGCTACCGGCGCGCGATGATGCTGCTGGCCTCGGCCGGTGGGAACCGGGTGCCCGTTACCGCCCAGCTGGTGCAGGCTGACGAGGACACTGTCCGAGACGTTGTCCATCGGTTCAACGAAATCGGCCTGGCCTTGTCTGGACCCTCGATGGGCGGGAGGTCGTCCCCGCCTGCTCGACCATGACGACGAGGACTTCGTCGTGGCGACGGCCACCACCCGCCCCAGCAAGCTCGGCCAGCCCTTCACTCGCTGGTCACTGCGCAAACTCGTCGCCTACCTGCGCAAAGTCCACGGCCGGATCATCCGCATCAGCCGTGAGACGTTACGCGGCCTGCTCGCCCGCCGCGGTGTCACCTTCCAGCGCACCAAGACCTGGAAGGAATCTCCCGACTCTGAGCGCGACACCAAACTGGACCGCATCGAGCACGTCCTGGACCGCTTCCCGGACCGCGTCTTCGCCTTCGACGAGTTCGGCCCGCTGGGAATACGGCCCACCGGCAGCAGTTGCTGGGCGGAGCAGGCCAAGCCCGACCGAGTGCCAGCGACCTACCACCGCACCCACGGCGTTCGATATCTTCACGGCTGCTACTCGATCGGCGACGACCGGCCATGGGGCGTCAACCACCACAGAAAGGGCGCCGCGAACACGCTGGCCGCCCTGAAATCCATCCGCGCCGCACGGCCCGACGGTGCACCGATCTACGTGATCCTGGACAACTTGTCCGCCCACAAGGGCGCCGGCATCCGGCGTTGGGCAAGGAAGAACAAGGTCGAGCTGTGCTTCACTCCGACCTACGCCTCGTGGGCGAACCCGATCGAGGCACACTTCGGACCGTTGCGGCAGTTCACCATCGCCAATTCGAACTACCCCAACCACACCGTGCAGACCCGGGCTCTGCATGCCTATCTGCGCTGGCGCAACGCCAACGCCAGCCACCGCGACGTCTTGGCCGCCGAACGCAAGGAACGCGCCCGCATCCGAAGTGAAAAGGGCATCCGCTGGGGTGGACGCCCCCTCGTCATCGCAGCGTGAACAGCCCGCCCTGGTGTTCTACGTGGGCACTACATGCCGTAGCCCAGTTCCTCGGCCCCGATGTGCCAGAAGGAGTTCTCATCGGCAACCGCCTTGGCGTCAAGCACCCCGAATCGTTCCAGCAACGCTTCAGTGAGCGCGTCGCCGGCCTGCTCGACCAGGGCTACGGTCTCGTCCTCGCTCAGGCCGTCGCCGGGCCACTCGTACGCGTCGGCCTCAGCAGTGGCCTCCTCGTAAGCGCGGTTGAAGGCGACGAACGCCTCCACGCTGGAGTTCACCAGCCGGGGAACATCACCCTCCGGCAGAAACCACAGCGAGCCGTTGTCACGCTGCAGGACGAGCGCGCTCAACCCTGGGTCGACCGCGACCAGGGCATACCGCACACCGCCGACCAGGCGTTCCGCAAAAGGGGAGGCCTGCCACACCCCGTGGTACGGGCAGCAAACGCATCCGGCCAAGAGCGAGGCAACTTCAGCATCGTTCACACCGAGAACATAGCCCGCCCCGCCGACACTTCACCAAGCCGGTGAACCTATGCGGTCACAGCACTAGACTCCCGATCAACGGCGCTGAGCTGCACCAACACGAACCACTCACCAAGGCCACAGCCCAGAACCCCAGAGAAGGGGCGGTTGCCGGACGCAACGGCACTGGACGGCGAGCTCATCGTCCGGGACGTCGCGGGCCGCCTCGCGTTCGAGCGACTGCAGCACCGGCTCGCCCGGGGCGCGCAGGAGAGGCCGGCGCACGTCGTGGCGTTCGGTCTGCCGCGGCTGTCGGGCACCGACACCACCGATCGGCCCTGCTGCCGGCGCCGAGCTGCGCCGGAGTCCGTGTTCACGGCACGTCGGCCGTCGGCGCCACGGGCGCTGCGTCCGTCGACCACCGACCCCGATGCCGCACGCGAGTGGCTGATGTGAGCGGCGGTCGGGATGAAGGGCCTGTGCCAACGCTCTCTGAAATTCGACTCTTTGTGTGGTTGTCAGTGAGCGAGCGCCTTGGTTGTACCGCAGGGCTGTCAGTGGTGGGTGCCAGAATCGTCTGCATGCCGGAGTGCGATTACTTCTCTGCCGCTGATGATCAGGCTGCTGTCGCCGTCCTGGAGACGCCGGGAGGGCCGGGTCAGGCGGACCTCGACGTGGTCTTCCTCAAGAACATCGACCCGGTCGTCGCGATGGCCGAGCTCGAAGCCATCATGACGAGCTGCAGTTATGAGGAAGCGAGCGGACGTCCGCGGTCCGGGCAGCTGTTGTCCGACCCGGAGGGCGACGGGGCGTTCGTGGTCAGCCTGACGGACACCTTGACGGCTGCCCTCGCATCGGCCGCGCAGGACGACCTCGTCCGCTTTGCCGAGCCGTGGTCGAAGACAGACGAGCTCCGGCGATGGGAGATCAGCGTCGAGGCCACGGCCGGCATCCTGGAAGCCCTGACCGGTCTGGCCCAGCGTGCTCAGGCTTCCGGCCGGCGGCTGTACTGCTGGTGGTCGCTGTGACTCACCGGCGTCCGGCGCCGTTGTCCATATTCAGCGGAACCTACGGTTTGTGGGTTACCCAGAGCAGTTCCGCCGGCCAGCGGTGCGCCCAGTCGGGCGGGTCGGTTTCGTTGTAGCCGTTGGGTGTTCCGAGTCCGGGCCGCGGCTCGATGAGGTCGTCGATGATGAGACCCGCGCCGCGAAGGACCTTGACCCAGCCGCCGTAGGTGAGCTGATAGCTGGTCGCGCCGTCGTCTTCGGCGATGGTGTTCAGCCCGAAGTAGTCCTGCTGCAGCGTCGTGGTCACGCGGCCGGCGGCTTCGTCGTAGCAAGCTTCGAACCACGGGCTGGCAACGTTGAACACCAGGCGCCCGCCCCGGCCCAGGACGCGTGCGGCCTGCGGGACGGCCAGGTGCGGGGGCGCCCAGCTGAGCCCACCGAAGTCGCAGAACACCAGGTCGAAGCTGCCGTCGGCGAAGGGTAGTTGTTCGGCCGCGCCTTGCACCAGCGGGTAGCGGGCCGCTCCCATCGCCCGGGCCGCTGCGGTGAGTTGGGCCTCGGACAGGTCGAGCCCGACCACGGTGGCGCCCTCCGCGGCGAGCGCCCTGGACCACTGGCCTGCGCCGCAGCCGAGTTCGAGGACGCGCTTGCCGGTGACGTCACCCAGGGCGTGCAGGTGCGCGTCGGGGACGGAGTACATGCCCCACAGCCGGGGTGCGGCGCCGATCTGGGGGTCGTGCTCGTGCTGATAGGTGCTGCTGATCCGGTTCCAGAGCCGCCGGTTGGCGGGGATGCTGTCCACGTGCCGACTCCAGCACCGTCTGCCGGGGGCGGTCAACACAATTCGGGCGGGAGGCCGGCCCTCGCACCGGTCCGGCCCTGGCCTGGCCCACAATCCGCCCAACGATCCCCAGGCGGGAAAGGCATCCGTGGACCGGCCGGTCATTCACCGTCGGCTGGGACAGCAGAACGACTCGTCGTGGCACTGGTGGAACGGGACTGGTGGCGGAGGTCGGGCAACGCTGAGCCACGCCCGCAGTCTGCTGTCGCGCACGGTGCAGGGTGCAGGGTGCAGGGTGCAGGGTGCAGGGTGCAGGGAAGGCTCATCCGGCAAGGACGACGGGCACATGAGGACGCCGGTGATGCCGGTCGACGAGACCGAGCGGACAGACCGTCTCGGCCGGGTCGCGCAGTTCCGCGAGGCCCGGATTGCCGGAGCAGAGCCGCCCGCCCTCCCTCGGGCGGCCGGCTCACGCCGTGTGTGTGCAGAGATCAGGGTCGGCGGCGGAGACGTAGGTGTCCTGGGCCGCTGGACGACACCGGCCGGGGCCGGCGGCGGGATTCGAACCCGCGTCACCCGCTTTACAGGCGGAAGTATCCGCTGCCTGCGCACCTGCACGTCGAGGACGCTAGCGGACCGGGCTGGTGTCAGGCATCCGGGTTTCCCCGGTGCCGAGGGCCCCGGGGTGGAATTCCCGACCGTGGGCGACCGAAGCCGGTGTCGCCAAGGTCGAACGCGCCTCCGTGCCTGGGCGACCTGCCGGCCTGAGCGACGTGCCGACCTCAGCTAGGACGGCAGCGCGCTCA
>NZ_JBSFIA010000017.1:40870-158079 GCF_053597355.1 Streptomyces sp. NPDC001443
GCAGGTCGGCAGGTCGGCAGGTCGGCAGGTCGGCAGGTCGGCAGGTCGGCAGGTCGGCAGGTCGGCAGGTCGGCAGGTCGGCAGGTCGGCAGGTCGGCAGGTCGGTGATGACGTACAGCTCCTGCCCGAGCGTTCCGTCGCTGTTGCGGCCGCGCTCACGCAGCAGGAATCCGCGGTGCTGAAGTTCTTCCAGGCCTGTGGTCACGGCATCGACGCGTTCGCGGCCGTGTCGGGCCAGGCCGGCGACGGTGATCTGTCAGCCGGCCCGGTGGGTGCTGACACGCTCATCGCGCCGTCCCGGGTGCAGCCGCGTACGCTGCCCACGGCAGCGCACCATACCCGCCAAGGCGGAGCGGCCGGTGGGCACGGCCGCGGAAGCGTACGTGCGTTCCATGCGATCAGCTCACCCAGCGCGCCGACCACTGAGATTCGCCGGGTAAGTGGTGGCGTGTTCCACTTACGGCTGGTGGTTGGTTTTCAAGTGTGGTCAGGCGAACCAGCTGTCGCGAGCGGCGCTCAAGCCGTCTGTCGTCGGGTCGGGGAGTAATTCGAAGAACTTCCATGCGTATTCATACGGATCGAGGCACTCGAAGTACCGCTCGCCCCACGGTGCATCGACCGGGCCGGCGATGATGGCGCATCCAGCCGAACGGCAGTAGAAGGCCGTCGCGTCGACGTCGTCCACCTCCATGCCGATGACTACACCTAGGCCCCGTGGCCCGATCTTCGTGAGGCGTTCTCGGCTGCTGTCGGGAAACGGCATGCCGTCCAGGGCATCGACGAGCAACTGGAACTCACCGCGGCGCAGGATCGCCATGACCGTCGAGCCGTCCAGACCGGGTATCGCTCCGATCGGCTCGAACCCGAGCCCCTGGTAGAACCCGACTGCCTCGGACACGTCCGGGACGCGAAGCCCGACCCGGAAGGAAGCCTCATCGGCCATGTCTCTCTCCGTTCAGCATGCTGGTCACGACCAGCACGATGTACCAACCTGGTAGACCGTGGCCAGTAGGCGGGGCTGCCCAGGCTGCCTGTGGCCGGGATCGGCCCCCGGCGGCGCCGGCGTTCGCTGCGAAATGCGGGCGGCCCCGATGAGGCCGGCCGAGGACGTCTTCGGCACCCTGGACGAGCGGACCGTCACCGTTCCCGGGAACCGAGGCGGCAGCGTTGATCGTCCCGAGCCTCGCCGGCTCACCGGCTCACCGGCGAACGGGGAACAGGTTGTGGACCGGGTGGTCCATGGCCCAGCAGGTGACAACAGTGTCGTGACGCATGGTGGCCATGACGTGGAAGACGTCCGCCTGCTCCCGCTCGAACCGCCGGCCCTTGCTGGAGCCGCAGGCGGAATCCACGGTCACCCGGCCGAACGGGATCCGGTCGGCCTGGCAGTTCTCGGTGCGGTCCGCGGTGCCGGAGTACTGCCGCTGCGCCCCGGCCGACCGCGTCCCCTTCTTCAGGAAGCCGGTGTCGTCGAGGATCAGGACGGCATCCCGGTCGCCGAGGTGTTCCACGACGTGGTCGCGGACATCGTCCAGGACCCGATCGGCGTCCCACTCGATCCGGTTCAGCATCCGCTCGATACGGTCCGGGCCGTCGTAACCGGCCTCCTCGGCCGGCGTCCAGCCGTTCTTGCGCCGAAGGGGACCTACCGGCCCCCGCATGCAGGCAAGAGGATTCACCCGGCTCCGACCTGTTGAATCGATGCACGAACCGCTCCTGCGAAGCGGTCAGTTCACCCGCCCACAACGGACCGCTGCCGGCACCACTCTTGCCCCGGATCCCGGATCGACCGAACAAGCACAGAAGAGGGGTTTTCTATCGCCATCCTCTTGTTCCACCGGAACTGAGCGGGTTGGTGGACGAGACGAGTCGGTTCCGGAAACGCCTGACAGCCTGCGGCGCGGCGAAAACCATAGGTGCGTTAAATCTTACCGAGTGGCGCCGCTCCAACGATCTTCAGGAGTCAGTCCTGCCATTCAGCAGGAAACCGATCCATCAGCGGGGATAACAGGTTTTCATCCGTGAGACCAGGCCTCCAGTTCCTCGCCGCCCATCAAGTGAGACAGCCGACGAAGACCAGTACGACCTGCCTGCACGGCCCGCGTCCGAAGCAGACCACTGGATTGAAGCGGCAAGCCTGCGCAGTTCCGGCAGGAACCGGCCCCGGTGACACACCGGCGCCCGCCGGAACACCCCGAGAAGCTCTCCGAGCAGTCCGGGGTGCCGCCCGTCGTCAGGCGGCGGGCAGCACCCCGCTCGAAGAGGTGGAAGCTACCGACGCCAGCCGTCCAGGCAGACCCAGTGCCCCCAGCCATGGTGGTGACTCCAGTAACAGTGACGGCCCCGGTCACGGTCGTGGTCTCCACCGCGGCCCCAGTCCCCGCCGCGGCCCCAGTCCCTGCCCCGGTCACGGTCGTGGTCGCGGTCGCGGTCGCGGTCGTGGTCGCGGTCGCCACCGCGGCCCCAATCGCCGGGCCGGTCACGGTCGTGGTCGCCGCCGCGGTCACGGTCGCCATCGTGGTCGACACCGGGGAGGCCCACACTCACAACCGCGGGGGATGTGACGGCACCGGGGCCCGTAGCAGCTGCCGCCGTTCCGGCAAGCGGCAGAACAGCGGCCCCGACCACCAGAACTGCGGCAGTCAGAGTTCCAGCCATACTCTTCACTGGTCGATCCTCCTTCGAAACGAAAGGAAACCCCTGTCGGGGCAACCGACACTACCCACAGATTTCGGATGTCCAATCTGGCCAACCGTCATCGAGTCGAATGGGCAGCCCGTGCCCGAAGGGAGCCAACCGGCAGGTCGGAGCACCTGAGCAAGGGGTTTCCCCAGCCCCTCCCCCATGGAAATTGAATCACCGAAAGCACTCGACCGGAGGATCAAATAAACCGGCTTCGGAAGATGCACAGGGTTCGCTTCCACTGTGCCTGTCCGGGCACACACAGATTCAAGGCTGTCTTTTTGACTTAAATACCTCGATTCCTTTGGGGAAATATTCCATATCTTTCCCATCCCTTTCCCGAGCCGCTTGCAAGGCGGTGCAGGCTTGCGGACAGACGAAGCACAGCCCCGCCTGCGGGCGCGGCAGCCGGTTCCCCGGGTGTCACAGCCGCAGCAAGCGACGGTCGCACGCAGCCGGCCGGCCCTGCCCCCGTCCGCGCACAAGACTTCCGGCGCGCCGTCGGCCCGGAAATGGCCCGCCGTAACAGCGCCGAACGCTCGGCCGACCTGCTGTCACTCATTCCCCGCATCTCGGGGGACCCTCGCACTGTCCGCCGTATCCGCCACAGCCCGTACGAACTCCTCGACGTGCGCGGTGGTGTTCCCCGTCCGCCAGACCGGGCCGCGTTCGATCGGGCGTGCATCGTGGAGGGGCACGTAGGTGACGTCAGGACGCGGGTAGTACAGGCGGGAATGCTCGCCTACCGGAAGGACCCCTTTGCCCATCGCGACGAGTGTGAGCATTTCGGAGAACGAGGCTCCGGCCGGTCCTTTCGGGATCGGGCGGCCCGACGGCGTGCGGTCCGGGGTGCGGTCCCGCTTGAACCCCACCGATGTGACCTCCGGGTACTGCACTACGGGGTGGTCCGCGAGCACCTCGACCGACACCGAACGCTCACCGGCGAGGGGATGCCCGGAAGCGACCGCGAGCACCCGCTTCTCCGTGATCAGCGCAGGACCACAAGCCATCCCGTCGAAGGGGTACGAGGCGACGAGGACGTCGACCGAACCGTCGACCAGGCTCGCACGGGAGTTGGACAGCTGCACTTCCCGGACCTCGACCCGGCAGTCGGGGTGCCGTTCGCCGAACAGCGCGACCGCCTTGAGCAGTGCGGGGGCCGTCCCCTCCCCGAGAAAGGCCACCCGGAGTTCGCCCGTGACACCTCGGCTCGCGTCGGCCGCCTTGCGCAGTGCGGTCTCCATCGCGGCGACGAGGGGGGCCAGCTCACCGGCCAACTGCTGGCCGACCGGGGTGAGTCGAACGGTCCTGCTCGTTCGCTCGAACAACGCACCGCCGATGTGCCGCTCCAATTTCCTGATCACCTGACTCACCCGGCCGGTCGTGAGCCCGAGGCGCTCCGCGGTACGGCCGAAGTGGAGCTCTTCGGCGAGAGCCAGGAAGGTCTCGATCTCCACACGCTCCAGCACGTCCCTCTCCCCCGTTCGTTGAGTCAGGCTCAACGATCGTATGGCAATGCCGCCTTGATGGCGCATCCGGTCCGGCGGATCCTGGAAGCACCCCGCCGACTCCACCATTGAGGGAAGATCTGTGATCAAGCCGAACGCCACCACCGGCCCGTCCGGAACTCACGCGTCCACGCAGGGCCACGGCCGCACTGCGCAGACCCGTCGCGAGGCATCCCGAGTGCCGTCCCTGCGGGTCAAGGCCTTCGACCACCTGGTCCTCAACGTGGCCGACGTCGAACGCTCCCTGACGTTCTACACCGGCCTCCTGGGCCTGGAGCCGGTACGCGTCGACGAGTGGCGACAGGCACAGGCGCCCTTTCCGTCGGTCAGAATCACCCCGGAGACCATCATCGACCTCGTCGCCGGCACCCGAGGGTCGGCCAACGTCGACCACATCTGTCTCACCGTCGACCCCCTGGACTGGGACGAGTTCATCGCATCCGCACCCTGCACGGTTCTCGAAGGGCCCGTCCCGCGATTCGGCGCACGCGGCACGGCCACCTCGGTCTACATCCAGGACCCGGACGGCAACGGAATCGAACTCCGCTGGTATCCCCAGGACGTCGACGACCGAGCCGGGCAAGGCCATGCTCCTCGTCACCCTGAGGGTCGGTGAACAGGCGCAGCCGGTGCTTGCCCTGGGCGATCTCCTTTTCCACGTCCCCCGCCGAGTGGGCTTGTCACCCTCGTGGTTGCGGGCAGTCCCGACGTATCGGCACTCGGCGGGACGCGCACGGCCGGGCGTAGGCTGTGACCGGCACGGAGACGGTGGGGGAGCACATGGCAGCCGAAAGCGCACGGAGTTGGGGATCGACCCTCGATGCTGTCGTGGTGTACGCGCAGGGCGCGCTCTGCCACCGACTGGCCCGGGGAACCGTGCCGCAGGACGGGCGGGTGCGCGTGACGGGGCTGCCGCGCTCCCTGGACCCGGGTTCGCTGCGGGCGCGCGTCAAAGGCTCTTCCGGACTGCGCGTGGTCGAGGCCCGGGTGGAGGTCGACGCCGAGCCGTCCGGCACCGGCTCGCACGACGAACTGCGGCGCGAGACGGAGCGGCTGCGTGAGGAGTACGCGGCGGCGCAGCACCGCCGGGACCGGCAGCTGAACCTGATCCAGGAAGTCACGGACCTGCGTCCGGTCCCGCCGGCCCGAAGGCGCGACGATCCGCACCGCCGCACCGCGGTCGACGCCTGGCTGACGCTGGCCGATTTCGTCGACGGGCGGATGACGACTCTGCACGCACGCCTGGTCGAGCTGGAGGAGGCGCTGAGCCGCATCGAGCACGAACTCGAGGTCGCCGTCGACAACCTCGCCCGAGCCTCCACCGACGCACCGTCGGCGCACGTGGACACGACGGTCTGCGCGGCCCTGACCCTCGACGGCACCGGCGAGGCGGAGATCGAACTCGAGTACGGGGTGCCTGGTGCCGTCTGGGTTCCGGCCTACCGTCTCGGGTACCGGCAGGGCGACGGCACCGGCCGACTGGTCCTGCGCGCCTCGGTCGCTCAGCGCACCGGAGAGGACTGGACCGGCGTACGCATCGCGCTGGCCACCGCCGACCTGCGGCGCCGCACCGACTTGCCGGAGCTTCGCTCGATCCGCATCGGGCGCCGCCAGCCCGCTCCCGCGCCCTCCGGCTGGCGCGAGCCCCCTGCGGGGCTCGCCGACCTGTTCACCGGGTACGACGCGGCGGGCCCGCGTCCCGCGACGTCCGCGGCTCCCCTGGCTGTCGGGGCGGCGGCCGGTGCCGGTGCGGCGGCGCCCGTATCCTTTGCGCCACCCCCGCCACCCCCGCCGCCCCCGGTCTACGGCAGGCCGGCGGCCGGTGCCGGTCCGGCCGCGCCCGTTCCCGCGGCGCCGGGATCACCGGTCTACGGCGGGCCGCCTTCCGTACCCGTGGCCCCACAGGTGCCCAGCGGCGCCGCAATGGCCTTCCCGGGCGCGGTAGCGGACCTCGCGCAGCCGGCCCGGCCGCTCGCCCGCAGCAGTTCCTTCGCCGGCCCCGCCGCCCCGGCTCCCGGCCAGGCGATGGCGCCACCGGCGCCGGCACTCGCCGCGGGAGCGCCACCGGCGCCGGCCGCCGGTCCGCCGCAGCCGAGCGACGGCGAACTCGACTACGCGTCCCTCGTCCTGTGCGGCCCCGACGACCCGGGCGATCGCAGGGGTCGGCTGTTCCCCGGCCCTTCTTTCGACCCGGTGGCCGCCGAGTACCGCCGCCGCGGTGAGGCGGTCGCCGCGCTGCCCCTGCCCGGACACGCCGTACGGCCCCGCGAGTCGGCCGGCTCCTTCGACCACCGGTTCGACGCCGCCGCCCGCGCCGACGTGCCGTCGGACGGCACCTGGCACACCGTCACGGTCACCGAGATCCCGGTCGGGCTGCGCACCGAATACCTCTGCGTACCGGCCGTGGAGCAGACCGTGTACGCGACATTGGTGGTATCCAACACCACCGACCAGGCCCTGCTGGCCGGGCCGGTGGAGATCACCGTCGACGGCGGCTTTCTGTCGACCGCCGCGCTGCCCACGCTCGCGCCGGGCGGTGTGCGCCGCGTGGGGCTCGGGCCGGCCGAGGACATCCGTGTCACCCGCCGCACGAACGTGCACGAATCGACGGCGGGCCTGCGCAACGGCACCACCGTGCTCGACCACCGTGTCCACGTGGAACTGGCCAGCCATCTCGCCAGGCCCGTCACCCTCGAGGTCCGCGAGCGGGTACCGGTCACCGCCGATGCGGACGTCCGCATCGTGGAGAACGCGGACTGGACGGCGCCCGAGGACGGCACGGGCCCCGATCAGCATGCTCCCGGTGTCCGCGTCTGGCGGGTGGATCTTCCCGCCGGCGGCTCCGTCGCCCTCGAAGGCGGTTACGAAATTCGCATCCCGACCGGCAAGGCCCTGGTCGGCGGCAACCGCAGGAGCTGACATCCACCATGTCCACGACCCCGAAGCCGATCGCGCTGCCCGTCACGGCCGTCACCTGTCTGGAGGATCGCGCCCAGGTCGAGCGGACCGCCGCGGTCGATCTGCGGGCCGGAGTCCAGCGGCTGCGGCTCGGGCCGGTCAGTGCGCTGGCCGTCGACCGCACCCTGCATGCCGAGTTGACCGCCGATCACCCGGCGACCGTGCTCGACGTGCGGATCGTCCGTAGCTGGACACCGCGCGGGCCGGTGCCGTCCCCCGACGACGACTCCGCCCTGCGCCTGCGCGCGCACGCCCTGGAGGAGGAGCAGGTCGCGCTGGAACAGCGGCGCGATCGTCTGCGTGCCCGCCTCGACCTGCTCGCCCGGCTCGCCGCCGACCTGCTGCGGGACATCGGCGAGGGGACCGGCTCCGGGGAGAGCGAGGTGCCCCGCTGGACCCGCGGGCTGGACCAGGTGGACGGCGAACGCGACACGTACGGCGAGGACCTGCGCGCCGTGGAGGCCCGGCTGACCGCCGTCGCCTGCGAGCAGGGGGAGATCCGGCGGGCCATGGATCTCGCCGAGGCGGAGCCCCTCGAACTGGTCGGCCATGTCGAGCTGACCGTGGACGCCGCGGCAGCCGGGCCGGCGGGGCTACGGCTGAGCCACCTCACCCCGTGCGCCTTGTGGCGGCCCGCCTACCGGGCCGTGCTCGTGGGGGACTCGCTCACCCTGGAGACCGACGCCGTGGTCTGGCAGCGCACCGGCGAGGACTGGTCGGACGTACGGCTGACGTTGTCGACGGCCCGGTCGGCGCTGGCCGCCGAGCCCCCGCGGCTGGGCGAGGACCGGTTGACGCTCAAGGACCGCTCCGCCGCGGAGCGGCGCACCCTCGACGTCGAGATGCGCGAGCAGGAGATCGGCGACCTCGGCCCGGCACCGACACTCGGCCTGCCCGGGCTGGCCGACGGCGGTGAGGCACGAGTGCTGCGCTCCCTCGCGCCGGTGTCCGTGCCCGGCGACGGCCGTGCGCACCGGGTGCCCATCTCCGCTTTCACCGCGGCCACCAGCAGTGAGTACGCCTGCTCCCCCGAGCTGTCCCCGCTGGTCACCCGGCTCGTCCGGTTCGGCAACGAGTCCGGACATGCGCTGCTGGCCGGGCCCGTGGATCTGATCCGCGACAGCGGATTCACCGGCCGCGGCACAGTGGACTTCGCCGCTCCCGGAGCCCCCGTGGAGCTTGCCTTCGGCAGCTGCGACGACTTCCGGGTGGTCCGGCATGCCGAGGAGTCCCGCGACTCCGTCGGGATGACCCAGAAAACCGTGATCTCCCGCACCGTCCGGCTTCACCTGTCCCGCTTCTCCGCACCCGAGGAGAACGACGAACGGACGGTGGTCGTCCGCGAGCGCATCCCGGTCTCCGAGGTCTCGGCGGTGGAGATACACCTGCGTAAGGAGGCCTGCTCCCCCGCACCCGACGTGGTCGACTCCGAAGGCATCGCCCGCTGGGACGTCACCGTCCCGCCCGGCGGCCACCGCACGGTCACCCTGGCCTACGACCTGTCGGCCAGCGCCAAGGTCACCGGCCTGTGAGCAGGACATCGTGGCGCCGGACCCGGGCCCTGCTAGCCGTCACCGCGGCATGAATCATGCGCCTTCCCAACTCCTCACCGGCGTCGCCGACCGCCACCCCCGATCACCGAGGCCTGGGCCGACGACGGCTGCAGAGCCGAAGCCGTCGAACACGCTGCCCGTCTGGGCATCGACTTCAGCGGTTGACTGTCCCGACGAATTCGGAGAGCGCGGTGAGGGCGGCCGCGAGAGTCATCGCCGTCGCAGCCGGGACCCCGAGAACCCGCCGGTCCGCGGGCCGCTGCTGACGGGCGAGTGTGAGAGCCACCCACGCCGCCTGCGCGAGTACGCCGCCGACGAAGGCGAGCAGCAGCGGCATGACGCCGTCCGGAACGGGCAATGCGCTCGCCACGAAGGCTCCCGCGATCGGACTCGAGCAAGCCAGCCCGATCCACGAAGCCACGCGCCGCCTCGGTCGCGCCCCCAGCAGTGAGGCCAACGCCAGGCCCTCGCCGGCCGCGTGCACGAGGAGCGCCGCCACCACCGCGACCGAGGCGGTCAGTGCCAAGGTCGCCCCTTCCAGGAAGCGGTGCAGCGCGAGCCCTGATGCCGCGCCGACGCCTCCCGCACGACCTGGCTTGCACGGGCAGCCGGTACGGACGACGGCACCCATCACCCCGTACGAGGCGAGTGCGGTGACCGGCACCGCCCACAGCGGCACGCCGGCCTCATGGGCCTCGTCCCACGCGTCGGGCAGAAGATCGAGAACCGCAATGCTCAGCAATATCCCTGACGCGGCGGCGAGCAGCAGCACCGACCGGCCGGATCCGCGCCGCGCCAGCCAGGCGCCCACCACGGTGGCCACAGCCACCAGCACCACGGCCACCAGCGTTTCGGTGGAGGGCAGCTGCCATCCGCTTGCGTCGTCCGTGT
Organism: Streptomyces sp. NPDC001443; assembly: GCF_053597355.1. Lineage (NCBI taxonomy): Bacteria > Bacillati > Actinomycetota > Actinomycetes > Kitasatosporales > Streptomycetaceae > Streptomyces > Streptomyces sp. NPDC001443. The sequence goes on from NZ_JBSFIA010000017.1 coordinate 50,463, forward strand.
GCGCCCCTCCTGCGTAGAGCACGGAGGACATGTCCACTCGTCCCCTCCCTCCAAGGGTGGCGGAATCCTCGGCGCACTCCACCCATGGCGGCCCCGGCCGGGCCGGAACCGCACGACCTTCAGCAGGCCGTCTCGGAGCACAGGCGGTCAGCTGCGGTAACAGTACGAATCCGAGGAGGCGTCGCCGCCTTGCAGGCGCGTCTGGTGCACGCGCAAGCCCAGGAAGTCCGGGCCGTGCGGGTAGAAGCGGCTGTCGACGGAGAGCCCGCCGTGCAAGGTGTCGGCGTCGAGTTTGACCAGCCACGGGTCGATGCCCGCGGGATACACCTGTGCGTCCCAGGTGCTGTACAAGGAGTTCGTCAGGTACACGCGCCGCCCATCACGGCTGAGCTCGACCATCTGCGCTCCGCCGGTCAGCGGAGTGTCCGGCTCTGCGGGATGCGACTGCCGGCTGACGATGCCGCCAAGACGCACGGATGCGGTCCGCCTCGGATGGAACGGGTCGCTCACGTCGTACTGATGCAGATCGCCGGTTCCCCATGTGGATACGTAAAGCCACTGGTCGTCCACCGACAGGTCGATGTCGGCGATGAACGGGGGAACGGCGCCGAACGGCCGCAGCGCCGGAGGCAGATCCTCCGTCCGCGCGGGCTCGGCGGGGATGGTGATCACCTCGCGGACCACGAAGTCCTCGCCCTCCCGGTTCCACAGCCACACCGAGGCCGACAGGTCCTCGACGTCGACCACGGTGTTCACGAACCCCCACGTTGCCTCGGGGTCGTGCGCGGGACGCACCTCCAGCACCATCTGGTTCTCTTCCCCCAGATCGACGCGCTGCAGGTGCCGGCCGGAGTCCAACTCCCAGAAGTGCAGCGAGTGGCCGTACCGGCGATCCAGCAGCAGTTCGGGGACGAGGCCGTGCTCGTACATCGAGGGGGTGCCCCACTCGCTGGTCACGGCGACGTTCTGGCGCAGATGCCACCACAGGTCGTAGGCGAACCTCTGCGGTCCGCGGTCGCTCTCCCAGGCGCGCTGCACTTCGAAGCTTTCGTGGTCCAGGAGCGCGACGCCGCCCGGCCCGTCCTCACCGTCCGCGCCGCCCAGGCAGGACAGGAACACCCCGTCGGGACCGCAGTGGAGTGTGTGCGGACGCGAATATCCGGCCTTGGCGGCCAACTCCTCGGCCTCGACCACCTTGACCAGGCGCGGGCGGGCGGGATCGGGGTCCGTGTCGAAGATGTGCAGCCGGGAGGAACGCAGTCCCGGAACGATGAGGTAGCGCCGCGCAGCGTGATGATGACCGGCATGGGCCAGCGCGCTCGAGCAGGCGTTCCAGCCGAAGTGGTGCAGTTCGTTGCCCAGGCCGGGCAGCTCGGCGTGGGAGATCACGCGGCCGTATTCGGCGGATTCGGGGTCGGTGTCGACGGTGAACAACGCATCCGCGCGCTGTGCGGTCGGGTCGAAACCGACGACATAGGCGAGCTTCTCCGGAGGCGCGGCGACAGCATCCGCCGGAGTGCGGTACAACGTGGGGTCACTGTGGTCGTCGCGGTCGTGAGCGTGCTCAGTGGTCCTCATGGCTGTTCCCTACTCCCGAACGGAGCCTGGACCCGGGGGACTTCCGACAGGCAGCCGGACTCAACCGTTCGGGATCGATGTACCGGCTCGGGGCGGATATGCCATTGAACGAGCGTTTCACAGTCCCGGAGCACTGCCAAACCGACAGCGCGGGGCGCCGACCGTCTCGACGCGGCTCGCTTCCGGCACACCCGGGAAAGACGGCGCCGAGCGGAGACGGACCTTCCGACCGCCCTGCAGGTTGACCGTGTCGGACGACGCCGGGCCTGAGCCTCGTCGACCGCGGTGCAGACCGGGGTGAGATCCCCGGCGCGACGCGATCTGGAGCAGGGCATCGCCGCGGGCCGCTTCGACGTCCGGGACGCCACGATCGCCCTGTCCGCGCTGGGCGGGATGCTGCTGACGCTGGTGGAACTGCGCTTCGCCCGCCCCGACGTCGACGGTAGGGACACGGACACCGCACTGACCGGTCCCCCGCAGCCGGCCGGCGGGCACGGCTTTGCACGGCCGTCGTGCCGGTCGTGCAGCCCTCTCACTTCCCGAGCCCGTGACGCTCGGGCACGAGGTCAGACAGTGGCCCCGGCCGCCAGGTCGAGGGCGATGTCGGTGATCATGTCCTCCTGGCCGCCCACCAGGCCGCGTCGGCCGACCTCGACCAGGATCGTGCGGGTGTCGACCCCGTGCCGTCGCGCAGCCGCTTCGGCATGGCGCAGAAAACTGGAGTAGACGCCCGCGTAGCCGAGCGTGAGGGTCTCGCGGTCGACGCGGACCTCGCGGTCCTGGAGCGGACGCACGATGTCGTCGGCGGCGTCCATGAGGGGGAACAGATCGCAGCCGTGTTCCCAGCCCATCAGGTCGGCGACCGCGATGAACGCCTCCAGGGGGCAGTTGCCGGCGCCTGCGCCCTGGCCGGCGAGGGAGGCGTCGACCCGGGTGACGCCGTTCTCCACGGCGACGACGGAGTTGGCGATGCCCAGGCCGAGGTTGTGGTGGGCGTGGATGCCGATGCCGGTGGCCGGGTCGAGGGTGTCGCGATAGGCGCGGACCCGGTCGCGGACGCCGTCCATGGTGAGTCGGCCGCCGGAGTCGGTGACGTACACGGCGTGGGCGCCGTAGGACTCCATCAGCTTTGCCTGGCGGGCGAGTCCGGCGGGCTCGGCCATGTGGGACATCATCAGGAACCCGGCGACGTCCATGCCCAGTTCGCGGGCGGCGGCGATGTGCTGGGCGGAGATGTCGGCCTCGGTGCAGTGGGTGGCGACGCGGACCGAGCGGATGCCGAGGGCGTGGGCCTGGTGCAGGTCGTGCAGGGTGCCGATGCCGGGAAGGAGCAGGGTGGTGGGGACCGCGTGGGTGACGGCGGCGACGACGGTCTCGATCCACTCCCAGTCGGTGTGGGCGCCGATGCCGTAGGTGATGCCGGAGCCCGCGAGGCCGTCACCGTGGGCGATCTCGATCGCGGACACCCCGGCGGCGTCGAGGGCGGCGGCGATGGAGTGCGCCTGGTCGACGGTGTAGCGGTGGCGGACGGCGTGCATGCCGTCCCGCAGGGTGACGTCCTGGACGTAGAGGGGAGGCACGTTGCTCATGCGGTCACCGTCTTCGCGTGGGCGGCCATGCGCTCGGCGGTGCGCAGCGCGGCCGAGGTCATGATGTCGAGGTTTCCGGCATAGGCCGGCAGGTAGTGGGCGGCGCCCTCGACCTCGAGGAAGACGGACACTTTCGTCGCCCCTCCCGCGTGGCTGCCGGGAGGGAGCAGCGAGCGCAGTGGGTCGTCCGCGGCGACCAGTTCGAACTGCACCTTCTGCTTCAGCCGGTAGCCGGGGACGTACGTTCGTACGCGCTGCGCCATCTCCTCGACGGAGGCCGTGACGGCCGCGTCGTCGCAGTCGCCGACCAGGCAGTGGACGGTGTCCCGCATGATCAGCGGCGGCTCGGCGGGGTTGAGGACGATGATGGCCTTGCCGCGTCCGGCGCCGCCGACCTTCTCGATGGCGGCCGAGGTCGTCTCGGTGAACTCGTCGATGTTGGCGCGGGTGCCGGGGCCGGCCGAGCGGGAGGAGATCGACGCGACGATCTCGCCGTAGTGCACGGGGGTGACCGCGGAAACTGCCGCGACGATGGGGATGGTGGCCTGGCCGCCGCAGGTGACCATGTTGACGTTGGGCGCGTCGAGGTGGGTGTCGCCGTTGACCGGTGGGACGACGTAGGGGCCCAGGGCGGCCGGGGTGAGGTCGACGACCCTGCGCCCCAGGGCGCGCAGCACCTCGTCGTGGCGGCGGTGCGCCGCGGCGGAGGTGGCGTCGAAGACGATCTCGACGTCGGCGAACTCGTCCATCGCGACCAGTCCGTCCACGCCCTCGTGGGTGGTGGCGACCTTCAGGCGGCGAGCGCGGGCCAGGCCGTCGGAGTCCGGGTCGATGCCGGCCAGGGCGGCGATCTCCAGGTCGTCGGAGAGCCGCAGAATTTTGATCATCAGGTCGGTGCCGATGTTGCCGGATCCGATGACGGCGACCTTGGTGGTCATGCCGGGGTTCCTTCCGTGTCCGCGGCGGCGAAGGCGGCCGCCACCGTGCCGAGTCCTTCGATGCGGGCGGTGAACTCGTCCCCGGCTGCGGCGGCCGCCATGGGGCCCAGCGCCCCGGTGAGGATCACGTCGCCGGCCCTCAGCGGGTCGCCGAGGCCGGCGAGGGTGGCGGCGAGCCAGAGGGCCGCGGTCAGCGGGCTGCCCAGGCAGTCGGCGCCGCTGCCGGTGGAGACCGTCTCGCCGTTCTTCGTGAGTGTCATGCGAGCGGCGCGCAGGTCGAGCTGGTCCAGCGGGGCGGGCGTGCCGCCGAGGACGAACAGTCCGCAGGAGGCGTTGTCGGCGACGGTGTCGACGATGGTGATGTCCCAGTCGGCGATCCGGCTGTCGACGATCTCCAGCGCGGGCAGCGCGAACGCGGTAACTCGCAGCAGGTCGGCGACCGTCGGGTCCCGGTGCGGCAGGTCTGCCGCCAGGACCAGGGCGACCTCTGCCTCGACCTTCGGCTGGAGCAGCCGGCCCGGGGCGATCGGCCGGCCCTCGGGTACCGCCATGTCGGCGAAGAGCACGCCGAAGTCTGGCTGGGAGACGCCGAGTTGGCGCTGCACGGCCGGTGAGGTCAGACCGATCTTGCGGCCCGCCGCGCGCCGGCCGCCCGCCAGGGACCGCTCGACATGGCGGCGCTGCACCGCGTAGGCGGCTGCGACGTCCCCCTCGGGAAGCAGACCCCGCACGGGCGGACACGGTACGCCGTTGCGGGCGGCCTCCTCCAGGACGGACGCGGCCTCGGCCACCGCGGCGGAGTCAAGGACGCTCATGGCCGGGTCCCCCTTTGGTGCCGAGGTCGGCGTGACGGGTGTGAGACAGGGAAGTCCCCTCGGGGGAACGACGTGCGGGGGCTTCGTCGGGGATTCCCGCGCCGCTGAGTGCGGACACGGTGTCCTCGGGTCGGGTCAGCGATCGGGCGCCGGCCCGGAACTGGGCGAGCTTGTCCACGATGGTCTGGCCGACCGGGAGATGTCCCCAGACGCTGATGCCCTGGTGGGTGGTGGGTTCCCAGGTGTCCTCGTCGATGACGAGGGGGTTCCAGCCGACTTCCCACTCGAAGCCGGAGGGGGTGCGGGCGTAGTAGGACAGCTCCTTGTCGTTGGTGTGCCGGCCGACGGAGAGCGCCATGTCGAAGCCGAGTTCGTGGACGCGCTGGTAGCTCCGGGCGACGTCGTCGAGGGTTGCGGCCTGGATGTTGAGGTGCTGGACGCGGGTGCGGATCGGGTCGACGGGCAGGCCCTGGGTCGCGGCGACGGCGATGGAGTGGTGGCGTTCGTTGACGCGCAGGAAGCGGATCTTGAGCTTCACTCCGCTGATGGTCTCGTCGATGCAGTCGGTGAGCCGGGCGTCGAAGACGGTGTTGAAGTAGCCGCGCAGCCGGGCGGGTCTGGTGGAGGTGATCGCCACGTGTCCCATGCCGGAGTCACCGGTGACGAAGCCGGAGGCGAGCATCCGCAGTGGTTCGGCGGACAGGGTGGGGGTGGTGTAGATCTCCTGGGTGATGCCCTTGGGGCCGGGGAAGCGCAGCAGGCGTTCCACTCCGCGCAGGGCTGCCTCCTCCTCGGTGCCCTGGACGACGGGCACGCCGTGGGCCCGGACACGGGCCTCGATCTGCTCGAAGGAGGTGTGGTCGTCGATGTGCCAGCCGGTGGCGACGACGTCCTCGGCCGGACCGCGGCGGAGCAGGAAGCGGCACTCCTGGTCGTCGAGCCGGAAGCGCATGAGGTCGTGGGAGAGTGCGTCGTGGTGCATGCCGATCGCGTCGCTGCCGAAGCGGCGCCAGTCGGCGAAGCGGTCGGTCTCGATGACGATGTAGCCGAGGTGGACGGCCCCGAAGACGGAGGCGGTGGCGGTGGTCATCGGCGGCCGGCCAGGAAGTCGGCGCACAGGCGGTTGAAGAGGTCGGCGCGTTCGAACTGCACCCAGTGGCCGGTGTTGGCGACCAGGTAGAGGTCGCAGTTGGGCATCCGGTCGGCCAGCATGGGGCCGCCGGACGGCCGGTTGACCTTGTCGGCGGCGCCCCAGAGGACGAGGGTGGGCACGGGCAGCCGGTTCAGTCGCGGGTCGCGGGTGAAGTCCATCCTCCAGACGGTGCGCAGCGCGCCCGGGCCGGACGGGCGTTGCAGCGGCGGCGAGGCGACGACCTCGGGGACGATGCTCGCCTCGTAGCGTTCGTCGATGGTGGAGTCCGGCACGTCGGCGGCGTTGAAGACCAGGTAGTGGCGGATGAACTTCTCCAGCTTCGGGCGTGAGGGCCCGTCGCCCGTGTAGTAGTTCAGGAGACTGCTCAGGCCAGGTGTGGGCAGGGCGCGGGTGGTGCCGATCCCGCCGGGGCCCATCAGCACCATGCGGTCGACTCGTTCGGGAGTGTCCAGGGCCAGGCGCAGCGCGCAGGCGCCGCCGTAGGAGTTGCCCACCAGGTGGACCTTCTCCAGGTCGAGCGCGTCGAGGAGGCCACGGATGCCGTCGGCGAGGTCGCCGAACGGGTCGGCGGGGTCGATCCCCTTGGTGCTGCGGCCGTAGCCGGGCAGGTCGGGGACGATGACGCGGTACTGCTTGGCCAGTTCCGCGATGTTGCGGGCGTAGTTGGAGACGCCGGAGGCTCCGGGTCCGCCGCCGTGCAGCAGCAGGACGGGCGGGCCGTCGCCGGTCTCCGCCACGAAGATCTGGCGTGCGCCGATGTCGTAGGTGGTCTCCCGCATCACGGGCAGGCCGGTGGTCGTGGTCATGGCTTCGGTCCTCAGTGTGCGGTGATCGTCGGAGCCGGGATCGTGGCCGTCCCGGCCGGGGCCGTGCTGCCCGCGGGTGCGAATCCGTCCGGCGGGGCGGGCAGCCGCTCGCGCCCGGAGGCGTAGACGTAGGCGTCGGGGCGCAGGGCGAGCGTCGCGGCGCCGCGCGACTCCATCCAGGGCAGCAGGGTTCCGTCACTGTCGACGAGCGTGCCCTCGGCGGGCCGGGAGCCGCGGGGCGTGACCGTCAGGGAGGGAACGCCCAGCCGGTCCCAGGCCGGCCGGGCTGTGGCGGTGCGCGCGTGCAGGAGCAGCCAGCGGCCGTCGAGCACGTCGTCGAGGCGTACGCGGTCGCCGTCCGGGCCGGTCACCCAGGGCTGGGGGACCTGGAGTCCGGACGCCTTGGTGCGGGGGTGCGCCTGTAGACCCTGTGCGTAGCGGGCCACCGGGATCCAGTGGGAGTCCTGCGTCCAGTCGCTGAAGCCGGGGATCCGGCCCAGCGTGCGCAGCACCCGGTCGCGGGTCGCGGCGACCTTCGGGCGCCGCTCGGTGATGATGCGGCCGACGAACACGGCCCGCCGGGTCACCTCCTTGACGTGCGGTTTCCGTTCGGTCTCGTAGCTGTCGAGGACGGCTTGCGGCAGTTCGCGGCGCAGTACCGCGTCGAGTTTCCAGCACAGGTTGGCCACGTCACGGACGCCGGCCGCCATGCCCTGTCCGATCCACGGCGGCATCGCGTGGGCGGCGTCGCCCGCGAGGAAGACCCGGCCGGAGCGGAAGCGGGCGGCGAAGCGGACGTGGTGGCTGTAGACCGTGGCCCTGAGCACCTTGACGGCGTCCCGTGCGATCCCGTAGCGGGAGACCAGGGTGTACACCGCCTCCTCGGTGGTCAGCCGCTGTTCGTCGTCTCCGGGCAGGATGGGGAACTCCCACCGGTGGTGGCCGAGCGGGGTGGGGCAGTCCACGGCCGGACGCGCCGGGTCGCAGTGGAACCGCAGTTTGTCGTGGCCGGGCCACGGCTTGAGCATCTTGGTGTCGATGACCACCCAGCGGTCCTCGTACGTCCGCCCCTCGTAGCCGATGTTCAACTGGGCGCGGGTGAGGCTGGAGCCGCCGTCGGCGGCGATCACGTACGCGGCGCGGATCCGGCGCACGGAGTCGTCGGCCGTGCCGACCGCCGTCAGCTCGACCCCGTCGGCGTCCTGCTGCAGCCTCAGGCACTCGTGGCTCAGCAGCACCTCGACGTTGGGATAGCGCTCCACCCCGTCACGCAGAACCTGTTCCAGCGCCGGCTGGTAGATGAACATCTGCGGTGGATGGCCGTGGCCGCGCGGCGTGGGACGGGCGCTGAGGAAGGACCGGCCACCGGCATCCACGAAGTCGACGGGCCGTTCGGTCAGCATGTCCTGCTTGAGGCGTTCGGCCAGCCCGATGCGCTGCCAGATCCGGACGACCTCCTCGTCGGTGGAGATGGCCCGGGCCCGGGAGAACACCTCCGGTTCCCGTTCCAGGACGAGAACCCGCAGGCCCATGGCTCCCAACAGGTTGGCCGCGGTCACCCCCGTGGGGCCGTAGCCGATCACCACGACGTCGTACGGCTCGTCGTCCCCTGCTCTGATCCGGATGCCGTCCGCTGACATCAGGTCACCTCGCTTCATCCTTGATGTAGCGTTCACTCCAATTGGAACGAGCGCTACGCTAAGCACGGCTCGGGTATACGGTCAAGGCCCGGGTGCGACAGGAGGGACGTCACATGACCAGGCCACAGACAGTGCGCCGGAAGCGGGCCAACGGGGTGGAGTCACGGCAGCGCATCCTCGACGCAGCCGCCGACATCGCCGGTGAGCGCGGGTACGAGGGGACGTCGATCGCCGCGGTCAGCACCAAGTGCGGGCTGCCCGCCAGCTCGATCTACTGGCACTTCAAGGACAAGGACGACCTGATCGCGGCGGTGATCGAGCGCAGCTTCGACACCTGGCTGGCCGCGGTGCTCCTGCCGGGCGAGGAGTCGGGGACCACCCTGGAGCAGGCCACGGCCATGGCGGCCCGGGTGGCGAGGTCGCTGGTGGACCAGCCGGACTTCCTGAGGCTCGGCCTGATGCTCGCCCTGGAGCGGCGACCCGTCGAACCGCGCGGCCGGACCGTCTTCCTGCAGGTGCGCGACGTCGCCTCCCGCAAGATCGCCGAGACCGTCACCAGGCTCTTCCCCGGCCTGGACGATGCGGCGGTCCGCACGCTCACCACCTACGCCATCGCGGGCGCGGACGGCCTGTTCGTGCAGCAGGAGATCGGCGGCGACCCCATGGATCTGGTGGCCATGTTCGAGCTGCACGCCCGCTCGGTGCACGACCTGGCGGTCCGCCTGAGCGAGGGGTGAACGGGGCGGCCCCGTCGTCGGGCGGAGCCGTCGTCACCGTTCTCGACCGCCGCCGACGCCTTGTCACGAACGCGGCCTCGTGTATAGCGTCAGCCCCCTCACCGCCCGGCCCTCAGGGACGACTCGGGCCGGTCCGTGGTTCCGCTGCGGTACGCGAGCCGAGCCGCGCGGCCGCCACTCTCCGCGGCACGCACCTCGGCGTACGACCCGACGCGTCGGCGTCACCCGTGGTCGCCTCGCCGCCGCCCCTCACGCACGCCGCCGCGACCGACAGGCCCGTCCTCCCTCCCGCCCTGCCACGCGCATCTCGCGAAAGGCCGCTTCCTCATGACCTCTGCGCTTCAGCGAATCGACGTCCACCAGCATCTGGTGCCCGCCTTCTACCGTGACGCGCTCACGGCAGCGGGCATCGGTGAGGCCGGCGGGCGCCAACTGCCTTCCTGGAGTGTCGAGTCGGCCCTGGAACTGATGGAACTGCTCGGCACCCGCAGCGCGATCCTCTCCGTCTCGACCCCCGGTGTCGGGTTCCTAACCGACCCTGGAGAAGCAGCCGCCCTGGCTCGGCGTCTCAACGACCACTGCGCCGAACTGACTGCCGAACACGCCCCCGCCTTCGGCTACTTCGCCACCGTGCCGCTCCCGGACACCGCGGTAGCGGCCCGCGAGGCGGCACGCGCCCTGGACGAGGCGGGAGCCGACGGCGTCACCCTCCTCGCCAACAACGCAGGCACCTACCTGGGAGCTCCGGACCAGGACGAGTTGTGGCAGACGCTGGACGAACGCGGCGCGGTGGTGTTCGTCCACCCAGCCGAACTCCCGGCTCCCCCGGTCGAGGGCGTACCGCCCTTCGCCGCCGACTTCCTCCTCGACACGACCCGCGCCGCGTACCTCCTCGTCCGCAACGGCGTGATCCGGAGGTTCCCCCGCATCCGGTTCGTCCTCGGCCACGCCGGCGGATTCGTGCCGTACGCCTCCCACCGGATGGCCGTCACCATCGCCTCCGACGCCGGGCGCAGCCCGCTGGACGTACTGGACGACTTCCGCTCCTTCTACTTCGACACCGCCCTGTCCTCCAGCCCCGCCGCGCTCCCCACACTCCTCGCCTTCGCCCGCCCCGGACACGTCCTCTTCGGCAGCGACTGGCCCTTCGCCCCCACCCCGGCCGGCCAGTACTTCGCCAACGGCCTCGACACGTTCCTCACTCCGGGGCAGTCGGAAGCCGTCAACCGCACCAGTGCCGAAACTCTTTTCCCCCGCTTCGCCTCGGCGGCGTCCGTCGCCCCGCCGAGGCGCCCCGCCCCCGTCCGGCTGCGGCAGTCGGCCCAACGCGCCGCCGCCAGAATGGCCTTCAAACTCGTCCAGCCCGGAACGAAGTGAGATCCGGAGCCGTGACTCACGGGGCGGCGGCAGGGTCGTCCCCCTGCACCAGGGAATTCCCCGACGAACCCGGCCGCCCTCCGGGGGACTGCCGCTCAACGTACCCGCCCGAGGAGGAGAGGCCTCGCAAGCGCCGACCGGCCGAGCGAGTGTGGTGCGCCCGGCCGGGCCGGATCAGCCGACCGAGTCGACCAACATCTCGTTGGCCTTCTTTTGGCCCTCCTCGAAGATCTGCAAGCCCTCTTGCACCTGGGCCACCTGGTCGTCCGTCAAGCCCTCGCATTCACCAGGCACGCTGCCGTCCATGGTCGCGAGAACTGCGTTGAGGCACTGGGCGGCGGGATCGGCGTACTCCTGGTTCTGACCCGCTTGCCCGTCCGAGCCACCGGAATCGGTGCCATCCGGATCGGTCGCATCGGGATCGGCCGCATCGGAGGAGTCGGGAAGCTGCCGGCCGGTCGAGATGCCCTGTGGTTGCCGCCCGTCGGCGCCGGAGGCTCCGGTGTCATCGCCGGAGCAGCCGGTGACGAGCGCCAAGGCGGCCAGCGCGAGGGCGGCCGGGAACGTACGGTGCAAAGGATCCCCCCTGGGTCCAGAAAAATGATCAGTTGTCACGCTGGCACATCGACCAGGGAGGCACGCCTGTCGTGACGATCTCGTGACAATGGGTCGCCGCGCGACAGCAGAGAGCTACCTGCCTCCTTGGAGGAACAGGGCCTGGTGGTGCTTCGTCAGGTTCGTGCTGTGGATCTGGTGGCGGTGAGGGGGCGGCCGCGGCCGGTCTCTTCGGTGGCCTCGCCCGTCCGGGTGACACGCAGCACCGGCTCCGGGCGCGGCATGCCAAGTCGCCTGAGGACGTCCGCGCTCGGCTTCTAGGGTGACGCCAGGAGGTGGCGGATGCGGGTGGGTCTGCACGCGCTCGGCATCGGTGACGGTGCCCGCCCGGAGGTCATCCGGGCGGTGGCCGCAGCCGCGGAGGCACACGGCTTCGCCAGGCTCTGGTGCGGCGAGCACGTGGTGCTCGTGGATGCGCCCGTCTCCCCCTACCCCTACTCCGCCGACGGTCGGATCGCCGTGCCTTCCGACGCCGACTGGCTGGACCCGTTGCTCGCTCTGAGCTTCGCGGCGGCGGTCACCAGCCGGATCGAACTGGCCACCGGTGTCCTCCTGCTGCCCGAACACAACCCGATCGTGGTCGCCAAGCAGGCCGCAACACTCGACGTGCTCTCAGCCGGGAGGTTCACCCTCGGGGTCGGGATCGGCTGGTCCGCCGAGGAGTTCGCGGCGCTCGGAGTCCCCTTCGTCGGGCGCGGGCGGCGGACCGAGGAGTACCTCGCCGCGATGCGTACGGTCTGGACCGATGACCCGGCCTCCTTCGCGGGGGAGTTCACCCGTTTCGAGGCGATCCGGGTCAACCCGAAGCCCCTGCGCGGCGGCCGACTGCCGGTCGTCCTCGGCGGCAACAGCGACGCGGCCCTGCGCCGCGCCGTCACGCTCGCCGACGGCTGGTACGGCTTCAACCTTGCGGTGGCCGAGGTCCGTTCGCGCGTCGCCGTCCTCGCCGACGAATGCGCGTGCCACGGTCGCGCCTTCGACGGGTTCGCGGTTGCCGTCGCGTTGAGCGACGGCACACCGGAGGACCTGCCGGGCCTCGCGGCAGCGGGCGTCACGGAAGTCGTGGTCGTCGGCGCGCCCCCACCCGCTCCCGACGCGGCCGCCGCCTGGATCGCGGAGCTCGCCCGGACGTGGATCCGCCGCACGGCGTGACCGCGGCCGGCTGGAAGGGGTCGTGATCCTGCCGATCGCGCTCCTGTGTCCCCCACATCCGAGTCGTCCGCATCGGCAACAAGGCTCCCGCCTTCGACCCCTCCCCCTCATCGCCCGGGACGACGGTGGCCCGGGCGTCTTCATCCCCTGCTCAGCGGTGCAGTCGTACAAGTCCGGGCCCCTCATGGAGACCGGACACGGAGTGGGCTTTTCGGATCGTCGGCACGAGGCATGAGGGCGCCGCCGAGGGCCGCGCGCGGGCGGCGCCCTCATGTGGTCCGTCAGCTCGGGATGGCGTCGCCCGCGGGGGCCTGGCTGCGCCGGTCGGGCTTGGCGACGAACAGGTACACCAGGCCCAGGCCGATGACGAGGGCAGCCGAGATGATCACCAGGTAGTTGTCGTACCAGGCCGCGTCCGGGGTGCGCGGCCACGCCATGTTGACCGCGGCCGCCACTCCGTAGACCAGGGCGGCGATGTTCACCGGCAGTCCCCAGGCACCGAGGCGGAACGTACCGCTGGGCCGCCAGCCCCTCAGCCGTGCCCGCAGCGCGGCCAGGACGACCATCTGGAAGCCGACGTAGATCCCCAGCGCGGCGAAGGAGACGATCCGGGTCAGCGCGTTGGCGGAGACCGTCGAGCCGAGGATCACCAGCGCGGGCAGGATCGCGGTCACGGCCAGCGCGTACGGGGGCACGTGCCGGGCCGGGGAGAACCGGGCCAGGTACGTGCTGCCGAAGATCATGCGGTCGCGGGCGTAGGACTGCAGCAGCCGGCTGCCGGCGGCCTGCAGGCTCAGGGCACAGGACAGGAACGAGATCAGTACGACGCAGAGCACGATCCGGGTGCCGATGTCGCCGAAGGCGCCGCGCAGGACCGTGTACACGGGGTCGGCGTCCTGGCCGCTGATCACGGCCCCGAAGTCGGGCACCGCGAGCAGCAGGGCGACGGCCACGAAGGTCGCGGCGGCACCGCCGACGTAGATCGTCATGCGCATCGACTTGGGGATGCGCCGGCTGGGGTCGCTGACCTCCTCCGCGACGTCACCGCAGGCCTCGAAGCCGTAGTAGAGGTAGAGGCCGACCAGCCCGGAGGCGAGGAAGGCGGAGGTGTACGAGCCCGACGACCCGGCGCCGAAGGTGTGCAGCACGACGCCCAGACCGTGCTCGCGGTGGGTGGTCAGCAGCCAGATCCCCACCACGACGGCACCCGCCAGTTCGGCGGCGAAGCCGAAGATGGCGGCCGAGGTCATGACCCGGGTACCGCCGAGGTTGAGCAGGGTGGCGATGAGGATGACGGCGAGGGCGCACAGGACGGTGCTGGTGGTCCCGGGTGCGAATCCCAGGATCAGCGCGACGAACGGGCCGGCGCCGTAGCTGACCGAGGCGATGGTCGCCAGCAGTGCCAGCGCGTACACCCAGCCCGCCATCCAGGCCCAGCGGCGTCCCCACAGTCTGCGTGCCCACGGGTAGATGCCCCCGGACACCGGGAACTGGGAGACGATCTCGCCGTACACCAGGGAGACGAGCAACTGGCCGACGCCCGCGATGACCAGGCTCCAGATCATCGGCGGGCCGCCGGTGGCCAGGGCGAAGCCGAACAGGGTGTAGACGCCGACGACGGGCGAGAGGTATGTGAAACCGAGGGCGAAGTTGCCCCAAAGGCTCATCTCCCTCTTGTACTCGGAGGTGTAGCCGAGGGCGGCCAGCGCGGCGGCGTCGTCCTCCGGCGGAGAGGATTCGTCGCCCGTTCTCAATGCATCGGTTTCGGCCATCGGGGCTCCCAGGTCTGTTCTCGGAGGCTCGACGGGAAGGCTTCGCAGCCCCGTTCGAGTGGGGTCATGTTAGGTTTCCGCCACTCGGCGGCAGCCGCGCCGAATCGTTGAGATTCAGCCTCGCCGCCGCTCCAACCTGTCCAGGGACGCGATGTCCTGGACCAGTGCTGTCCGGAGCGTTGACATGCCGGTGACCGTCGCCGATCTCCTCGGCCTTCCCGGGCTGGGCCTTCGCCTGCTCACCGGGGATGCGCAGCGGGTCGTACGGTGGGCGCACGCCGTGGAGTTGCCCGATCCGACCCCCTGGCTGCAGGGCGGCGAACTCGTGCTGACCACCGGTCTGCGGCTCGGCCGCTCCGCACAGGCGCAGCGCGAGTACGCCGACCGGCTGGCCGACGGGAAGGTCACCGGGATCGGCTTCGGCACCGGCCTGAGCTACGACCGCGCGCCGACGGCGCTCGTCAAGCAATGCGCGGCCCGCGGCCTGGTGTTGGTGGAAGTCCCGTTGGCCACACCGTTCCTGGCCGTCAGCCAGGCTGTCGCCGCGGCACTGGCGCAGGAGCAGAACGCGGCCTTCAGACGGGTGCTGGCCCACCAGCACCAGATGACCAGGGCCGCACTCGGCAAGGGCATCCCCGGCATCCTGCGGCACCTGGCCAAGGCGCTCGACGCCGAGGTCGCGGTGACCGACGCCCATCAACGAGTTCTCGGAGCGGCGCCCGGGGACGGCGCCGCTCTGGTCGACCGGGTGCGGGCCGAAGTCGGTTCGGACGGCGGCCGGGCGGCGGGACCGCTGGGGCTGAGCGTCCGCGACGGGAGCAGGCATCTCATGGTCCAGTCGCTCGGGGTCGCCGGGACCCGGCGCGGGCTGCTGGCGGTGGCGGCCGACGCGGAGTTCACGCCCCTCGACCAGTTGCTGCTCACCCACGCGGCCTCGCTGCTGTCGCTGGAACTCGAACGGCCGCAGGAGGCCGTGGAAGCTCACCGGGCGCTGCGCGCGGCCGTCCTGGGCACACTGCTCGACGGCGGCCTCACCGCGCAGGCCGCGCACCGGTCTCTGCGCCACCTCGGCTTCGCGCCGTCCGACCGACTGGTGGTCCTGCTGTTGCTCCAGGCCAGATACCAGCGGCCGGTCCTCGTGCAGCAGGCCGCACGCGGCCTCGACGGCCTCGCCTCGTGTCCCTATCTCCTGCGGGAGGAAGAGGACGGCGTGGTGGTCGTGACCCGCATCGCGGATCTGGACGTGGTGCTGGACACTCTCGAAGCGGCCGACGTGACCATCGGGGTCAGCGGCTCCGCGGCACCGGACGACCTGTCCGCCGCGCTGCGCGCCGCACGATACGCGGCCGCCCAGGCGAAGGCGGATCGTCGGCGAGTGGCGCGTTACGGGCAGTTGCGGCTTCCCGCGCTGCTCGCGGACGCCGGCGTGCGCACGGCCGTCGGTCATCTGGCCGACGGCCTGCTGACGCCGCTCGAGGAACATCCGGTGCTCTACCAGTCGTTGGAGGCCTTCCTGCAGCACAACGGCGGGTGGGAGCCGGCTTCCCGGGCGCTGGGGGTGCACCGGCACACCTTGCGCCACCGCATGGCACGCGTGTCGGAACTCACCGGCCTCGACCTGGAATCGGCCCAGGACCGGGCGGCCCTGCTGCTGGCGGTCCTCTCACGCAGGCTGTAGAGCGGTACGGCGCGGTCCTCGCGCCGTACCGGCCCCGCGGGCGGGACCGGGGAGTCTCCCGTCCCGGCCGTATGCCTGCGGCCCCCCGACGCCGAGGCCGACAGGGCGGCGGCCTGCGTCAGTTGTCCCGCAGGATCCCTTCCAACGCGGCCACCGCGTGCCCCCGGTGCTCGTCGAGCAGGCGTACCGCTTCCTCCACCTGCCCGGCCCGCAGCGCGTCCAGCACCATGCGGTGCTCACGCAGCACATGGTCGCGGTGGCCCTCTTCGGCGTAGTACAGGGCGCGGTAGGCGTCGGTGGTGTCCCACAGGGTGGCGATCAGCCGGACCAGGCGCGGCATGCCCGCCGCCTCGTAGAGGATGAAGTGGAAGTCACGGTTCGCCCGCGTCATCGCGGTGACGTCGGCTGCCTGCGCCGCGGACTCCACCTCGCCCTGGGCCGCCTCCAGCGCCTGCGTCGTCGCCGCGTCCCACCGCGCGCCCGCCTGCCGTACGGCCTCGGCCTCCAGGATCTCCCGCAGCCGGTAGACCTCGCGGAGGTCGACCAGGGACAGGACGGCGACGAAGTAGCCGCGGTGCGCCTCGTGGCGCACCAGACCCTCCGCCTCCAGGGTCTTCAGGGCCTCCCGCAGAGGGAGCCTGCTGACGCCGAGCCGCTCGGCCAGCGCGTCCTGCCGGACCGGTGCGCCCGGCTCCAACTGTCCGCTGGTGATGGCCCGTCTGAGCTCCCCCAGCACGAACTGCTGGGTGGTGGGCGGTCGCCGCCTCGGGGTCGGGCTGGTCATGGCGGGGCTCTCCAATAATGCCGTCGTGGCCGGGATTTCAGGCCGGTGGGACAGATCGGCGGGTCAGTGGTCCGGTCGCCTGACGGCGGCACCCTGCGGACGCGGGGCGTTCGGGCGGACGGTCCACGAAGTCGCGTCCGGAGGGCCGGGACGCCGCCCGAACCGGGCGAGGACCTCGTCGGTGTGCTCGCCGAGCCTCGGCGGCGCGCTGTGGTAGGCGGCGGGCGTGGCACCCAGCCGGATGGGGTTGGCGACCTGCTCCACCGGCTGGTCGCGCCGCGGATCGCGGATCGTGACCCGGGCTTGCAGACCGAGCCCGTCGGCGAGTTCGAAGGCCGCCGCGAGATCGTTGATCGGTCCGCACGGAACGCCGACGGCGGTGAGGACCTCGAACCATGTCTGCGCCGGACGCGTGCGCAGCGGTGCGTCGAGTGCGGCGAGCAGGTCCTCGCGGTGGGCGACCCGGGCCGGATTGGTCGCGAAGCGCGGGTCGTCGGACAGTTCCGGGACACCCAGCTCGCGGCAGAGCGCCGCGAACTGCCGGTCGTTGCCGACGGCGAGGGCGAGGGGCCGGTCGGCCGCCTCCACCACTTCGTACGGCGCGATGGACGGGTGCCGGTTGCCCATGGCCCGCGGGACGATCCCGCCGGCGACGTACGCCGAGGACTGGTTGCTGAGCGCGGAGAGGAGCGAGGCGAGCAGGGAGACCTCCACCCGCTGCCCCTCCCCCGTGCGCTCGCGGTGGCGCAGCGCGGCCAGCACGCCCATGCCCGCGTGCAGTCCGGTGATGACGTCGACGAGGGCGACACCGGCCTTGGTGCCGGATCCGTCCGGCTCGCCGGTGACGCTCATCAGGCCGCCCATCGCCTGGACCAGCAGGTCGTATCCGGGCAGCGCGGCGCCGCCGTCCGTCCCGAAGCCGGTGACCGAGCAGTAGACCAGGCCGGGGTTGAGGGCGCTCAGCTCCTCGTAGCCGAGGCCGAGGCGCTCCATGGTGCCCGGCCGGAAGTTCTCCACGAGCACGTCGGCGCGGACGGCGATGTCCCGTGCGGCGGCCCGGTCGCGGTCGTCGGTCAGGTCCAGGGCGACGGAACGCTTGTTGCGGTTGACGCCCAGGAAGTAGGTCGCCTCGCCGTCGGCGTAGGGCGGGCCCCAGGCCCGGGTCTCGTCGCCGGTGACCGGGCGTTCGATCTTGACGACCTCGGCGCCGAGGTCCGCCAGGAGCATCGTCAGGTACGGGGCGGCCAGCACGCGGCCGAAGTCCGCGACGACGATCCCGGACAGGGCGCCGGGCGGGGCCGTTCGGTCGGGTGACATGCGGGCTCCCTTCATGTCTTGGCAAGCACTGGGCGTGCGGCTACGATCCGAATTGGATCCAACATCCGAGATCCGATATCCATGACCGGCATGCTAGCGCCGCCCCTCACCGTTGTCAGCACGTCAGGAGAGCCCGTGTCCGCCCAGCCCGTGCACCCCCTCGATCTGTTCGCAATCGACACCCTGCTCAGCGACGAGGAGCGCGACATCCGCGACACCGTCCGCGCCATGGGCGACCGCGAGCTACGGCCGCACGTCGCCGAATGGTTCGAGACGGGCGCCGTTCCGGCCCGCGAACTCGCCCTCTCCCTCGGCGAGTTGGGCGTCCTCGGCATGCATCTGCAGGGCTACGGCTGCGCCGGCACCAGCGCGGTCGCCTACGGCCTCGCCTGCATGGAGCTGGAAGCCGTCGACTCCGGCCTGCGCAGCCTGGTCTCCGTCCAGGGCTCGCTGGCGATGTACGCGATCTGGAAGTACGGCTCCGAGGAGCAGAAGCAGCAGTGGCTGCCCGGCATGGCCGCCGGCCGCCTCATCGGATGCTTCGGGCTGACCGAACCGGACGCTGGCTCCGACCCCGGTTCCATGCGCACCCGCGCCACGCGCGACGGATCCGACTGGATCCTCGACGGCACCAAGATGTGGATCACCAACGGCTCGGTGTCGGACGTGGCGGTGGTCTGGGCCCGCACCGACGACGGCGTGCGCGGCTTCCTCGTCCCCGCGGGTACTCCCGGCTTCACCCGCAACGACATCAAGCAGAAGCTGTCCCTGCGGGCCTCCGTCACGAGCGAGCTGGTCCTGGAGGGCGTCCGCCTCCCCGCGGACGCGATGCTGCCCCAGGCCCGGGGCCTGTCCGGTCCGCTCGGCTGCCTCAACGAAGCCAGGTTCGGCATCGTCTTCGGCGCGCTGGGCGCCGCCCGGGACTGCCTGGAGACGGCGATCTCGTACGCCGGCGACCGCACCGTCTTCGACCGCCCGCTGGCCGGCTTCCAGCTCACCCAGCAGAAGCTGGCCGACATGTCCCTGGAACTCGGCAAGGGCATGCTGCTCGCCGTGCATCTGGGCCGCCTGAAGGACGCGGGCCGGATCACCCCGGAGCGGATCAGCGTCGGCAAGCTCAACAACGTCCGGGAGGCGATCGCGATCGCCCGCGAGTGCCGCACCGTCCTCGGCGCGAACGGCATCACCCTCGAATACCCGGTGCTACGTCACGCCAACAACCTCGAGTCGGTCCTCACCTACGAAGGCACCAGCGAGGTCCACTCGCTGGTCATCGGCGGCGCGGTGACCGGTGTCGCCGCCTTCCGCTGAGCCTCCCGGCCCGCCGCAGGCCCCGGAACGGGGCCAGGCGCTCGGAGCGGGCGCTTCCCGGGCCCGTTCGCGCTCCGGCGGAACACCGCGCCGGGCGGGCTCCAGCACCAGCTCGGTGCCCTCCGGGCCCTCGGGCGAGACCACGGTCGGCCACCGGTGCTCGCCGAGCGGGACCTCGTGCTTCTTCACGAACCCCGGCACCTCCGTGCAGAAGCGCAGGGCCCGGTCCTGGTCGTCGACGCGGACGCTCGAGAGGTGGATCCTCGTTTTCCGGTCTCCGGTGCATCGGGCTTGAGCCACCGGGCAACGATCTGCTCGAGCGGTTCGGTGGTGAGGTCGTGGAAAAGCCGGACGTGCCACGTGGGCCCGCCGGGCCGGATCGACGAGACGGGCCTCGCGGCCGCCGGGCGGGCTCGCGTCGTCATGCGCGGACAGGACGGTCTCGACGCGCTCCCACAGCCGCACCACCGCCCTCGCGCACCTCTCTCCTCCGACCCTCTGCGTGGGTGGGGCCACGGGGACGGGCGGCGGTCTGCTGCGTGACGCTCGGCCACCCGGCCCCGCTCGTGTTCCTCCCTCCCGTCGAACCTCAGATCTCGCTCACCCCGTCGGCTCGTCGGGAGGCCATGGCGCCGCAGGGCGCCACCGGGGGTCGTCCGCCGGGTCCCGGTAGGGCACGGCGAAGCGATGCTGCCCGCAGCCGACCTCCTGCCGCTCGGCCCCCGGCAGCGCGACGACAGCGGTCGAGCCGGTCGGCACGGTCACCCGCACCCGCAGCTCACCGGCAGCGCGTTCCCAGGCGACCTCGGCGAGCCCGTACGGCGTGCGGTGCGCGGTGCGGGCCCAGGTGAGCCCGCCGCCGGGACGCGGCTCGACGAGCAGGGTCCGGTAGCCCGGCGATCCCGGCGCGAGCCCCGCCACCACGCGGTGCATCCAGTCGGCCACCGCGCCCAGTGCGTAGTGGTTGAACGACGTCATCTCACCGGGGTTGATCGAGCCGTCCGGGAGCATCGAGTCCCATCGTTCCCAGATCGTGGTGGCGCCCATCGTCACCGGGTACAACCAGGACGGGCATTCGGTCTGGAGCAGCATCCGGTAGGCGTCGTCGACCGCTCCCGCGGAGGTGAGCGCGTCACAGATCACCGGCGTTCCGAGGAAACCGGTGGCCACTTTGTGCTCCTTCTCCCGTACCAGCCGGACCAGTTGTCCGGCGGCACGGGCACGCTGATCGGCGTCGGTCAGGAGGCCGAACTCCAGGGCGAGCGCGTAGCCGGTCTGTCCCGAACCGGCGATCCTGCCGTTCTGGGTGACGAACTCGTCGTGGAACGCCTGACGCACGCCGTCGGCGAGTTCGGCGTACTTCGCCGCGTCCGCCTCCTGCCCGATCACCTCGGCGATGCGGGCCATCGTGTCGGCCACGTGGGCCCGGTAGGCGGTGGCCACCAGATGCGCGTCCGTCTCGGCACGCCACGGCGCGTCCGGCGGCGCGGCCGGGTCCAGCCAGTCCCCTAGCTGAAGGGCCGGCTTGTCGAAGAGGCCGGCGGGACCGAGCAGGTCGGTGAGCCCGTCGACCCAGGCCCGCATGCTCGCGTACTGGCGGCGCAGCAGCCCCGTGTCCCCGAAGCGCTGGAAGAGGACCCAGGGCACGATCACCGCGGCGTCGCTCCAGCCGGCCGTCGGCGCGGGATCCGCGAAGGGGCCGGGGAAGTCGACCCGTGGCACGAACAGCGGTACGACGCCGGTTTCGGTCTGGTCCGCCGAGAGATCCGCCAGCCACGACGTGAGAAGTCCGGCGCTGTCGTAGAGGTAGGAGGAGGTCGGGGCGAAGACCTGGACGTCGCCGGTCCAGCCCAGCCGTTCGTCACGTTGCGGGCAGTCCGTCGGGATGTCGACGAAGTTCCCGCGCATGCCCCAGACGACGTTCGCGTGGAGCTGGTTCAGCATGGGCTCGGAGCACTCGAACCATCCGGTGCGGCGCATGTCGGAGTGGTAGACGACGGCGACGGCGTCGAGGTCGTCGTAGTCGCCGCCGACCTCGGCGTAGCGAAAGCCGTGGAGGGTGAAGGACGGTTCCCAGCGTTCGCCCTCGAGGTCACCGCGCAGGATGTAGCGGTCGGTCGCCTCGGCGGTGCGCAGCGGCCGCACCCCGAGTTCGCCGTTCTCCAGCACCTCGGCGTGACGCATCGTGATCGTCGAGCCGCGGCGGCCCCGTACCGAGATGCGCAGGCGCCCGACCATGTTCTGCCCGAAGTCCAGCACGGTGCGGCCCGAGGGAGTGGTGATCGTCTCCATCGCGGTGCGCTCCTCGATCGCGCGGACGGGTGGCCCGGTCGGCGCCACGAGGGTGGCGAGGTCCCTCTGCCCACGTCGGACCCCGGCCCACTCTCGTTCGTCGTACCCGGGGGACGACCATCCGGGCCTCTCCTTCGTCGCGTCGTACGTCTCGCCCTCGTAGAGATCGGCCTTGCGGATCGGCCCGGTGGCCGACCGCCAGTTGTCGTCGGTCGCGACCACCTGGCGGCGGCCGTCGGCGTACTCGATCTCCAGCTGCGCCAGCAGACCGAGCGAACTGCCGTACGTGTCACGCCACTCGGGTACGAATCCCACGCGGCCGCGCCACCAGCCGTCGGCGACCTGTACGCCGATGGCGTTCTCGCCGGCCCGGAGCATCGCTGTGACGTCGTACGTCTGGTGGCGCAGCCGGTGCCGGTAGCTGGTCCAGCCCGGTGTCAGCGTGTGGTCCCCGACTCGCTCACCGTTGAGTTCGGCCTGGTACATGCCGTGCGCGGTGATGTGGAGCCTCGCGCGGACGACGTCCCCTCGCGCCGTGAACGAGCGGCGCAGCAAGGCCGCGGGGCCGCGTTCGTCGTGAGCGGGCTCGATCAGGGCGGCCTGCCATTCGCGCACGGTCAGCCCGCGTTCGACGGTCACGGGGTCGCTCCAGTCGGAGACCTCCCCGTCCGCGCCGATCACGCGCGCCCGGACCTCGCGCGCCTCCCTGGGCTCCAGCGGCGTGGCCGGCCAGGGCACCAGCACCGAGTCCGCCGACTCGACGTGGAAGAACTCCTCGCCGATCGTGAGCTCGTAGGCGGTCTGCCGCCAGCCGGGCCGGCCGGCGATCTGCCAGGAGAGGCGGGGGCGCTCCTCGCCGATGCCGAGGGGGTCGTCCCGGTGCTCGAAGCGCACCACCGAGATCTCATCCATGGCGCAGGTCCGCCACGAGCGCGCCGTAGACGCCCGCGCTGGGTTTCGGCGTGCGGTCGAAGGTCACCGGGTCGACACTGTGCAGGCCGAACCGGGGGCCGAAGCCGAAGATCCACTCGAAGTTGTCCATCAGGGTCCAGTGGAAGTAGCCGAGCACCGGGACGCCGTCGGTCATGGCTTGCTGGAGACCTTCCAGCGACGGCTCGATGAAGGCCGCCCGCTCGGTGTCGTCGTCGGCCTGGATGCCGTGCTCGGTCACCATGACGGGAACGCCGCTCACCGCGTGGGCGTAGCGGGCACAACTGCCCAGCGAGGCCGGGTCGGTGCGGTTCATCACGCCGCCCTGCGCCGCAGTGCCGTCGGCGTTCACGGCGCCCTCGGCGTCGTAGTAGTGCCGCTCGTAGTTCTGGATCCCGACGAAGTCGTCCTCGCGAGCGATCTCCAGCCACGGCTGGTAGACCTCGGCTCGTTTGCGGTCCCGCAGCGTGGCGTCGGTGCCGTGGACCAGGTCGTCGACGATCGCGATCGACAGGCCGGTCGGCAGATCCGGCCGGCGGGCCTTGATCGCGGCTCGGGCGGCCCGATGGCCCGCCGCCTGTCCGGCGAAGAGGGCGTCGGCCTCCTCGGCGACGGTGATGTTGGTGAGTCGGTAGCGTTCGACGCCCGCGGCCCGGGCGCACGCTTCGAGCGTGGCGCGCTCGAGGTCACGCACGACGTCGGGGAGTCCCGCCCAGGCCAGCATGGGCGGCAGATTGGGCTCGTTCATCGTCACGGCCGCGGCGATCCGGTCGCCGAACGCGGACATCACCCGGTCGCAGAACCGGGCGAAGCGCTCCGGAGCCCGTTCGCCGAGCCATCCGCCCTGCATCGCGAACCAGTGGGGAGCGACGAAGTGCTGGAACGTGACCACCGGTGCCAGACCGCGCTCGAGGCAGTGGTCGACGATCTCCTCGTAGTGGGCGAGCGCCTCGGTGGAGAACTCGCCCTCGGCCGGCTCGATCCGTGCCCACTCGACCGAGAACCGGTAGGCGGTGAGATGCATCCCGGCCGCGAGGTCGACGTCCTCGCGCCACCGCTCCCACCCGTTGCAGGCCTTGCCGGACCTCTCCTGGAAGACGGTCGGCGTCACGTTCTCGGCGAACCAGCAGTCGCTGGTGACGTTGTCACCTTCGTTCTGGTGTCCGGCGCCTGCCACGCCCCAGAGGAAGTCGGCGGGGAATCGGTGCATGGGTCTCTCCATCGTCGTCGTGGTGATGAGCGGTCGTCAGCGGGTGGCGAGCAGGGCGGGCACCTCGCCGACGCGATGGCAGGCGGCTTGCGAGTCGCCCGCCGGGACCAGTGGCGGACGCGAGCGTCGGCACTCGTCCACGGCGAGCGGACAACGGCTCGCGAACGGGCATCCGGCCGCGGCCGCGACGGCCGTGCCCGCCGCGCCGATGCCGAGCGCTTCCCGAGCGGCGCGGCGCGCTTGCTGCTCGGCCGGGTGCGGCACGGGCGCCGCCGCGGTGAGAGCCACCGTGTACGGGTGCCGCGGCCGCTGGGTGACCGCCTCGACGTCGCCCGCCTCCATCGCCCGGCCGCGGTAGAGCACCACGACGCGCTGGGAGAGGAACCGCACCACGCCGAGGTCGTGCGCGATGAACAGCAGCGCGAGCCGGCGCTGGTCGCGCAGATCGGCGAGCAGGTTCAGCACCTGGGCCTGGGTCGACAGATCGAGGGCGCTGACCGGCTCGTCGAGCACGATCACCTTCGGGTCGCAGACCAGCGCCCGGGCGATCGCCACCCGCTGACGCTGGCCGCCGGAGAACTGCGCCGGGTAGCGGTCGATCGCGTCGCCCGGCAGTCCGACGGCCTCGAGCGCCGCACGGGCCCGCTGCCACTGTTCCGGCTTCGGCACCCGCAGCACACGCAGGGGTTCGACCAGCGTCTGGCCTATGGTCCGGGCGGGGTTGAGCGACGAGTACGGGTCCTGGAAGACGACCCGCAGGTCGATCGCGCTGACCCGGCGCTGCCGCGACGACGCCCTGGTGATGTCCACGCCGTCGAGGAGGACGGAGCCGGAGGTCGGCGGCTGGAGGCCCAGGACGGCTTTGCCGATGGTGGACTTGCCCGAGCCGGACTCTCCGACCAGGCCCAGTGTCTCGCCCGGGGCGATGTCGAAGCTGACGTGGTCGATCGCCGGAGGTGTCCTGCGGCGCCGTCCGTAGTGGACGACGAGGTCGCGGACGGAGAGGGCGGGCCGGTTCATCGGGCGGCTCCGGGTTCGCTCGGGGCGACGGTCGTCGCCGTGGACAGCGGGTGGACGCACCGCACGGTGCCGTCGCGGTGTGCCGGTGCCGCCTCGATCGGTTCGTGACACCGGGAGGTGGCCAGGGCGCAGCGCCGTGCGAACCGGCAGCCGTCGGGCCAGTCCTCGGGCGCCGGCACCGTGCCCCGGATGGACGGCAGTCGGTCGGGCACCGCTTCGCCCCGCGGAATGTGGGGGTTCGCGCTCAGCAACGCGCCGGTGTAGGGGTGTGCGGCGTCGTCGAGGACTGCGGTGACGGTGCCCGACTCGACGACCTGACCCGCGTACATCACCGCGATGTCGTCGCACAGGTCGGCCACCACACCGAGGTCGTGGCTGACCAGCACCACGGAGAGGTCCGAGGTCCGCACCAGTGAACGCAGCAGGCTGAGGATCTCGGCCTGCACGGTGACGTCGAGCGCGGTGGTGGGCTCGTCGGCGATCAGCAGTTTCGGTGAGCCGGTGAGGGCCAGCGCGATGCAGACGCGCTGTGCCATGCCGCCGGAGAGTTCGTGGGGATGACTGCGCAGGACCCGCTGGGGGTCGACGATGCCCACCTGGGCGAGCAGGTCGAGGGCCGCGCGGCGCGCCTCGCGGCGACCGACGCCGCGGAAGCGGCGGATCGGCCGGGTCAGTTGGTATCCGACGGAGAACATCGGATCCAGGGCGACCATCGGCTCCTGCGAGATCATGGCGATCTCGCGGCCGCGAACGGCTCGCAGTTCGCGCTCGGTCAGGCCGACCAGGTCCCGGCCGCCGAAGTGGATGGAGCCCTCGGTCACGGCGACGCCGTCCGGCAGCAGCCCCAGCAGGGAGCGGGCCGTCATCGTCTTGCCGCAGCCCGACTCACCCACCAGGCCCAGTACGGTGCCGGGCCTGATGCGCACCGAGACGCCGCTCACCAGCTCGGGTCCGTCGTCGACACCGACATGCAGGTCGCGCACCTCGAGCAGCGCATCGCTCGTCCTGGC
This sequence comes from Streptomyces sp. NPDC001443, assembly GCF_053597355.1. NCBI lineage: Bacteria > Bacillati > Actinomycetota > Actinomycetes > Kitasatosporales > Streptomycetaceae > Streptomyces > Streptomyces sp. NPDC001443. The sequence continues at coordinate 76,187 of NZ_JBSFIA010000017.1, forward strand.
CGCACTCGGCCGTACGCCGGTCGGGGCGATCCGGCCCGTCCGGCGGGCGGGCTTGCGCGCCGGCGCGGTCCGCTCGCGCTCCCCGGCCGACGAGTCGGCGATCTGGTTGGCCGCGATGACGGTGAGCGCGAGGACGACTCCGGTCGGCACCATCATCCACGGGTCGTCGTAGATGTGCTGCTGCGCGTCGCCTATCAGCCCGCCCCAACTGGGCGTCGGTACCGCGGGCCCGTAGCCCATGAAGGCGAGTCCGGCCTCGATCAGGATGCCCAGGGCGAAGAGCTGGGCCGCCTGGACGGCGATGGTGGTGGCCAGCCCCGGCAGGACATGGCGCAGGTTCACCTGGAGCGATCCGACCCCGTTGGCCTTCGCCGCGTCGACGTACAGCCGGGTGCGCAGCGACTGGGCCAGTGCGAGGAGTATCCGGTAGACGGGCGCGGAGAGCAGCAGACCGAGCACTGCCATGATCGCCCAGACATGGACGCCGACGGAGCCGACGAACGCGAGCAGGATGACCGTGGTGGGCAGCGCCAGGAGCAATTCGGCCACCCGGCTGCAACTCCACTCGGCCCGTCGGCCGTGTTCCGCCGCCAGGAGAGCCATCGGCACCCCGACGCCGAAGGCGACGGCCACGGCGAGCAACGCCGGACCGATCGAGATCCAGCCGCCGGCGACCAGGCGCGAGAAGATGTCGCGACCCAGTTCGTCGGTGCCCAGCAGATGCCTGGCGGTCGGTCCGCCGAGCACCTGGCCGAGGTCCTGGTGTCCGGCGGGGAAGGGAGTCCACCAGCGGGCGGTGGCCGAGGCGAGAACGACCAGGACCAGCCATGCGCCGGCGACGATCGTGCCCGGTCGGCGCAGCCCGCGCGGAAGGCGTCGGCGCGTCGACGGCTCGGCGGGGGACGGCAGTTGGATCGGCTCGGTCGAGACGCTCATGCGGCACGCACCTTCGGGTCGAGGGTGGCGAGGACGAGGTCGAGGACCAGGTTGGTGGCGACCACCACCACGGTCGCGATGACGACGACGCCCTGGACCGCCGGGAAGTCATGGGTGTTGATCGCGTTCTGCGCGGCCTGTCCCAGGCCCGGCAGCGCGAAGAGCTGCTCGATGATCACCGAGCCGCCGAAGAGGGCGATGAACTGGACGCCGAGCACGGCCACCACCGGGGCGCCCGCGAACCGCAGGGCGTGGAGGTAGCGGATCCGCCAGGGCGGTGTGCCGAGGGCACGCAGGGTACGGATGTGCTCCTGCCGCAGGGCGTCGACCATCCCGGCGCGTGTGGTGCGCGCGATGACCGCCGCGCCCGTCAGGCCGAGCGCCAGCACCGGGAGCGTCAGACTCCGGGCGTACTGCGACGGCGAGGCGGTGAACGCGACGTAGCCGGTGGCCGGCAGGAGGCGGCCCTTCACCGCGATCAGGTAGACGAGCACGATCCCCACCCAGAACTGCGGCAGTGAGAGCGTGATCCCGCTCAACGTGGTGATCACGCGGTCGAGACGGCCGCCGCGGACCGCCGCGAGCACTCCCGGCAGGATCCCGAGGACGCCGCTGACGAGCGTCGCGAAGACGGCCGTCGAGGCGGTGACGGGCAGCCGCTGCGTCAGGTCCGGCCAGATGGTGTGGCCGTCGATCAGCGAGGCGCCGAGGTCACCACGGACCGCGTGCGTCAGCCAGGTCGCGTACTGCGCCGTCAGCGACCGGTTCCAGCCGAGGCGATCGTTCTCGGCGGCGATCTGGGCCTTGGTCGCTCCTTCCCCCGCGGTGATGACGCCAGGACTTCCTCCGGAGGCGTGGACCAGAAGAAAACTCAAGACCGACGCCACCAGCACGGTGACGACGCCGAGCCCGAAGCGTCGGGCGAGGTAGGTGAGCATGAGAGGTCCTCTTCGAATCTGTCTCGGTGGTCGGCCCGGGCGGACGGCCGAAGGACGCCGGTCCGCACCGGGCCGCCGAACGAGCGGCTGTGGCAGGGGCTGTCAGGCGACCGGCCGGAAGGCGCTGAGGAGCGGGTAGCCGTCGGTGCCGGGGAAGGCCGGCGCCTTGAGCGCCTTGGAGTCGTAGCCGACGTACGCGTACTGCTCGGCGATCGGGATCAGCCAGCCCTCGTCGATCAGCGCCTCGTTCAGCTTCTGCAGGGCGGCGGGGCGGTCCGACGCGGCGGCGTTCGTCGCGGCGCCCAGGGCGGCGCCGACGGCCGGGGACTGCGTCTTGTGCGGGTTGGCGAAGCCGCCCACCAGGACACCGGCCGTGATGCCGATCTCATTGCTCATCGTCAGAGGTATGAATCCCAGCGGCTGGGTGTTGACCGCGGCGAAGATCTGGTCGGTCGAGCTGGTGACGTCGATCTTCATCGTGACCCCGACGGCCTTGAACTGGTTCTGCAGGAATTCCAGGTCGGCCTTGTCGGTGGGGCTGGCCGTGACGGTGAACGAGAAGCCCTTCGGGTATCCGGCCTTCGCGAGGAGTTGCCTCGCCTTGGTGGTGCTGTGGGCGTACCGCGTGTCGAGGCCGGGAACGTAGCCCGGCGACGACTTCGGGAAGGCGTTGGCCGTCGGCTCCGCCCCCTTGGCCACGGTGTCGACGAAAGCCTGGCGGTCGATGGCGTGGCTCAGTGCCAGACGGACGTCCGGGTCGGCGAACGGCCTGGATGTCGCACCGCTCTTGTCGAAGACCAGGATGTCCAGCATCGTGCCGCCGTTCCTGGCGAGCGCGACATGGTTGGACGCCGCTGTCCGCTCCGTCGACGTGTCGATGATCGACGCGTCCGTCTGGCCCGAGATCTGGGCGTTCAGGCGTGCGTTCTTGTCCAGGTAGGCCTTGTACACGACCGTCTTGAACGGATGGGTGGTCGCGCCGGCCCCCGGCTGCCGGGTCATGGTGTAGCTGCTGCCCTTGACCGAGGCCGTCATCCTGTACGGCCCGGAGCCGTCGGGCCCCTGGTTCAGCGTGCTCGGGTCGCTGATCGCCCGCTGCCCGACGATCATGCCGGGGATGCCTGCCAGGTTGGTCTGGAACGTGGCCTGCGGTGCCGCGAAGGTGAGGACGACCGTGTCGGTGCTCGCGGCCTTCACGTCCTTGATCTCCGTGGCGCCGCCCTTCGCGAAGCCCGCGTACGACTGGAGCTTGGAGTTGCTGCGGCGGTCGAGGTTGTCCTTGACGAGCTGCGCGGTGAGCTCTGAGCCGTCGGTGAAGGTGACACCCGACTTGAGCTTCAGCGTCATCTGGGTGTTGGCCTTGTTGTAGCCGAAGCTCGAGACCAGTTCCGGGACGGCCTGTCCGTCGGCGCCCTCGGCGAAGAGCGACTGGTACACCGATTCGTAGAAGAGGCGCTGGCCGGCACCGTAGAGCAGCGGGTCGTAGCCCTGGGGAGCGGGATCCGAGTCGTATCCCAGGGTGAGTGCGGTGCCGGGGGAACCGCCCGCACCGTCGGTCGAGCCGCCGCAGGCCGTCACGGAGACGGTGATCGAAGCCAGAGCCAGCGCGCTGACCCCCAGGCGCTTGAAGTTGAAGCCGGTCATCGGAGCCTCTTGGGTGTCCAGGTCGGGGCCTTCGCCCAACTTGCCGAGAAGAATGGGTGGCGCACCTCACACCCGTCAGCAATGATTGCCATTGAATGAAACGTGTTTCCGAAAGGTGTCGTGTGAGTGACGCAGCCGCCCCCGCCCGGCCCAGGGGCAAGCGCCCGCCCCACGGCGAGCCCGTCGTCGACCGGGCCCTGGCCCTGCTGGCGGCCTTCGACGCGACCCGGCGCCGACTCAGTCTTCGCGAGCTGAGCCGGATCAGCGGCATACCGACCAGCACCACGCTGCGCTTGGCCGGCCGCCTGCTGGAGTGGGGTGCCCTCGAACGGGACGAGGCCGGCTACTACACGATCGGGCTGCGCCTGCTCGAGATCGCCTCGCTGGCACCACGGGGGCACGGCCTGCGCCAGACCGCGCTGCCCTTCATGAGCGACCTCGGCGCGGTGACACGTCAGCATGTGCAGCTCGCGGTGCGCGAGGGACTGCAGGCGACCCTGGTCGAGCGCCTGTCGGCCCACAGCGCGGTCCAGGTGCACTACCGGGTCGGCGGCAAGATGCCGTTGCACGCGACCGGCATGGGCCTGGCGCTCCTCGCGTTCGCGCCGGTCGACGTACAGGAGGAGATCCTCTCCCGTCCGCTGCACAGTGAGCCCGACAAGCGGCTGATCCCGGCCGCGGCGATGCGCCGGACCCTGGCGGAACTGCGCAGGGAACGCGTCGCCATCTTCCGCCGCGCCGAACTGGAGACGCTGGTGGCGGTGGCGGCTCCGATCTTCGACGAGAGCGACGAGGCGGTGGCCGCGATCGGCGTACTGCTTCCCGAACGCGAAGCGCAGCCGCGCCGGCTCAGCTACGCGGTGCGCACCGCCGCCCAGGGCATCTCACGTGCCCTGGGCGCCCCGAGCGCGGCCATGGTCTGAACTGCCCCCCTCAGCGGGTGACGAGGTGCCTGCCTGGACCGAGGAGCCGGACCGCCCCGGCCGGCACGGCGACCTCCGCCGAGGTTCCGGGGGGCACGGTGACCTCGAGCCGGAATCCCTCCGCCGCGATCCGCCATGCCGCCTCGATGCGCCCGTACGGCGATTCCAGCGTCGCCGAGGCGGCCGTCAGACCGCCGCCCGGCACCGGTGCCACGCGGAAGCGCCGGTACCCGGGTTCCAGCGGCCGCAGACCCGCCGTGCAGCGATGCAGGAAACTGATCACCGCGCCCTTCGAGTAGTGGTTCAGCGACTCGTGCGGAGTGCCGTCGTCGTCGATGCCGTTCCACCGCTCCCAGATCGTGGACGCGCCGCGGTCGATCATGTGCAGCCAGGAGGGCGGGCTGTCCTGGAGCAGCAACTCGTAGGCCAGGTCGGCCCGGCCGTGTTCGACCAGGGTGGGCAGCAGGAGGGGCGTCGCGAGGAAGCCGGTGGCGAGATGCGTCCCGGCCGCCCGGATCCGTTCCACGAGCTGGGCGACGACCGTGGCCCGATGTTCCTCGGGCACCAGGCCGAAGGCGAGTGCGCGCACGAGGTTGGCCTGGGTGGCCGGGCGCACCATGCCGTCCGGCATGGCGAACTCGGCCCGCCAGGCGGCGGTGACCCGCTCCGCGAGTTCGCGGTAGCGAACCATGTCGGCGGGTCGGTCCAGCACCTGCGCGATCCGCGCCATCAGCCGCGCGGAGTGCGCGAAGTACGCCGTCGCGACATCGCTCTTGTCGGCAGCCAGGAAGGCACCGAAGTCGTCGACGTCGTTGCCCGGCTCTAGCCATTCGCCCCAGTGGAATCCGGTGTCCCACAGGTACCGCTCGTGCGGGGCCCGCGGCCCCGTGCGGGCCGGATGTCTGCCCGATGCCGCCATCCGTTCGCTGCGTTCGAGCCAGCGCACCATGCTGGGCCACATGTCGGCCAGGATCCGCTCGTCGCCGTAGGCGCGGTAGAGCTCCCACGGCACGATCACGACGGCGTCACCCCAGCCGGCCGAGCCCTGCAACCGCGCCGTCGGACCCTGCCGGCCCTCCATCGGACCGTGGGGGGAGATGTTGGCGACGGTGCCGTCCTCCCACTGCTCGACGGCGACGTCGGCGAGCCACTTCGCCGAGAAGCCCGCGACGTCGTAGAGGAAGGCGGCGGTGGGCACGTACAGCTGCCAGTCGCCGGTCCAGCCCGCGCGCTCCCGGTGCGGGCAGTCGGTCGGGATCTCACAGGCGTTGCCGCGGAAGCTCCATACCGCCGCCTCGTGCAGCCGGTCGATCCGCTCGTCGCTGCACGAGAACCAGCCGGTGCGGCGCAGGTCGGTGTGCACCACCACGCCGGTCAGGTCCGCGGGGCTCAGTTCCTCGGGATGTCCCTCGATCCGGACGTACTGGAAGCCGTGGGTGGTGTGCCGCGGCTCGAAGGCGTCACCGGCCCGGCCCGCGGAGACCACGGTGTCGGTCTGTCCCGCCGGGAGCGGCTCGGGCAGGAAGGGCACGGCCGGCTTCAGGTGCTCGGTGGTGACGTCGCCGTCCGGGCCGAGTGCTTCGCCGTGTGTCAGGGTCAGTTCGGTGCCTTCGGGGCCGAGCCGTTCGAGCCGGACCCAGCCGTTGATGTTCTGCCCCAGGTCGACGACCTGGCGGTCCCCGACCCGGGTGACGGACCTCGGGTGCAGCTCCTCGATCCGGCGGACCGGTGGAGCCGGGGACCAGACGAGCGTCCCGTAGCCGAGCGGGGCGACCTCCACCGGCTCCCATCCGGCGTCCGGATCGTTCGCCCCGCCCCCTCCACGCCGGTCCTCGGTCACGCCGGCGATGAGGTCGGCGCGGATCAGGGTCGAGACCCGCCACTCCCAACCGGCGTCCGTGCCGAACACGGTCACAGCGCCGTCGACGTACTCGACCTCCAGCTGCGCCAGGAACGCCGTGCGTTCGCCCCACTGGTCCGCGGCCCGGAAGATGCCGAGCTGGCCACGGAACCAGCCGTCGCTGAGCAGTGCGCCGAGCGTGACCTCTCCGGGCGCGAGGAGGGCCGTGACGTCGTAGGCCTGGACAGGCAGGCGACGGGTGTAGTGGGTGTATCCGGGTGCGAGTTCGACGTCGCCGATGCGAGTGCCGTCGAGGAACGTCTCGTAGACGCCGTGCGCGGTCGCGTAGAGGCGGGCCCGGCGCACCGGCCGGTCGACGACGAACCGGCGGCGCAAGGCGTAGGCCGGGCGCCGACCGGCCGGGGCGACCCCGGGCTCCCGGGGGCGGATCCAGTCGGCGGACCAGTCCCCCTCGTCCAGCAGCCCGGTCTCGAAGACGGCCCGTTGCGACCAGGCGGACTCGCCGAGATCGGTCCGCAGCCGCACCCGCCAGGCGACCTCGGCCGCCGAGCCCAGCGGCGCGAACGGCCAGGCGACCAGTACGCCGTCGCCGCCCTCGATCCAGCCCGTGTCGTGCTCGGTGCCGTCGATCTCGGCCAGGATGCGGTACGCCTCCTGCGCCGCCGTTCCCTCCGGAAGGCGCCAGGACAGCCGCGGCGAGCGTTCACCGAGGCCGAGCGGGCGGGCTCCGAGATGCTCGACGGCAAGGGAGTTCGGGACGCTCATGCCGTGATCCGTTCCGCCTGGCGCACGGTGGAGGAGATGAGATCCAGAGCCCTCGCCGTGGGCTCCAGGGTGGCCGCCCAGTTCAAGAAGCCGTGCGGCATGGTGCGCACCATCACCTGGCGGACGTCGGCACCCGCCCGGGCGAGTGCCGCCGCGAACCCCTCGCCGGAGACCCGCAGGTCGTCGTACTCGCCGTTGAGCACCAGCGTCGGACACGAGCCGCGCAGGTCGCCGAGGATCGGGAACGCGTAGCCGTCGGCCCCGCTGAGCGGGCCGCCGAGGTAGTTGTGGTTGAAGAACCGGTGCGTCGCGGGCGGCATCCGCATCTCCTGCGGCAGTTCGTCCATCAGCGCCAGATACTCCGGCGGCAGAGCCGGCAGGACCGCGTGGGCCACTCCGTAGGCGAAGACCAGGCAGGCGAGGGGACGCTGGTCCTCGTCGCGGAGCCTCAGCGCCGCGCCGGCCGCCAGATTGGCCCCGGCGCTCGCGCCTCCGGCCGAGACCCGGTCGGGGTCGACACCGAGTTCGGCGGCGCTCTCCCGGACCCAGCGCACCGCCGCGACCACGTCGTCGTGCGGCACCGGGTGGTGGACCCCGTCCCGGCAGAGCCGGTAGTCCACCGAGACGACGACCACGTCGCCGCGGACGGCCACTTCGCGCGCGGTCCAGTCGGCCTCGGGCATGTCGAGGTCGCCCATCATGAAGGCCCCGCCGTGCATCCAGACCAGGCACGGCCGCGGGCCCGCACCGGGACGTTCCCCGTAGACCCGTACCGGCACCGGGCCGTGCGGCCCCGGTGCCGTGGTGTCGCGTACGGGGAGGTCGGGCACCTCGTAGTCCGGCCAGGACCGGTAGGCCGCACGCCGCTCGGCGTACTGCGGATCCTCGAAGAAGGCCCGCATGTCGGGCGCGCCTTCGATCAGTTTCAATCGCCTGAGAACTTCGGGGTGAATCGGCATGGACCGCAGGGTTCCGGAAGCCGTGCGCCCGGTCACTGCGCCGTGCCGTTCAATGAAACGTCAGGCGCGTCCGGTGTAGCGCAGCCGGCGGACGATCACGTCGCCCTCGCTCGCGAAGGGGCCGACCACACGGCCGGTGAACGCCTTGGCCGTCTCGAAGCACCAGTGCCGGCCGTCGAGCTCGGCCAGGGTGACCTGGGTGCCGGCCGACCGGGCGGTCAGGCGGATCCGGTCGCCGCCGACCGCGCCCGCGGAGAAGTCGGCGGGCGGCGGCGTCATCGTGAAGGTGAGCTCGACCTCGCCGGTCGGCAGGGTCGCGTGCCAGCTCCGGTCGAAGCCGGCCACGACGGCGCGCGCGGTGACCTCGACTCCCGCGGCGCTCGCACGCGCCTCCAGCGCGACGACGTTGTCCTCCGCATTGCGCAGGGCCAGGCCGCCGGTCCCCGCACGGACGTCGAACGCCGCGCTGACGGTGGCCGCCAGGTGCCGCTGCCTGCGGCCGAGGAACGCCGGGCGCAGCCCGTCAAGCCCGGTGCTTGCGGCACTCGAGATCAGCAGCCCGCCGGGGACGGTCCGGGCGAACTCGGCCGCCGGCCGGCGCACCGCGATCCACTCGGGGTCGCGGAGCGCCGACGGCGTCGTGAAGTCGTGGTCGACCTCTTCCGGTGGCGACGGCGGCAGGTCGGCCAGTCGGGCCTGCGGCCAGCCGTCCACCCAGTCGACGGTCCCCAGGAAGGTCTCCCTGCCGAGGGGGGAGAACGACTTGGCCAGTCCCACGGGCCGGACGCCCAGGCAGACAAACGCCGTGCCCCGATCGGTCTCGACCAGGTCCGCGTGACCGAGGTTCTGCACCGGCGAACCGGTGCCGGAAGCCGTCAGGACGGGGTTGGCCGGGCAACCCTCGAACGGGCCTTCGGGACGCCGTGCGCGGGCGACCGTCACGGCGTGGCCGCGGTCGGTGCCGCCTTCGGCCACCACGAGGTACCACCACTCGCCCCGCTGGTAGAGGTGCGGCCCCTCCGGGGAGTACAGCCCGCTGCCCCGCCAGATCGCCCGCGGCGCCTCCAGCGCCTCCCCCGTGGAGAGGTCGACCCGGACCTGCTGGACCGGGTCGGGATGGCGCGCGAAGGTGACGATCGCCGTGCCGTCCTCGTCCCAGGCGAGATCGGGGTCGATGCCGTCGACCGCCGGAATCGGCACGCCGTCGCTCCACGGGCCCGCCGGGTCCGTCGCGGTGAACACGACGCAGCCGCGCCCGCCGAGGAAGACGGTGACGATCAGGTGGAAGACGCCGTTTCGGTACCGCAGTGTCGGGGCCCAGACACCGCCCGGAGTCGGCACCCGGTCGAGCCGGACCTGTTCGGGACGGGTCGCCACGTGCCCGATCCGACGCCAGTTGCGCAGGTCGGTGCTGTGATGGACCGGAAGCCCGGGAAGGTATTCGAACGACGAGGTGACGAGGAAGTAGTCGTCTCCCACCCGCACCACGCTGGGATCCGGGTTGAAGCCCGGCAGCAACGGACGACTCATGCCTCCGCCAGGTCACGCAGGAACCCGATCGCCTGTCGGTGGATGGCCGACGGGTCCTCGGCACCGTCCCAGAAATGACCGGCGCCGGGCACGAGGACGAGTTCGGCGGTGCCGCCCGACGCGATGAGCGCGGACACGAAGGTCGTGCTCTGGCTGTACGGCACCATCGTGTCGCTGTCTCCGTGCACGACCAGCATCGGCGGCGCGTCGGCGCGGACGTGGGTGATCGGGCTCGCCTCGCGTGCCAGCTCGGGCACCGCGCCGGTGGGAGCGCCGAGGAACAGGGCCTCGCGCGTCCGCGGGTCGGACGATCCGGGCATGGCGGCCAGGTCGGTCACCGGGAACCAGGCCACCACGCCGGCCGCCTCCGCGCCGGTGAGCGCCGCCAGCAACGCGAGGTGGCCGCCCGCCGAGTCACCCCACAGGAAGACCGGGCCCGCGCTCACCCCGTGTTCGGCCAGCAGCCCGGCGACCGCCGCCACCGCGGCCCGGACGTCCTCGACAGCCGCCGGATAGGTCGCCTCGCCACTGAGGCGGTAGTCGATCGCGGCGACGGCGAAACCCGCGCGCACCATCGCCGGGTAGAACTCCTCCCGGAGGCGGGGCAGTGGGTGGCGGCGCGAGCCGCGTCGCCACCCGCCACCGTGCACGTGGACGATGACCGCCACCCGGGACTTCGCCTCGTCGGCGGAGAGCTCGGGCACGTGCAGATCGAGCTCCAACGGACGAAAGCCCGGGACCGCGCCGTACTCGACGCCGGAAAAGCTCCTCATGCGACGGACAGCGCGAGCCGGTCGGCCCGCTTGTGGAAGCGGCCGCCCTGCATGATGGCGAGAAGGTTGTCGGCGTCCTGGAGCACCGTGACGTCCTGGGTCGGGTCGCCGTCCACGACGAGAACGTCCGCCAGGTGGCCCGGGACCAGGTGACCGACCGGCATGTCGAGCACCTGACCGCCGTAGAAGGTGGCGGCCTTGAGCGCCTCGAGCGGGGTGTAGCCGAAGAGCTTCACGAACAGCTCGAGGTCGCGGGCATTGCGGCCGATCGGATTGTTCGGGAAGCCGTAGTCGCCACCGGGCAGCACGCGCAGACCGCGCTTGCGCAGCTCGGGGTAGAGCCGCGTCATCGCCTCGAGCGACTTCACCGAGCCCATCTCCTCGGCCGTCGCCGGGTCGATGCCGAACTCCTCGCCCTCGTGGACATTGGCCCACATGATGCCGACCGCCGGCGAAAGGAAGATCGAGTCCTTCGCCTCGTCGAGCAGATCGACGGCCTCCGCGTCCGCGTAGGAACAGTGGTAGATCGAGCGGAAGCCGCTGGTGACGGCCAGCTTGATGGACTCGGGGTTCTGGGCGTGGCAGTTGAGCCACACTCCGGACTCGCGGGCCTGCTCACCGGCGGCACGCGCCTCCTCTGCGCTGTACTGCGTGACCATCGAGCCGCCGGCAAAGAAGACGTCGTCGTTGCTCATCAGAAGCTTCACGCTGTCGAAGCCGAGAGCCGCCTGTTCGCGGATGAACTCGCGTACGGCGTCCGGACCGGTCTTCTGCTCGCGCGGACCGTCGGGACCCATCCGCACCGGGTTGTTGTCCCGCTCGAAGGACGCCGCGCGCATCCGCGGTCCGACTGCCGCACCGGCCTTGATCCGGTCCCGCAGGACGACCTCGGTCGGTACCGGAGTGAGCGAGCCCGCCGAATAGGCGCTGGTGAAGCCCTGGTCGAGCAGGATGCGAGCGTTGCGCCCGGCGATCTCGAGGTGCTCGTCCGGCGTCGGCATGTGATGGAAGAAGCTGACGTCCAGCGGCGGGTTGAAGGTCGGATCGATGTGCCCGACCGCCGAAGGGAAGGTCAGGTGGCAGTGGGACTCGACCATGCCGGGCATGACCGTCCTGCCCGCGCAGTCGACGACCCGGTCTCCCGGCCGCGCCGCCACGCCGCCTCCGGCGACCACGGCCTCGATCGTGTCGCCTTCGACCACCACGTCGGCGGTGAACGCCGGCTCTCCCGATCCGTCGAAGACAGCACCGTTGACGAAGAGGACGCGCTGGGCAGTCATGTCAGGCTCCGATCATGTTGTAGCCGCCGTCGGCCACGAAGTAGCTGCCGGTGATGTGGGTGGCGTCGGGCGTCGCGAGGAAGAGCGCCGCGCCTGCGACCTCCTCGGGCCGGGGAATGTGGCGCATCGGTGTCATCTCCCGCAGCTTGTCTCCCCGGCCGGTCCTGTAGTCCTCCCTGCCGAGCATCCGCTCCGTCTCCATGAAGCCCGGCGCGAAGGTGTTCACCCGGACCTTGGGCGCAAACGCCTGTGCGTAGGACTTGGTGATGCCCAGAACGCCGTACTTGGCGGCCGCGTACTGAGGCGCGCGGGCGCTGCCGCGCACCACGACGGTCGAACCCACGTTGACGATCGCGCCCCCTTGGGGCTGCTCAAGCATGCGTGAGCCGAATTCGTGGGTGCACATCAGGGTGCCCTTGAGGTCGACGGCCAGAGTGTGATCGACGGCCTCTTCGGTGATCTCCCGCCAGGACATCTGCTCGCTGGCCATGTCGCCCACGTTGTTGACGGCGACATCGAGGCGGCCGAAGTGGTTCCACACCTCGTCGGCCATGCGCTTGATCTGGGCCCACTCGACGATGTCGGCCCTGACGAGGAAGGCCTTGCGCCCTTCCGCCTCGACCCGTTCCGCGGTGCGGCGGGCCCCGGCCTCGGAGCTGCGGTAGTGGATCGCGACGTCGGCGCCCTCTTGTGCGGCACGGACGGCGATCTCAGCACCGAGGCCCGTGCCGGCGCCCGTGACCAGAACGACCCTGTCGGCGAATCGATGGGGGGAAGTCATGAGAAGTGCTGCCTTTCAGACAAGGGTCCGGCCGCCGTCGACGTACATGACGTGGCCCGTCACGAACGCGGACCGGGCGGAGCTGAGGAAGAGGAGCGGTCCGACCAGGTCGTCGGTCGTGCCGAGACGGCCGGCCGGCACCAGGCCGACCATGGATTCCCGCATGCCGGGCCTGTCCAGGTAGGTGCGCGTCAGGTCGGTCTCGGTGTAGCCGGGTGCGATCGCGTTGACCGTGACCCCGTGGGGTGCCCATTCACGGGCCATGACCCGGCAGAGCTGGTTGACGCCGCCCTTGGTCGCGGCGTACGGCGCGTGATGGGCGTGGGCGAGCAGACCGGAGACGGACGAGACGAACACGATCCGGCCGTACCCTGCGTCGACCATCAGCGCGCCCGCCGCCTGCGCCGTCCAGACCGCGCTCTTGAGGTTCACGTCGATGATCCGCTGCCAGACCTCGTCGGGCGTCTCCAGAGCGGGCCGCCGGTCGTTCGTCCCGACGGCGTGGAGGAAGACGTCGAGGCCTCCCAGCGCTGCGGCGGCACCGGCGACGGCCTTGCGGGCGTCCTCGGCGTCGGTGAGGTCGGCGACCCGCGTGTCGAGGCCCACGCCGAGTTCGGCGGCCTGCTCCGTCAGTCCTGCCAGCCGTTCCTCGTCGACATCCGCCACCACCACGCGCGCGCCCTGTCGGGCGAGGGCCAGCGCGGCCGCCGCGCCGATGCCACCGGCACCGGCGACGAGAGCAGCGCGATCATGAAGTCCGAGCCAATCCGTCATGCCGAGCATCCAAGGCGGCCCGGGTGACGCGCACTACAGGTGTTTCATTCACCGGCACACGCCGGGTCCGGCATGCCATTGCCCGGCATGCCCGTCGCCACGGCCCGGCGTCCGCCGCAGGGTGAGGGCATGACCCGCCTCCCCCGCCTCACACCCCATGAACTGGACGCCGCGCAACGTGTCCTCTACGACGCCATCGCGGGCGGCCCCCGAGCGAACGGTCCACAGCACTTCTCCCTCACGGACGGCGAAGGACGTCTGAACGGACCGTTCAACGCGATGCTGCACGCCCCGGCCGTCGGATCCGCGTTGCAGGAACTCGGATCGGCCCTCAGGTACCGCTCCACACTGAGCGACCGCGTTCGTGAGACGGCCGTCCTGATCGTCGCGGCGCACTGGGACTGCGCCTTCGAGCGGTACGCCCACGAGCCGATCGGCCGAGCGGCCGGCCTCAGCGACGCCCAGCTCGTCGCCATCCGCTCCGGCACGGCACCGGAGCCGAGCGACCCGGCGGAAGCGGCCGCGGCCGATCTCGTGACGGCGCTGGTGGCGAGCGGCGACGCCGACGACGCGCTCTTCGGCCGCGCCGTTTCATTGAACGGCATGGAGGCGGTGGTGGAGCTCACCGTCCTGGTGGGCTACTACGCGACGCTCGCGCTCCAGCTGCGCGTCTTCCGCGTCGGACAACCAGGAGACCCCGCATGAAACTCGTGACCTTCGACAACGGCCAGGTCGGCCGCCTCGACGGCGATGACGTGGTGGAACTCGACGTTCCGTCGATGCGCGACTACTTCGAGCGCGGCGGCGAGGTCGGCGAGACCGGCCGGCGCTTCGCCCTCGCGGACGTACGTCTGCGGGCACCGATCGTGCCGAAGAAGTTCTTCCACACGGCCGGCAACTTCACCGACCACCACGACGAACTGACCGCCGTGGACTGGTCGCACCCGGTGCACAAGGGCATCGTCTTCTTCCAGAACGTCGACGCGATCATCGGCCCCGACGAGGCGATCGTCTACCCCGAGGGACTCACCGAGGAGCTCGACTACGAGCTCGAGCTGGCGATCGTGATCGGCAGGAGCGGCAAGTTCTTCGGCCCGGAGGAAGCCGAGGACTACATCGCCGGCTACACCGTTTTCAACGACATCACCGCCCGCGACATCCAACGCCGCGAGATGCAGTCCGGCGTCTTCTCCTTCTCCAAGGCGATCGACACCTTCTGCCCCATCGGCCCGTGGATCGTCACCAAGGACGAGGTGCCGAACCCGCAGGCGCTCGCCATGGAGCTGCGCGTCAACGGCGAGCGGCGGCAGACCGGCAACACACGGCAGATGGTGATCTCCATCCCGCATCTGGTGGCCTACCACTCGGCGCAGGGCTACAGCGCCGGCGACATCGTCACCACCGGAACGATCTCGGGGGTCGCGGCGGTGCAGCCCAACCCCTTCGACTTCTACCTCCGAGCGGGCGACCGGATCGAAGCCGAGATCGAAGGGGTCGGCACCCTGCGCAATCCGGTGATCGCCTGGAAGGACGCGCACGACAGCGAACCGTACTCGATCGACCTCTACGGTCCGACGAACTGAGGAGAGCCGGATGCGACTCGCCACGCTGGCCGACCGCGCCGTCCTCCTCGTCGGGGACGGGGCGGTCGACATCGCCACCGCCTCCCACGGCCGCTTCGGCTCCGACCCGATGCAACTCCTGGCCGAATGGGACGAGTTCGTCGCCTGGGCCGGGCAGGCGGAACTGCCCGCCCCGACGCCCTACCGCGAAACCGACCTGAACGCACCCGTCCCCCGTCCCCGGCAGGTATTCGCCGTCGCCTTGAACTACCGGCCGCACGCGGCCGAGGCGGGCTACGTCGCTCCCGAGATCCCGCTGCTCTTCACCAAGTTCCCCTCGTGCATCACGGGCCCCCACGCCGAGGTCGAACTGCCCGACGGCAACGTCGACTGGGAGCTGGAGATGGTGGCCGTGATCGGCCGGGCCTGCCACCGTGTCCCGGCCGCCGAGGCATGGGAGGTCGTCGCCGGCCTGACCGTGGGCCAGGACCTGTCCGAACGGCGGCTGCAACTGACCGGCAAGCCGGCCCAGTTCTCCTTGGGCAAGTCCTATCCCGGCTTCGGCCCGACCGGACCTGCCCTGGTCACCCCGGACGAGCTCGCCGACCGTGACGATCTGGCCATCGAGTGCCTGCTCAACGGCGAGAGCGTCCAGGCCGCCCGGACCAGCGAGATGATCTTCTCGGTTCCCCGGCTGATCGAGTTCATCAGCGCGGTCTGCCCGCTCCACCCGGGTGACCTCGTCTTCACGGGAACGCCTTCGGGCGTCGGCAACCGTCGGGTGCCGCAGCGCTTCCTCGGCCCCGACGACGTCCTGGTCAGCCGAATCCAAGGTCTGGGCGAGCTGCGCCAGACCTTCCGCCCGGATCCGGAGGCCTTGCGGCCTGCTTCGACCTGAAGTCATCGCCGGGCGCACGAGGGTGACAACCACCGGCGTGCGCCCGCCCGGCCGACGGCAGACCCGGCGTGCCGTCGTCTTCGGCCTCGGCGGCACCACCTGCTGCGACTCCAGCGGTATCACCGTCCTGATCGCCTGCCGCGACGTCGCCCCTCCAGGCCCACGCCGGCATCGCCCCGGCCGCCGCCTCCGAGCGCGTCAGCCGGATCTTCGGCATCGCCGGACTCGACCAGGTCCTCCCCACCCACCCCTGAACATGAGCGGGGTACAACACCGCGTCAGTACGCCCGATGCGCGCCGCTCGCGGGCGCACTGGGCCCGGTCGTCCCCGGCTGCCCCGCCACGCAGCTCCCGACCCGCGTGTCATGCGCCCCTCGCGGCCCGTGCGCCGGGCCCGAGCGGATGCATGGAGCCTTCGAACGCATGGAAGGCTCACCGGCAGATCCGGCAGATCCGGCAGCGAACGGCCCGGGAGTGGGAGCCGTCGTCCAGAGATGTTCTCGGGCACGGCGGGAACAGCCGGTCCGGCCGGCGCTGTTGCACCGGTCGAGGGAGCGGGGCCGCGCGGGCGGGGCACGGAGATACCGGAAGGTCGTCCGCCGGAGGCGATCCTGGGCCCTCGGGTCGGGTGCGTCCGGCCACCCGATGCCGGGGCGGCCACCCGTCCGTCCGCCCCGGGTTCGGACAGAAGCCTTTTCACACCGGAGGACTTGTTCATGAATGACCGGCCCTTGACGCTCATGGCGGTACACGCCCACCCCGACGACGAGGCCACGGGGACGGGAGGTGTCCTCGCGCGCTACGCGGCGGAGGGCATCCGCACGGTCCTCGTGACGTGTACCGACGGCGGTTGCGGCGACGGACCGGGGGGTGTCAAGCCGGGCGAGCCCGGGCACGATCCGGCGGCCGTCGCCTCGATGCGACGTCGCGAACTCGAGGCGAGCTGCGAAGTCCTGAAGGTCAGCCACCTGGAGACGCTGGACTACGCCGACTCCGGGATGATGGGCTGGCCGGACAACGACGCCCCCGGATCCTTCTGGCGGACGCCCGTCGAGGAGGGCGCCGCCCGGCTCTCGGAACTCCTGCGGCGCTATCGGCCCGATGTGGTCGTCACCTACGACGAGAACGGCTTCTACGGCCACCCCGACCACATCCAGGCCAACCGCATCACGATGGCGGCGCTCGCCATGACCGCGCGGACACCGAAGGTGTACTGGACGACCGCGCCCCGCTCGATGATGCAGCGGTTCGGGGAGACCATGCGCGAGTTCGGCGCCGACTGGCAGGAGCCGGATCCCGCCGAGGCCGCCGCGATGGCCGAGATCGGGCTCCCCGACGAGGAGATCACCACCTGGGTGGACACCTCCGCCTTCGGCGCTCAGAAGTTCGACGCGCTGGCCGCGCACGCCAGCCAGGGCGAGAACATCTTCTTCCTCAAGATGGGCCGGCAGAGGTTCACCGAGCTGATGGGGGTCGAGACCTTCGTACGCGTCCAGGACACCACCGGCGCGGCCGTGCCCGAGAACGACCTCTTCGCCGGGCTGCGTTGACCCGCCCGCCCGCCGGGGCCCGTCGGCCGCCGAGTCGACCCGTCACCGAGCGTCGACTCGGCGACCGACGGGCTCGTGCGGCCGCCAGGCCGAGACGGTCGCGGACACCGTCTGCGCCGCCGTGGCACGGGCGTACCCGGGGCTCCCTGCCATGGACCCCGTGCACGACGGGATGCCCGAGGCTGCCCGTCTGCGCGAGGTGCCGGCCGCAGGCTACCCATCGGCCGGGTTCCTTCACTCCGGCCTGATCCGCGCCGGACCGCTGCCGGGGCCGCCCGGGGCGAGCGCGGCCGCGTCGTCGCCGGTCGTGATCGCTGTCGCGGTGGCCGGCACGGCCGCCGCGACAGACCCGCGCCGAGGCTCCGGGTCCTCCGCCCTCGTATCGTCCGTGGAGAGCGACCCGCCGTCCCCGACAGGAACTGTGTTGTGACCGATCAGACCCGCCCCTCCACCGTTCGCGTGTTCATCGCCCTCGCCCCGCCCGACCACGCCAAGGAGGAACTGGCCCGGGAACTGCACTCCGCCTACGGCACGCATCCGCACATGCGATGGAACCGGGTGGAGGACTGGCACATCACTCTGGCGTTCCTCGGAGAGTTGCCGCCCGAGACAGCGCTGCTGCTGCAGGCGCCGCTCGCCGAACTCGCTGCCGGGCGACAGCCGATCCCCCTGTCCCTGCGCGGCAGCGGAGACTTCGACGACCGCGTGCTGTGGAGCGGAGTCGACGGAGACCTCGATGCGCTGCACGTGCTCGCCGCCGATGTGCGTACCGCGGTCAAGAACTGCGGGATCGCCTTCGAAGAGCGGCCCTTGCGCCCCCATCTGACGCTGGCGCGTGCCCGCCGAGGAGATCGGTCGTCGGCTGGGGAGATCGCTGAAGCCCTGGCCGAATTCACGGGTCTGCCCTGGCCTGCCGAACGTCTGCACCTGGTCGGCAGCAATGCCGGGCGCAGCCGCGGGCCGATCCATTACCGCGACATCGAGTCGTGGGCTCTCGGCAGCGGCGCCCCCACCGGTTCCCGAACGGACCGACAGTTCCCGAGGTGACCGGCGCAGCGCCTCACAGCACGTGGTCCTCCGGGGAGTCGCCCTGGGGGAAGTGAGGGCTGGACGGGGGCAGGGACTGTCCGCCGCGGGCCTTGACAAACGAATTGGTCTGGACCAAATTGAGCGCGCTCCGCAGTTCAACCACCCCCCACCCGGAGGCACTTGTGGACCGCCCCAGACCTGTCCTCGCCCTGCTGACGACTGCGGCACTGGCCGTGTCCGGTATCGCCGCACTCACGTCGGCCGCACAGGCCGCCGACGCCGAACTCATCCGCAACGGCGGCTTCGAGGCGGGACTGGACGGCTGGAGCTGCACGGCCGGCAAGTCGGTCACCAGCCCCGTCCGCACCGGCACCTCGGCACTGCAGGCGATCCCGGCCGGCAATGACTACGCGCAGTGCTCGCAGACGGTGACCGTACAGCCGAACTCCCAGTACACACTGTCCGGTTACGTCCGCGGGTCCTACGTCTACCTCGGCGCGAGCGGCACCGGCACCACCGACGTCTCCACGTGGACCCAGGCCGCCTCCGACTGGCAGCAGCTCACGACGACGTTCCGCACCGGCGCGTCCACCACCCAGGTGACGATCTACACCCACGGCTGGTACAACACCGGCGCGTACTACGCCGACGACGTCTCCGTGTTCGGTCCGGGCGCCCCGGCCGGCCAGCCGCCCGCCGCGCCGACCGGCCTGACGGCCGGTGCCGTCACCTCCTCCAGCGTCGCCCTGTCCTGGTCGGCGGCAAGCGGCGCGACGAGTTACGCGGTCTACCGCGACGGCGTCAAGGTCCAGACGGTGACCGGCACTTCGGCCACCGTGACCGGCCTGGCCGCCGCCACCGCGTACACGTTCCAGGTCGCCGGTGTGAACACCGCCGGCGAGTCGGCGAGGTCGACGGCGGTGACGGCGACGACGACCGCGGGGTCGGGCGGCGGAGGATCCGCCGACCTGCCCACCCATGCTCTGGTCGGCTATCTCCACGCGAGTTTCGCCAACGGCGCCGGCTACACGCGCATGGCCGACGTCCCCGACAGCTGGGACGTCGTCGACCTGGCCTTCGGCGAGCCCACGTCCACCACTTCGGGCGACATCCGCTTCACCCGCTGCCCGGTCACCGAATGCCCGAACGTGGAGAGCGACGCAGACTTCAAGGCGGCGATCAAGGCCAAGCAGGCGGCCGGCAAGAAGGTGCTCATCTCCATCGGCGGACAGAACGGTCAGGTCCAGCTGACCACGACGGCAGCCCGCGACACCTTCGTCTCGTCCGTCTCGAAGATCATCGACGAGTACGGCCTCGACGGCCTGGACGTCGACTTCGAGGGCCACTCCCTGTCGCTGAACACCGACGACACGGACTTCAAGAACCCGAAGACGCCGACCGTCGTGAACCTCATCTCGGCGCTGAAGACCCTGAAGGCCAGGTACGGCTCCAAGTTCGTCCTGAGCATGGCGCCCGAGACCTTCTTCGTGCAGATGGGCTACCAGTTCTACGGCACGGGCCAGTGGGGCGGCCAGGACCCGCGGTGCGGGGCCTATCTTCCGGTGATCTACGCCCTGCGCGACGACCTGACCCTGCTGCACGTCCAGGACTACAACTCGGGCCCCATCATGGGCCTCGACAACCAGTACCACTCCATGGGCGGCGCGGACTTCCACATCGCCATGACCGACATGCTGCTCTCGGGCTTCCCGGTGGCCGGCAACGCCAACAACGTCTTCCCTGCGCTGCGCCCGGACCAGATCGCGATCGGCATGCCGGCGTCCACCAACGCCGGCAACGGCTACGTCGCCCCGGCCGAGGTCACCAAGGCCCTGGACTGCCTGACGAAGAAGACCAACTGCGGCTCGTACACGCCGCATGGCACCTGGCCCGCCCTGCGCGGCCTGATGACGTGGTCGGTCAACTGGGACCGCTTCGCGGGCGGGGAGTTCCAGCGGACGTTCGACAACTACTTCGGATGACGTCGGCGCCCGTCTGCGGCGGGTCACCCCGGTGATGACCGAGCTGACCCGCCACTGCACCGGACGAGCGTGATCACGCGGGGCTGAGCAGCTCCGCGTGATGCCGCTCCGCGACGAGCGGATGCGCCCGCAGCTTGCCCTTCAGCTCGTTGAACCCGTACTCGGCGAACAGAGGATTGGCCGGATCGTCGGTCACGCCGGGGGCGGCGGAGGCGTGCGGGAAGGGCAGCGGCTCCACGCGCGCGTCCAGCCGGGGATTGTAGAAGAACGGCACGGAGAACCGCTCGACGGCACTGGGCGGCGACACCACCCGGTGATTGGTGGCGACGAGATATCCATTGGTGGCCACCTCCAGCAACTCCCCCAGATTCACGACGAAGGCACCGGGCAGCGGCGGCACGTCGTGGAACAGCCCGTCCTCCCGCTGCACCTGAAGCCCACCCACCTGATCCTGGAGCAGCAAGGTCAGGAACCCGTAGTCCTTGTGGGCTCCCACCCCCTGATCGGCCCCGTTCCCCGCATTCCCCGGATACCGCACCAGCTTCAGATGCGGATGTGCCCGCTCCCCGAAGACCGAGTCGTAGAAATCGGCGGGCGCCCCGATCGAGGCGAGCAGTTCGTGCAGCAGCTTCTCGGCGACTGCACTGAGCCGCTCCACCCACCGCAGGGCGGCCACCCGCAGCTCGGGAAGCCCGGCCGGCCACTGATTGGGCCCCTGCAGCCACCAGTACGCCGGTTCGCCGGGCGCCGGCACCCGCGCGGGCCGCTCGGCCCCGATGTCGAGCTGATCGCGCCAGTCCTGCCGGCCGCCGGTCCGCTCGTCACCCGTCCTTGTGTATCCCCGGAAGTGCGGCGAGTTCACATTGTCGATCGTGAGCCGTTCGGCCTCCGTCAGGGCGAAGAACCGTCGCATGGCGGAAAGCAACCCCTGAGTCTCCGCCTCGCTCACCCCATGCCCCACGAGCTGGAAGAAGCCCACGTCATGGGCGGCACTGCGCAAGTGGCTGTGCAGCAGCGCGCGGGCCTGCGGCCCTCGGTCGGCGGCGGAAAGATCGATGATCGGCAATTGCCGGTACGACGGCTTCGCGGTCGTCCGGGTCACGTTCGTCATGGTGCATCCGCGGGTGTACGGGGTCCCGCGCGCCCGCCATGGGTGAGCTGGCGCAGGGGTGCCGGGTGGACGGAGAAGAGGAAGCGCGGGCGGCTGTGAACCGCAGATAACGCAGAAGCGCGAGACCGCGCAGAGAGGCCGGACGGCTCAGAGGAAGCGTCGACAGCCCATGCTTGTGACGCGGACGTAGTCCACGTGGCGGCGTCGAACGAGCGAAAGCATGTGCTCAGCGTACTGCCTCGCCGAAGATCCGTACGTGGCGCGCATCACGTACGGGAAACTCTGCGGAAACGGGCCCGGAAGCGCAGACGGTCTGCGTCCCGGGCCCTGCAGCGGAGGGGCCGAGCGGGCGTACCGGCGACTCGCGAGTCGGGTGACCGCCCATGGATCTATTCGGCCCAGGCACGCTCCAACTGGGTGCGGAGGGTTGCGGGCTCCCGCTCGATCAGCTCGGCCAGCGTCGAGTCGACGGCGGCGAACTCGCCGTTGCGCGCCGCGGCGAAGATGCCCAGCAGCAGGTCGGCGATCGGGGCCGCGGCGCCGTGCGCCAAGGCCTGCTCGCGGAAGGCCCCGTCGGGGACGACGGTACGGGTGAAGGGCCGTCCGGTGGCCCGTGACGCGATCTCGGCGACGGCGCCGAAGTCGAGCGCCGCCGGTCCGGTGAGCGGCGGGGTGGGCCCCTCGAAGCGGGCCTCCCCGGCGAGGATCGCCGCAGTGGCCTCGGCGAGGTCGTCGTGGCCGGTCCAGGCGACGGGGCCGTCGGCGGGGAGGGCGATGTCGCCGGTGTGGCGGGCGGACTCCAGGAACTGCAGGGCGCTGGAGGCGTAGAAGCCGTTGCGCAGCGCGGTCCAGGGCAGGCCGGTGGCACGCAGCAGGTCCTCGGTCCGGGCGTGGTCGCGGCAGGCCTGGAAGCGGGAGTCGTGGGCGGCGCCCATCTGGCTGGTGTAGAGGATGCGGCCGACGCCGGCCTGCACGGCGGCGTCGATGGCGGCGCGGTGGCCGGTGACGCACTCCTGGCCCGTGCGGTCGAGGGAGACGAGGAGCAGCCGCTCGGCGCCCTCGAAGGCGTGCACCAGCGAGGCGGGATCGTCGAAGCTGCCCTGCCGGACACGGATGCCGCGGTCGGCAAGGTCCTGGGCCTTGTGCGGGTCACGGACGCTGACGCCGACGCGGTCGGCGGGGACGCGCTCCAGCAGGCGCTCGACGGTACGGCGGCCGAGCTTTCCGGTGGCTCCGGTCACGATGATCATTGGGTTCTCCCGACATTGTTTCCAGTGGAATCACCCAAACGGTAACACTGGAAATATCAGTGGAAGCAATCTTCGATATCATTGGTACATGGCTACCCGTGAGACATCCGACAGCCCTCGTCGCCGTATCGTCGAGGCGGCGGTCGAGCTGCTGGAGAGCGGCGGTCCCGACGCGGTGAGCACCCGTGCGGTCGCCGCCGCGGCCGGGATGCAGCCGCCCGCCATCTACCGCCTCTTCGGCGACAAGGAAGGGCTGCTGGAGGCGGTCGCCGAGCACGGATACGCGCAGTTCCTCCAGAGCAAGCGCGCGCAGCTCGACCCCGACCCGCTGGACCCGGTGGAGGAGCTGCGCCGCGGCTGGGACATGGTGGTGGAGTTCGGGGTCTCCCGCCCGGAGTTGTTCGCGGTGATGAACCGGGCCACCGGCCGGACGACGGACGCGGCACACCGCGCGGGCCTGGAGATCCTCCATGGGCGGGTACGCCGGCTGGCGGCCGGGGGGTGGCTGCGGGTCGACGAGGAACTGGCCACCCAGATCATCCGGGCAACCGGCCAGGGCGCGGTCACCACATGGCACTCCACCCCCGCCGAACGCCGCAATCCGGCACTGCTGACCATCCTCCGCGAGTCCATGATCGCCGCCGTCACCCGCGCCGAGCCGACGGTCCCCGCCGCGGAGACCGGCCCCGCCGCGGCGGCCCGCGCGCTGCGCGCCGCTCTCCCTGACGATGCCGATGTCCTGAGCAACGCCGAGCAGCACCTGCTGCGCGAGTGGCTCGCCCGCCTGGCGGCGGACAGCGGCGCTCCGCATGTCTGATCGCGTTCGAGTACGGTCGGCGCGAAACCGTCCCGTCACCCACTCACGGGTGACACCACATCAACAGGAACGGGACTTGGCGCCCACGCAGAGCGCCACCTCGAGACGGCGATCGCCGAAGCCGGCACCCGCCGACGTTCAGCTCTCCTCCGGTCCGACAGCCCGGTCCCCATCGTGACCGATCTCGTACAAGGGGCGGCGCGCTCACCGGGGCGCCGTCCCAGGAGCATGGCTGAGCGTTCGGCTCGGCCACCGATCGAGTGACGTCCGCGATGGCAACACCTCCCGCATCGGGGCAGGTTGACACCGGTTGAGGCCGCAGGCGACTCCGAGCTGCCAGTCATCGTGCCGGGCAGTCGCCGAGAGCGCTCACCGAACCTCTCTTGCCCCGATGCGGGAGGTGTGAAGCTCGTATGGTTGCCAGATGACCGACGACCTCGATGTCACCCTCGCCCGCCTCGATGCATGGCTGGAGGCCCATGCGCCCGCGGATCACGCCGCCTTGAACCCCCCCGCCGCCCGGGACGACATCGACTTCATCACCGATCGCCGGTTCACCCTGCACCCCGACCTGGCGACCTGGCTGCGGCGCCACGACGGAGTGACAGCCGTGAAGGGCCATGGCGGTCCCGGCGTCATCCTCCCCAAGGGATTCATCCTGCACAGCGCCGGGGCGATGCTCGACGGCCAGCGAGCACAGGAGGAGGCGATCGCCGAGTGGGTCGACGAGAACGAGTCGGAGGACCCCGGCCTGCGGGACATATATGAAGGGGTTTACGGATACCTGTTCCACGTCCGGTGGGTTCCCATCGCCACGGACAACACCGGAGGCAAGCTCATCGTCGACCACCGTGCGGGAGACCGGTACGGGAACGTGCTGCACGGTCTCCACGGCGGGGACACGGAGGGCCCGGTGAAGGTGTGGGACAGCCTGTCGCACATGTTCCGGGACCTCGCCGACGCCTTGGCCGAGGGCACGGAGATCCGCCTCCCCGGCTACGCCGTTCCGGAGACACCACGCCTCTGCGATGACGGCGACGGTACGTTCGTACGGTGGTCGTAGGACAAAGCCGAGGTCCGGAGCATGCCTGGGACGACTCGGCCGCCAAGGGCTCCTCGAACGACCCGGACGCAGCCGCTGTCAGAAACGGACTTGACGCCCACTCGGGAACTCCCGCTCCGGCTTATAGCCGGTGCGTGCGGGTGCCCAGCCATGGCAGGATCACCCCATGCTGATCCGAAAGGGCGATGCCACGTAGGCGTCCCAAGGCCGTCCGTGCAGAGCGGTGGCGGCCACGATGGCAGTACCCGGTGCTGAGGGTCCCTGGTGTCTCCGCGCGGACTCGTGCAGCGATCCGCCGGGTCGAAGACCAGGAGATGTGGCCCAACGCGGTCGCCAAGGCGCTCTCGTGCTTCGAGTGGGCCTTCAAGGAGCCCGGACGCTACCTGGACGCCTCCGCATTCGATTCGCCCGGGGTGGGAGATGCCCGTGATGACCTGGAGTGGGCGATGCTGCGTCTTCCGCCCGGAGCCAAACGGGACTTGGGCCGATTGATCAGGCGTATCGATGAGGAATTCGAGCGCCGCACCTTGCCGGAGCCCAACTACAGCGAGTGGGCGATGACGTGCTGGTGGTGGACCAGAATGCGTGAACGCTGACGGTCCCTGAGGTGCGCCCCTCCCTGCAATCGAACGAACCCGTCACTCTCCATGACCACTCCCCCAAGATCTGTACCGGCACCCACAACTCGTGAACATCACCCGACCGTAGATCCGCATGTCTCCCAAGGCCGCGAACAATCGACGTCCCACCTGGTTCTGGCACGGCTTCCGGGCAGCGGCCGCTCCGAGCGGTGAGGACGACGCGGCCGTATTCGCGCACGGGACGACCGCCAGCGCTGCCGACCGCGTGACGAACCGATGCGGGTTGGTACTGCGGGGCCGGCGCACGTGGCGTTCGCGGAGCCAGTCGGTGAGGAGCTTCAGGGGCGACTCGTCCAGGTGGACGTGCCGCCCGCCGCGTCCCGGCCGCGCCCCTCGGCGCCGCCCTGCCCTGCCCTGCCCTCTGCGTGCATCGCGTCACGGATGGAACCGCCACCGGCCTTCAGAGACGACATCCACCCTGCCGTCCCTGACGCGAACGGCCGTCTCGTCGTCGATGAAGTAGAGCGGGAAGTCCGCCCGCGCGGCGATGCGATCAGCCCAGGCGTCGTCCCGCTCGGGGAAATCCGGCGAGTACAGGTGAGGCTTGAGATACCAGTCGAAGAGGCCGAACGGCGGCTCCACGGTCGTCGCGCCGAGCACGTGGAGGTCCGCGGCGTCCCCGATGACGTCGGCGGAGTGTCCGGTGAGATTACGGCTGAAGATCATTGATCCGGCGCTGACCCCCACGTAGACCCGGCTCTCCAACGCCTCCAGGAAGCCGTCGGCCAGGCCGTTGCCGGTGATGCTGCGCGCGAGGTGGTAGTGGCTGCCGCCCTCGACGTAGATGACGTCGGCGTGCAGCAGTCGGTCGAGCACCATCCGCGGGGGCAGGCCGTTCAGTTCCAGGATGTCGAATTCCCGCCAGCCGAGGCCGTGCAGCCGGTTCATGTCCGCGACGACCCACCCGTGATCCCCGGGCTCGGCCACCGATGCCGTGGGGACGAACACGACGTTCGCCGATCCGAACGGCCGGCCCAGCATGTCCCGGAGCGCATCCCGCAGCGTCTCGTTGCGCAGGCCACTCGCCGTCAGCAGAAAGTTCATCGGACCAGCCAACCACGACTCGCGGGCCGGCGCCGAACCCGGAATCCACCGATACCGTCAAGGCATGGGCGCATCGGGAACAGGTGACGGGCACGGCCTCGCTCAGCATCTGCGCGGTCCGGGAGTGCGGCAACAGGGGCGCCGGAACAGTTCGTCGGCTTCGACAACCTCGAGCTGGCTGCGGGGCCCTGCCGTCATCCGCCGACCCCACCTCGATCACCCGATCAGGCCCCTTGCCCGGCCGGACAAGTCCGTTGACCGGTGAGCAGAAGGCTTCCGGCCCGGCCCGAAAGCACGGTCACCGCGCAGACGTCCCGTCAGTACGACCGGCGAAATACCGATCCAGAATCTCCGGACTGTCGGGAGTGAAAGTCCACTCCCGAAGGATCCGCGGCAGGTCGGACTCACTCAGCCAGCCGTGCCAGGCGACCTCATTCGCGTTCGGCACGACAGCGCGCGGCACGACGGCATCGCACACCCCAAGCCAGTGAGGGCTCAGCCCGCTCCGGTTGAGGAACTTGAACCGAAAGCGTACTTCCGCCGACACCCCCAGTTCCTCCTCCAGCTCACGGACAGCCGCCTGTTCATAAGACTCCCCGACTGCCAGGGCTCCACCCACTGCGACCTCGTAATGCCCCGGGAATCGGGGCACCTGCTCGGCACGCCGATGGACGAGGATCCGACCCTGCCGGTCGTGACACACGACCACGGCAACCCGGTGCAACCAGCCCTCCCGGACGGCGTCTCCCCGGCTCACCGGCCCCAGCACACGGTCCTGCGCATCGACACGTTCCACGACTTCATCCACGACGCCCACGATCGCAGAGCCCACCGACAGCAGCCCTCGATGCCGGAGCGGGTCCTCCCCCGCTGTCGGCTGTGCCCCAGCCGCCTGTGCGCGGCAGCCATAGCCGGACCCGCCGCCGTCCCAGGCGGCCTGGACCTCACCCGGAATCGCGGGCAGGCTTCGACGATCACGAACGACGGCAGATCATCCCCGAAGGAGCCGGCACCAGGTGAGCATCATTCCCCGCACGGCCTCGAGCGGCGAGGCCGATGACGTCCGCGCCTTCTGGACCGGGCTCGGTCTCCCCGGGCTCATCGACGTCCACACCCACTTCATGCCCGAACGCGTCCTGCACAAGGTCTGGGACTACTTCGACACCAGCGGGCCCATGACCGGCGGCCTGACCTGGCCCATCACCTACCGGCGAGAAGAAGCCGAGCGCGCCGCCCTGCTGCGCGACTTCGGCGTGCGGGCCTTCACCTCCATGCTCTACCCCCACAAACCCGGCATGGCCCGATGGCTGAACAACTGGGCAGCCGACTTCGCCCGCCGCACCCCCGACTGCCTGCACACCGCGACCTTGTATCCCGAGCCCGACACCGCCGCCTACGTCCAGGAGGCCCTCGAAGCCGGCGCCCGGATCTTCAAGGCCCACGTCCAGGTGGGCGCGTACGACCCGGCCGACGAACAGCTCCAGACAGCCTGGGGGCTGCTCGCCGAAGCCGGGACTCCCGTGGTGATGCACTGCGGCTCCGGACCCGCGCCGGGCAAGCACACCGGCCCCGAACCCGTCGCCCGGGTCCTCGCCCACCACCCCGGACTGCGCCTGATCGTCGCGCACATGGGCATGCCCGAGTACGAGGAGTTCCTCGACCTCGCCGAACGCTACGACCAGGTACGCCTCGACACCACGATGGCGTTCACCGACTTCACCGAAGGCTTCATGCCCTTCCCCCGCAGGGCCCTGCCCCGCCTCGCCGACCTCGGCGACCGCGTCCTGCTCGGAACCGACTTCCCCAACATCCCCTACCCCTACCACCACCAACTCCAGGCCCTGGAACGACTGGACCTCGGCCACGACTGGCTACGGGCCGTGTGCCACGACAACGCAGCCGGCCTGTTCCGCCTCTGACGACAGCCGTCGAGCGACCGAGATCCATCTCGGCGTCCGCGGCTGTACCGATGTTCCCCGAAGCCGGACTTGCACGAGGTGCTGATCTGGGGCGCGTACGGTCCCCCTGCTGTCCCGAGGGCGGCCGGGGCCTGCCGACCTGCCGAAACAGCATGCCGCTTTGCCGGAATGCGCCGTCGGGTCGCAGGGTGAGGTCATGAACGAGCGAGAGATGACGCACGTGGACGGAACGGCTTGGGACGTGGTGGTGGCCGGGGGCGGGTGGCCGTCGCCGGCCTGGCCGACGCCGTGGGCGGAGAGCAGTACCAGCCGCCGCACGCCTGCGGCGACCGCATCGGTCACCAAGCGGGGGATGCGCGCCTGCCGGTCCACGCCGGGCTGCAGGTTGGGCTCCACGAGATAGACGGCGGCGGCACCATCGAGGGCGGGCGCCCAGGTCGCCGGGTCGTCCAGGTCGAAGTGGACGTCGCCGCCGGTACGGCAGGCCGTACGCACCGGCCGGCCGTCGGCCGTCAGGCGGCGGGCGATGCGGCGGCCGGTCGTGCCGGTGCCGCCGAGAACGAGGATGGTCTTCATGTCTTCCAGACAACCGCGATGCAGGCAGACGATCCATGGGAGACCGTCGCCAATCCCTTTGTAATCGTCTAGCGTGGCCGGCGTGGACGTCCTGAGCGATCTGTTGCACCGGGCCCGCGCCAGGAACGCGCAGATCCGGCAGCTGATCCAGCGGCCACCCTGGTCGATGACCTTCGCCGACGCCCCTCCGCTCACGGTCGTGGCCGCCCTCGGCGGCCACGCGTCCGTCCGGCTCGACGACGACCCGCAGGCCGCGCCGGTGCGGTTGGCCGCGGGGGACATCGCCCTGATCAGCGGCACCACCCGTTACACGATCGCCGATGCCCCGGACACCCCGCCGCAGGTGGTGATCCGTGGCGGAAGGAAACACGTCATCGACAATGGAACAGCGGCCCGGCAGAACCTGGCACCCCGTACGTACGGCGACGGACGGCCCGGCGCCACCACGCTGCTCCGGGGAGCCTACGAACTCCGCGGCGACGTGGGCGAGCGCCTGCTGGCCGTGCTCCCGTCGCTGGCCGTCGTGCCCGCCGGGCCACGTACTCGGGCGGCGCTGGACCTGCTCGCCGCCGAGGCAGCCCACGAGGAACCCGGCCAGGACGCCGTCCTGAATCGGCTGCTGGACCTGATACTGGTGCTGGCGATGCGCGCCTGGTGCGCGCGACCGCAGGCCGAACTCCCCTCCTGGTACGGGGCGCTGGCCACCCCGGCCGTCGGCGACGCCCTGCGCCTGCTGCACGAGGACCCGGCGCACCGGTGGACGGTCGCCGAGTTGGCCGCGCGAGTCGGCCGGTCCCGGGCCACCTTCGCCGCGCGCTTCACCAGCGCGGTCGGCGAGCCCCCACTCGCCTATCTCACCGGCTGGCGGATGGCCCTGGCGGCGGACCTGCTGCGGGACTTCTCCGCACGCCAGAACCGCTCGAAGACATGCGGCAGGTCCTCGGGCGCGATGCCCGTACCGGTGTCCGCGACGGTGAGGACGACGGCGTCGTCGGCACGGCGGGCGGCCAGCGTGACCGTGCCGTCGGCGGGCGTGTGACGCAGCGCGTTGGAGACCAGGTTGCCGAGCACCTGCCGGATGCGCACCGGGTCGGCATCCAGCCAGAGGGCGGCGTCGGCTTCGGTCCGCAGGGTGACGCCGGCGGTGTCGGCGGCCACCCGGTGGGCCGCGGCGACCTGGTCGAGCAGTTCGTCGGCGCGCACCGGCTCGCGGTGCAGGCGCAGGGTTCCGGCGTCCGCGGCCGCCAGGTCCTGGAGGTCGTCGATGACGCGCTGGAGCACCAACGCCTCGTCGTGCAACGAGCCGAGCAGCGCGGCGTCCGGGTGGACGACACCGTCCCTGGCGACCTCGAGCCAGCCGCGGATGTCGGTGAGCGGGCTGCGCAGCTCATGGGCGATGTCACTGACCATGGCCCTGCGCTGGGCCTCCAGGCGCGCCCGGCGCTCGGTCAGATCGTTGAACGCCTCCGCCAGGATGCCGGTCTCGTCCCGGGTGGTGACCGCGACCCGCACATGCAGGTCCGGCGGCTGCTGGGCGGCCTCGGTCAGCGCACGCAGCGGACGCACCAGCCGGCCGGCGACCACGGCGGTCACCGCGACGGTGACCACGAGGACGAGACCGGCGGCGCCGGCGACCTTGGCCTTGTTGGCCGGGGACATGTCGAAGCGGGGCGTGCTTCGGTCTCCGACACCGAGGAACAGCTCGGCGACCGGCGCGACATACGGGTCCAGCTGCGCGCGGCGGGCGCTGCGGGCACAGATCTGCCCCGCCTCCTCGGTCGCGTCGCCGGCGCGCTCCTTGCCCTTGACCACGAGCCGGAGGTTCAGCGAGTCCTTCCCGGTGGTGTCGAAGGAGAGGTACGGCGGTGCGCCGAGGACCAGGCCCTGCCGGTCCGGACAGGCCCGGGTCAGGCCGGTCAGTGCGTCCAGTGCCTTGTTCTCGGTGGCGGTGGGGGTGTTGAGCAGCCCGTCGGCGCACTCCGGCGGGACGTGGGCGACGGAGTCCTCTCCGTCCGGACCGACGAGGATCGGACGTCCGCTCGGCATCCGCTGGACCGTCACCTGGACGCCGTGCGCGCGATAGCAGAGCTGCCGCTTCCCGGCCAGGGCGTCGACGTGGAGCCGCTCGGCGGCGGTCAGCCGGTAGGGGCCGACGGCGCGGGGGTCGATGCCGCTCAGCCGCGCGCCCGGTTCGCTGTAGGTGTCGGTGTGCAGCGGGTCGACGGCGGCGGCGGGCCGGGGCGGCAGCGGAGTGCCGCGGCCCGCGGAGTCGGCGATGACGGTGCGGTCGGCGGTGGTCAACCTCTCCGTCCTGAAGAACGACCGGGCCAAGGCGATCCGCTTCACCACCCTCACCGCGATCTGCCGCGAACCGAACTGCCAGCCCGGCGACCTGCTCAGCATCCGCGAGGACTGACAGCACCCGTTTCCTCGCCCCGGCAAGGGGCCCGGACGACCGTGATCAGGGCCGCGGTCACCGTGCGCGCTGGTCGATGAGCGCGGCCAAGCCGTCCAGGATCCGCTGCAGGCCGAAATCCCATGCCTGATCCTGCCCGTCGGACTGGGCGGTTGAAGCGAGGGCCGCGCCGAGCGCGGGGAATCGCTCGCCGTGCGCCTGCATCAGAGCGCCGAGGACGGCGCCCAGTTGGGCTTCGGGGTTGCCTGCGGGGCCTGCCGCGCGGACCTGCTGAGTGATGCCGCGTACGTGCCCGACCAGCAGGACAGCCGCGTCCATCCGTTCGGCACCGCTCAATCCGGTGCCGTCCAGGGCCGACACGGCATGCTCCAGCCAGGACAGCTCTCCCGGCCCCATGACCCGCGGCCCGACGGTGGCGTCCAGTGCCCACGAGTGCTGCCGAAAGACCATGAGCAACCGGCCGGCCCATTCCTCGAGTTGCGCACGCCAGCCGCCACCGGGCGCCTTCGCCTCCGGGCAGGGGCCGATCGCGGCCTCCACCATCAGAGCGACCAGCTCGGCTTTGCCCGGCACGTACCGGTACAACGCCATCTTGGTCACGCCCAGTTGCGCGGCGACCCGCTGCATGGACACATCGGCCAACCCCTCCGAATCGGCGATCTCGATCCCGGCCCGGGCGATGCGGTCCAGGTCGAGTGTCGGCCTGGGGCCTCTTGCGGGCTTGGGGTGCGGACCCCACAGCAGCCGCACCACCTCGTCGTGTTCGCCACCCATGTCTGCCGCCCCTCTGTTGCGCCTTGCCGAATCAACTGTGTCTACGGTACACAGTAAATATCAGTGTCCGTGGGACACAGTTTTTTGAGCGGAGGCAACCGTGAACAGGAACGTCCTCATCTCCGGCGCGAGCATCGCCGGCCCGGCGCTGGCCTACTGGCTGGGACGCCACGGCTTCCAGCCCACCGTCGTCGAACTGGCTCCGGCCCTGCGCCAGGGCGGTCAGGCCGTCGACTTCCGTGGAGATGCGCATCTGACCGTGCTGGAACGCATGGGCCTGCTTCCCGAACTACGCCGGATCCAGACCGGCGGCAGCCCGATGCGCTTCGTCGACGAACGCGGCCGCACGCTGCTGGACCTGCCGGCCGAATTCGCCGGCGGTGAGATAGAGGTGCTTCGCGGAGACCTGGCCCGGGTGCTCCACGAGCACAGCCTCCCCCGTACCGAGTACATCTTCGGCGACTCGATCGTCGGCCTCACCGAGACCTCCTGCGGCGTGCGGGCCGACTTCCAGAGCGGAAGCTCGCGCGACTTCGACCTGGTCATCGGTGCGGACGGGCTGCACTCCAACGTCCGCCGCCTCGCCTTCGGACCGGAGGAGGACTTTGTGAGCCACCTCGGTTACTACGCCGCGACCTGGCAGCTGCCCAACGATCTGGGAGTGGGAAAGGGTTCGGTCGGGTACAACGCGCCGGGGCGGCTGGCCTCCGTCGGCACCGACCACCGGGATCCGGCACGGGCGGGGGCGTTCTTCGTCTTCGCCTCGCCGGAGCTGTCGTACGACCGCCACGACCCCGAACAGCAGAAGCGTCTGATCGGCAACGCCTTCTCCGGCCTCGGCTGGGAGGTACCCCGCCTGCTCGCCTCGCTGCACCCGGCCCCCGACCTGTACTTCGACTCGATCAGCCGGGCGGACGTGGACACCTGGTCCACCGGGCGCGTCTGTCTCGTCGGCGACGCCGCCTGCGGGGCCACCATCGGCGGCATGGGCACGGGAACCGCGATGGTCGCCGCGTACGTCCTGGCCGGCGAACTCGCGCGAGCCCAGGGCGATCACCGGGCGGCCTTCACACGCTACGAGAGCAGGCTCCGCAAGTACGCCGAGGGCTGCCAGGCAGGCGGCGACCGCACCGGGAAGTTCCTCGCCCCCGCCACCGCCACCGGCCTACGTCTCCGCAACGCCCTGCTGTCCCGGCGCCTGCTCCTGAACGGCATGCTCAAGCTGGGCGAGAAAGTCAGCAGCACGGTGACCCTGCCCGACTATCCGGTCGGCCCCAGCCGGGTCAACGGATCGCACTGCCTTTCCGACGGCGCTCGAACAGGCTCAGCCCCCATGGAGCAAGAGCCATGGCCCGGCACAAGGCCGTGAAGAACCAATGGAGCGGACCGATGGAGCCGAGTGGTGCAGCCGCGATCCGGCTTGCCCCGCCGCCCGCCAGAAGCATCAAGGGCAGTCCCCTCCTCCAACGGGGCAAGGAGGGAGAGGAGTGAGCCTGGAGGCCGTCCCGCTCGTCCCGGCACCGGCCGCCGGATCGTGAAGCGACCAGGGCGGACGAATCACGCCCATCTCTCCCGCTCGCACCCGGAGTTCATGTGCACCCAGCCCCAATCGAACAAGCACGTTCGGATGGCGGATCGCGTCTCAAGGGTGCAAGTCCGCAACCAGAGCAGCTTCAGGTCGCGGCAGGGGCAGCCAGTGTCGGGGCCTGGCCGGAGTGGCGTAGCGCCTGGGCGACGAATCCGGACGCCACCAGTTCGGTCACGAGTTCGCCGAGGAATCGGGTGGTCCTCGGACTCCTCCCCTTCGTTGTGCCCATGGCCTGTCGAATCGTCATGAACGCGGGCTCCAGCAGGCGCAGTTCGGCCTGCTGGGAGACGTGCGCGGTCAGCGGTTGGCGGATGCCGGCTGCCACGTCCAGGCCCTCGGCGTGGAAGACGTCGACGCCCTCGTCACCGCGCACCACCGTGGCGTGACGCAGGGTGCGACTCAGGTGGAGGTCGTACGCGGAACCCTTCTTGACGCCGATGCGTACCCCGTCCCGGTCGACGTCGTGAGCAGAGACGAAATCCGAGTTCACCGGTGCCGCGTACACACCTTCGATGTGCACGTACGGCGTGCTGAACGCGACTTCCTTCTCACGGTCCGGATCGACGGCCAGGAAGCACAGGTCGGCGTGGCCCTCGACCATCGCGGCGTACGACTTGCGGGCTGCGTCGAAGCAGATGAACTGCACCGGCAGACCCAGACGTTCGGCGACCTCGCGGGCAAGCTCGACAGTGACCCCGGACGGCTTGTCGAGAGTGCCCTGAGCGAGGACTGGATTGCCGAGGTTGATGGAGACACGCAGCACTCCCGTGGGGGCCAGGTCGCGTACGAGTTCTGCGTCCATGGGCGTCATGGCCCGAGCCTAGAGGTTGTCCCGTGGCCGGTGGGGCGGTTGGTGCGCCGGCCGGGCATGGGTGGGTGGTCTCAGCGGGTGACCCGAATCACCGACGCCGAACAGCAGGCATCGGTCGGCTGATCGCAGCCATGCGCCTGTGGTGGTGCGGTTGCGCCCCGCCGACTCATCGGACGGCGTACCCGTCCCACAGCGGACCGCCGGCCAGGTCGAGCACCTCTGTCACGACCGCGGCGAAGCGCTGCGTATCACCGGCGATCGCCTGCGTGGCGGCTTCGGACAGCGCCCGGTGCATCCCGGGGTCGGCCGCGGCCAGCCGCCGGGACAACCATTTGCCTTTGCCGAGCCAGTGTCCGCCGACCAGGAGGACCAGTTCCGACGCGCGCTGCAGCGTGTGCGCGACCAAGTACAACCGCTCGGCAGGGTCCGCGCAGCCACGCAGGTCGTCGAGCAAGTCGGTCAGGATGAACCGCTCGTAGTCGCGCTCGGGGTCCGAGAATGGTGCCGGACCCGCGGCCAGACGCCTTCGCGCCTCGTCCTGGAGCGCGGCGCCGAGCCCGTCCGCGTCCACCAGGAGCATGCCGTCCGCGCACATGGCGAGCAGCGGCGAACTCCGCTTCGCGGTCTCCTGGTCGGCGAAGCCGTGCCAGGTGGCCTCCGTCTGCACGAACAGTTCCACCGGCCAGCCGCGGTACACCAGGTTCTCCCGGCAGGGGGGCCCGTCCACGAGGACCACGATGTCCAGGTCCGAGGTGGCCGTCCGGCGGTCGGTCAGCACGCTGCCGGCGAGGAAGACCGCCCGGGCGGCGGGAAATCGGTCCTGCACCAGTTCGCGGGCGGTGAGTACGGGATCATCCATGATCGCAGAATACGTCCCGGCATCGGTCCCGTACGAGGGCGGGCGCGCCGCACCACAGCGGGCGCTCCTGCCGTTGCCGACGCCCCGGGTGGCGCCCGGGGGCCGGGCCGGCGGTCGCCCCTCCTTCACCGCCTTCGGCGGCAACGGCTCCAGCACCGCCCACTGCCCGGCGGTGAGATCTCCTCGAGACGGGAGACGCCCGCGGTCACCGCCGCCTGCCCGGGCGACTCGCCCTCACTAAGAGCGCCGAACAAAAGTGGGGTCCGATCAGCGGGCGCCGCCCGCCGGGCCCCACTTTTGTTCGGCGCTCTAAGCGCCTGGCCCCCTTGGCAAGGCTCTTGAGCGCACCGCCGGCTCCGCCGCCCGACTGCCTGCCGCCTGCCGGCGTGTGCCGCCCGGTTTGACCGCCGACCGGCGCGGCACCCCGGTCGGCGGCTTCCGACCGGGCATTTCGATGCCGACAGGGTTGTGGCCACCAGTGCCACGCCGTATGGACCGGGGCCGTCTGCGGAGGCACCGCCGATGTCGGTCAGCGGCTCGCGGAGCCGCTCGTCATGGGCGATTCGTGGACGGGCCCCAGCCGTCACTTCCACGGTCGGGACCGAAAGTCCTACTTCTCGTCGCCGCCAGGCGGTCTTCCGGAACCAGGCTGCCGACGGCGGGACTGGTTCCGGATGGGCCGGGTCGGGTCATTGCCGAGCTGGGACGGAGTGAGGCGGTCCTCGTCCCTGACCTGGGGCACCTCGTTCGGCTCACGCAGACTCCGCTCCTCGCGGACCGGACCCGAGCGGGGCGGTGTGGGCTGTTCGGAGGGCCGGGGCGGCGCGGGTTCCCGACGGCGTACCCGGATGCCCAGGGACACCGCCCCCACCAGCGCGGCGGTCACCAGCACACCGCAGACGACGATGACCAGCGTCCCAGCCACCGGGCCGGCAACGGCCAGTTGCTCAAATGACGTGTGCATAGGCACCGGCTACCCGCACTCCGGCATCGAATGCGCAGCGGGCGAGGGGAAGGGGCGGGGCGGCGAGGACCGGTGCGGGTTCCCGGGGCCGACAGGGCCTCGGCGAGGGGCCGGGCGGCCCCTGTGCCTCGATGCGCGAAGTCAGTGCACCTCGATCCCGATGAGGCAGGTGTCGTCGTCGGTGTCGGACGCGCTGTAGGTCAGCAGGTTGTCGAGGTGCTTTTCCAGCGAGTCCGCGGTGCGCGAAGCCACGGCGAGGAGTTGCCTCAAGGAGTCCGTGACCGCGACGTCCCGGCGTTCGAGGAGCCCGTCGGTGTACATCAGGAGGATGTCGTCGGCTTCGAGTTGTACCTCCTCCTCCGTGAACGTCGCGTCGGCCAGCGCTCCGAGGAGCAGTCCCGGGGTGAGGGGGAACGCCTGGGCTTCCGTCCCGCGGACGAGGACGGGTGGCAGGTGGCCGGCGCGGGCCCAGCGCAGGGTCCTGCTCCGGGGGTCGTAGATCCCGCAGACAGCGGTGGCGGTCAGATTGCCGGTGAGGTGGAAGGCGACACTGTTCAGCCAGGAGAGCAGCTGCGCCGGTCCCGCTCCGGTGACGGCGAGACCGCGCAGGGCATTGCGCAGGACGACCATGCCGGTGGCGGCCCGGATGCCGTGTCCGGCGACATCGCCCACGCTGAGGAGGATCTTGTTGTCGGGAAGGACCACGGAGTCGTACCAGTCCCCCCCGACGAGCGACTCCGATTCGGCCGGCCGATAGCGCACCGCGACGCGGAACCCGGGTACCTCCAGCGGGGCCGGTGCGGGGGGCATGATGGCGTGCTGGAGTTGCAGGGCGAGCTTGCTGCGCTCGGCGGATTCGGATTCGCTGTCGGCGAGCTGGTCACGGGTCGCCGCGAGGGCCACCTCGGTCCAGTGCTGTGCGGAGATGTCCTGGCAGGCACCGCGTACCGAGTAGAGGTGCCCGTGATCGTCCAGGACGGGCTCGGCCACCATCCGGATGTGACGGGTGATGCCGTCGGGGCGCAGCAGTCGGAAGTCCACCGATGACTCGCCCAGGCGGTGCAGAACGGTCCGCAGGAACCGGCCGATGGAGTTCACGTCGTGGGGGTGGGCATGGGCCGGCAGGTCCTCGAGGGGAACGGGCGAAGCTGTCATCGGCAGTCCGAAGAGCGTGAACAGCTGCCCGTTCCAGCTGATTTCCCCTGTGCGCATGTTCTGCTCGAAGCCGCCGACCCTGCCGAGTCTTTGCGCGTGTTGCAGAAGGCTGGCGAGCCGTGCCGTCTCGTCCTCGAACTTCCATATGAGCAGGAGGGCCGAACCGTGACGGCTGATGCTCACGTCCGCGACGGTGGTGAGGGGGACCTCGCCGACGAGGGCCGTCAGCGGCGTGCGCAGTGCCTGCCAGGCTTCCCCCGTGGCGTAGACCCGCTCCAGTTTGTCGAAGAGACCGCTGCCCTCGGCTGCCGCGGGATAGGCCTCGAGGAAGCGGGCGCCGTTGACGATCGAACGCGGTCGGCCTGCCGGGTCGACGAAGTAGCTGTTGGTGTGATGGATGCGGAAGTCGGCCAGGCACCCGTCGTCGTCGAGGCTGGGGATGAGGATGAGGGCGGGGTCGTAGAGGTGGTCGGCCAGGTCGGTGAGTTCGGCGAGGGCTACCTGGTGCGCAGTGCCGGGGGCGGCGGGCATCGCGCAGGAGGCCTGTTCCTCCAGGGTGTGGGCGCACAGTTCGGCCAGCGCCTCCAACTGGCGCAGGACCTGCGGGGGCTGCGGGGACAGCGCCTCGGGCCAGCCGATCTCCAGGACGCCGTGGATGCGTCCTCCGGTTCCCGCCGGGACCATGATGCGGCCGCTGTTGGGGTGCTGGCGTCGGCCGATGGTGGGAATGCCGACTTCGGAGAGGCTGGTGACCGCGGCGAGTTCCCGGCTGGTCAGGGCGAGCCTGGCGCACGTGGCGACCTCGGGTGGCACGTAGCGCCAGCGGGCGGCGTCCTCCTGGGTGAATCCCGCCTGGCCGACCAGGGTGAGTGAGGAGTCGGGTCCTGCCACCCAGATGGCGACGCCATGGGCGCCCAAGGGGCTGAGCGCGTTCTCCAGCAGGGCGGCGGCGACGGCTTGCGAGTCGGTGGCCGCGAGCACGCGGCTCTCGGCTGTCCGCAGCCGGACGGACGCGCCGCTGTCGGAGGCGGGCTCGGCGACGGCTTTTCGCAGGAAGTGCTGTGCCACGTCGCTGACGCGGTCGCGGGCGGCCTGGTTGATGACATCGACGGCGAGGCCGAGCATGGTCCCCCCGGACTGTTCGGCCAGTTTGGCCAACTGCCGGGCCGCCTCCGCGGGCCCGCATCCCAGTCGGCCCACGAGAATGCCCTTGGCCATCTCGACCAGGGCCCGCCCGTCGGCGGCCGACTGGGCTTCCTGAGCCTCTCTGCGCAGTCGCTCCACGGTGGCGGCGAGCCGTCCTGTGCCGGGCTCGGCACTGCGGGAGTCCGCGGCGGGGGCGGGCGGGGCTTCGCGTGCGGCGGGCACCGTCGGCGCATCGCTGCGCGGGTGGGGCGGGGCCGTGTCTGCCGGCCGGGG
Source organism: Streptomyces sp. NPDC001443 (assembly GCF_053597355.1). NCBI lineage: Bacteria > Bacillati > Actinomycetota > Actinomycetes > Kitasatosporales > Streptomycetaceae > Streptomyces > Streptomyces sp. NPDC001443. The sequence goes on from NZ_JBSFIA010000017.1 coordinate 114,779, forward strand.
TGCTACGGGTTCGTCGGCGTTCACCGTGGGTGGGCTTCCTTCGTGGAAGTGGCTGGGGCTGCGAGGTCAGGTACGGGGAGCGCTCGAGGTCTCCTGCGGCAGCAGCCACCTGCGGAGCCGGACTATGAGGTCGTTCGCGTCGACGGGCTTGATGACGTAGTCGTCCGAACCCGAGGCCAGACTCTTCTCCCGGTCGCCGGGCATGGCCTTCGCGGTGACCGAGATGATGGGGACACCGGCGTATTCGGGCATACGCCTGATCTCCGCGGTCGCTGCGTAGCCGTCCAGTTCCGGCATCATCACGTCCATCAGGATCAGGTCGATGCCGGGGGTGCTGATCAGGGTCTCGATGCCCTTGCGGCCGTTCTCGGCGTGGAGGACGTGCAGGCCGTGCAGCTCCAGGATTCCGCTGATCGCGTACAGGTTGCGAGGGTCGTCGTCGACCACGAGAACGGACCGGCCGGCAAGGCCGGCGTCGACGACGGCGTGCTCGGGTGCGGTGAGGTCGCCGTCGGGCCGCACGAGGGACAGGATGTCCCCGGGGCGGTCCGCCGACAGGTGCAGGGCGATGCGTTCGCGCAGTTCGTCCAGGCTGGAGAGCACCTCGAGCGGCTGGACGACGGTGCGCTGGGCGATCTCCTCCTGCTGCACCCTGGTCATACGACGGTTGTCGTGGGCGAGGACCGGCAGCGATGCGAGCGCGGGGTCTCCCGCGAGGGCCTGGAGGAAGCGCAGTGCCTCGCCGTCGGAACCCAGTTCGAGGACCACGCAGTGGAAGGTGGACTGGGCGAGCACGGCAGCGGCGTCGGCTGCGGTGAGCGCGGTCACGACCTCGGCGTGCTCGGCCGGCCCCGTGGCCGCTCGTCCCGCGGTCAGGTCGGAGGCCGCGCTCTCGGCGACGAGGCTGAGGAGGCCGCTGCTGCGCTGCTCTATCACCAGGATGCGTCGGGGACGACGGTTCTCCTCCCCCTGCCCCGCGCTGTCGTCAGGCCGGCCGGGAGACTTCCTGTCGACTCCTTCCAGGGCGGGAGCGGCTGCGTCGCGCTCGGTGGAGTCCGGGCGCGAGACCGGCAGGTACAGCGTGAACGTGGAGCCTTCCCCGGGCATGCTGCGGGCGGTGACGACACCGCCGAGGAGTCGGGCGATCTCCCTGGTGATGGACAGTCCGAGGCCCGTTCCGCCGTACTTGCGGCTGGTGGTGCCGTCCGCCTGCTGGAACGCGGCGAAGATGACTTCCAGCTGCTGCTCGGCGATCCCGATGCCGGTGTCGATGACCCGGAAGGCCAGCACCGATCCGGCCCGGGCCAGTTCGGTGGGAAGCTCGGCCTCGCTCGCCGGTTCGATCCGCACCTGGACGCGGCCGTGTTCGGTGAACTTCACCGCGTTGGACAGCAGGTTGCGCAGGATCTGTTGCAGACGCGCGTCGTCGGTGAGCAGGTCCACCGGCACACCGGGCACGGTCGTGATGTCGAAGTCGAGTCCCTTTTGGCTGGTCAGCGGCCGGAATGAGGCTTCCACATAGTTCAGGAGCCGTTGGAGGGAGACCCGCTCCAGGTTGATGTCCATCTTGCCGGCCTCCACCTTGGACAGGTCGAGGATGTCGTTGATGAGCTGGAGCAGGTCGGAGCCGGCGGAGTGGATGATGCCCGCGTATTCGACCTGCTTGGGTGTGAGGTTGCGGGACGGGTTCTGGGAGAGGAGCTGGGCGAGGATGAGCAGGCTGTTGAGCGGGGTCCGCAGCTCATGGCTCATGTTCGCCAGGAACTCCGACTTGTACTTGGATGCCAGGGACAGCTGCTGGGCCCGGTCCTCGAGTTCCTGTCGCGCTTGTTCGATCTCCAGGTTCTTGGTCTCGATGTCGCGGTTCTGGCTGGCCAGGAGGGCGGCCTTCTCCTCCAGTTCGGCGTTGGAGCGCTGGAGTTCGTCCTGCTGGACCTGCAGCTGTTCGGAGCGGGCCTGGAGCTCGCCGGTGAGGCGCTGGGACTCGCCGAGGAGTTCGTCGGTGCGGGCGTTGGCGACGATGGTGCTGACGTTGACCCCGATGGTCTCCATCAGACGTCCGAGGAAGTCGCGGTGCACCGGGGTGAAGGGGGTGAAGGAGGCCAGTTCGATGACGCCGAGGACCTGGCCCTCGACCAGGATGGGCAGCACGATGAGGTTGGCGGGAGCGGCTTCGCCCAGCCCCGAGGAGATCAGATAGCCGGGCGGCACCTGGTCGGTGGTGAGGATGCGGCGGCTGCGGGCCGCCTGCCCCACCAGGGTCTCGCCGTGGCGTATCCGCGCGGCGGCGGGGCTGTCGGCGGGCCGCCCGAACGAACCGATCAGGGTGAGCCACGCCTCGCCGTCCACCTCTTCCCCCAGATAGAAGGCACCGTAACCGGCGTCGACGAGGGGAGCCAGTTCGTCCATGACGAGCTCGGCGACGACAGCGAGATCACGGTGACCCTGCATCAGGCCGGAGATCTGAGCCAGATTGGACTTGAGCCAGTCCTGTTCCTGGTTGGCGCGGGTCGTCTCGCGCAGCGAGCCGACCATCGAGTTGATGTTGTCCTTGAGTTCGGCGACCTCGCCCGAGGCGTCGACGGTGATGGAGCGGGTCAGGTCGCCCTCGGCGACCGCGCTGGCGACCTCGGCGATGGCCCGCACCTGCCGGGTCAGGTTGCCGGCGAGTTCGTTGACGTTCTCGGTCAGCCGCTTCCAGGTGCCGGAGACGCCCTCCACCTCGGCCTGACCGCCGAGCCGGCCCTCGCTGCCGACCTCGCGCGCGACGCGGGTGACTTCGGCGGCGAAGGAGGAGAGCTGGTCGACCATCGTGTTGATGGTGGTCTTCAGTTCCAGGATCTCACCGCGGGCGTCCACATCGATCTTCTTCGACAGGTCGCCGTTGGCGACCGCGGTGGTGACCAGCGCGATGTTGCGGACCTGCCCGGTGAGGTTGTTCGCCATGGAGTTGACGTTGTCGGTGAGGTCCTTCCAGGTGCCCGCCACGTTGGGCACCCGGGCCTGGCCGCCCAGCCTGCCCTCGGTACCGACTTCCCGGGCGACGCGGGTGACCTCGTCCGCGAACGCCGACAGGGTGTCGACCATGGTGTTGATGACCCCGGCCAGCGCGGCGACCTCTCCCTTCGCCTCCACCGTGATCTTCTGCGACAGGTCACCGCGGGCCACCGCCGTCGCCACCTGTGCGATGGAGCGCACCTGGCCCGTCAGATTGGAGGCCATGACGTTGACGTTGTCGGTGAGGTCCTTCCAGGTGCCCGAGACGCCCCGGACCGTGGCCTGGCCGCCCAGGTTGCCTTCGGTGCCGACCTCGCGGGCGACGCGGGTGACCTCGTCGGCGAACGCCGAGAGCTGGTCGACCATCGTGTTGATGGTCTCCTTCAGTTCGAGGATCTCGCCCCGCGCGTCCACCCGGATCTTCTGCGTCAGATCGCCCTGGGCCACAGCGGTGGTGACCTCGGCGATCGAGCGCACCTGGGCCGTCAGGTTGTCGGCCATGAAGTTCACCGAGTCGGTGAGGTCGCGCCAGGTACCGGAGACACCCTTCACGTCCGCCTGGCCCCCGAGCCGACCGTCCGTGCCCACCTCACGGGCCACACGGGTGACCTCCCCCGCGAACGCCGAGAGCTGATCGACCATCGTGTTGATGGTCTCCTTCAGTTCGAGGATCTCGCCCCGCGCGTCCACCCGGACCTTCTGCGAGAGATCGCCCTGAGCGACCGCCGTCGCCACCTGGGCGATGGAGCGGACCTGCGAGGTCAGGTTGCCGGCCATGAAGTTCACCGAATCGGTGAGGTCGCGCCAGGTACCGGAGACACCCTTCACGTCCGCCTGGCCCCCGAGCCGACCGTCCGTGCCCACCTCACGGGCCACACGGGTGACCTCCCCCGCGAACGCCGAGAGCTGATCGACCATCGTGTTGATGGTGTTCTTCAGTTCGAGGATCTCGCCACGGGCATCGACTGCGATCTTCTGGGACAGGTCGCCCCTGGCGACCGCGGTGGTCACCTGGGCGATGTTGCGGACCTGGTCGGTCAGGTTGCCGGCCATGAAGTTCACCGAATCGGTGAGGTCACGCCATACGCCTGCGACGCCCGGCACCTCGGCCTGGCCGCCGAGGCGGCCCTCGCTGCCGACCTCGCGCGCCACGCGGGTGACCTCGTCGGCGAAGGAGGAGAGCTGGTCGACCATCGTGTTGACGGTGTCCTTCAGCTCGAGGATCTCACCACGGGCCGCGACGTCGATCTTCTGGGACAGGTCGCCCCTGGCGACCGCGGTGGCCACCTGGGCGATGTCCCGGACCTGCGTGGTCAGGTTGCCGGCCATCGCGTTCACCGAGTCCGTCAGATCGGCCCAGGTACCCGACACACCGGGCACCTCGGCCTGGCCGCCCAGCGTCCCCTCGGTGCCGACCTCGCGGGCGACCCGGGTCACCTCTGACGTGAACAGGGACAGCTGGTCCACCATCCCGTTGAAGACCGTTGCGATCTCCCCCAGGAGCCCGTCGGTCCCGTTCGGCAGGCGGGTACCGAAATCACCGTCACGGACGGCTGTCAACCCGGCGAGCAGCTGCCGCAACTCCGGCTCCCCCACCGCTCCTGCCGTCGTGGCACCCTCGCGTGCATGCGTCGGCTCGACCATCCAGCCCATCTCCCTTTGCCCAGGCCACGCCTCCGTGCTTCGGGCGTCCCGCCGCCAAGTGCACCATACTTGGCAACTCGGTCGTCACGCCTTCGGCGATCCGCGATCGACTCATGGAACACACGAGGGGGAACGAGACCGGCAGCGCCACCAGTTGGCCCCGGTCCGCCGGACGGAACGACGCCCGCGGCCGCGGAGTCGGCACCACGCCGACGCGAGCGGGTCGGACGAACACGCGGGCGGGCCCGGTACGCGGATTTCATGACGCACGGTCCGCTCGGCCCCGCCGGGCGTGGAGGGACAACCCGGGAAATGCCGGAGATTCCAACCGCGTAGTCGCTCTTCGACGGGGTAGACGCAGCGAACTCGACCATGCGACAACGCAGTTCCCGGTCCGGCCCGGGGCCGGATCCATACACCCTCGGCGGCATCATGCGCTCACGTCTCAATCCGGTACCTCTCGACGAGCAGCACACAAGGGAATCCTCCACGGTGAAGGGCCGCGCCGAAGCCCGAACGCACCACCCCAGGCACGAACGCCGCGGTGAAGCACGGCTGCCCGGGGTGGTCGCCACACTTGTCGCCATCGCCTTGTACGTGGCCCTGCCGCAACAGCTCCTGGTCGCACCCCGCTATGTGCTGCCCGCTTTGGAACTGCTCCTTCTGGTGCCGCTCGTCGCGATCAACCCCAAGCGGCTGACCCGGCAGACCACGTCCTTCCGCGTCCTCTCCGTGGTTCTCGTACTCCTCATCGCGGTCGGCAACCTCACGGCCCTGGGGATCCTCATTCACGAACTGGTCCACGCCGATGTGAAGGACGGCCGTTCCCTGCTGGTCGCCGCGCTCCAGGTCTGGCTCACCAACATCATCGCGTTCGGGCTCGCCTACTGGGAACTGGACCGGGGCGGCCCCGTCGCACGCACCCAGGCGCCTCGGCGCGATCTGCCACTGGCCGATTTCCGCTTTTCGCAGGACGAGAACGACGACGCGGTGCAGGAGGTCGCCGACGGCGCGAGCGGCACCTCCGACTGGGTTCCGACCCTCTCGGACTACCTGTACACCTCCGTGACGAACTCGACAGCATTCAGCCCGACGGACACGATGCCCCTGTCGACGCGCGCGAAGCTGCTGATGAGTATCCAGAGCGTCGCCGCTCTCCTGACGTCCCTCCTGGTTATCGCTCGAGCGGTGAGCATTCTGCACTGACCGGATTCGAGCGTCCCGAGTCGGGTGGAGTCGAGCTGCTTGGTTTTGGGCTACTGGCGGGTGACCTCTCAGCGTGTCCCCCGGCAAAGCGGAGCCCGGACCGAATGCACCACCTGCCGGACTGATGCCCTGAACAAAGTGCCGGGTGCCGGCGCCGCGTCATCGCCGAAGCGCGCGCCGGAAGCCGAGCGGGTCGGCCAGATCGCCCGGAGGCCACATCCGTCACCGCTCCCGGCACGGAGCCCGACCAAGGAGAAGACCCGGTGAAGCGCCGCGACCGGCTGCGCGGCGCCATGGCCGCCGGCCTCACCGCTCCGGCCCTCGCCGCGCTCACCGCCGCCCGGACCGGCATCGACCGGACCCTCTCCCCGGCCTGCCCCGGAGCCTCTCGGCGGGTTCGGCCGGCGGAGCGGGGACGGCGTGCGGTCCTGGCGGACTCCGCCGCACCGCACGGATGAGAAATCCCCTGCCGGGGGTGGCCGGATTTTGCACCGTTCGTCTCGAACCGGACCGGGGGCGCCGTGTTCTCGGCCACGACCTGTCGGAAATGGCGCTGAAGAGCATCGGGTACATCGCCGTCCATGACCTTTGCCGGGATGCCCTTCGCGTCGGCCATGCCGACCGCGTCGATCCCACCGATGCGGGTGACGAATGCGGCGACGCCCCCGACGAGTTCTCCTTGCCCTCCACAGTCGGCAGTTCCCGCTCGCAGTAGCGATTTTCAGCCTCGGCCGCTTCCGGGTTGCCGGTCCGACCGGCCCCGACCGGCCCCGACCGGCAAGGTCAGCACAGGTGACGGAATCCGGAGGACTGTCGAGCAGCGCCTCCAGGCGCCGTGAGGCGGCAACCGGCGACTGGAACGCGCCACATTTCCCTCCGTGTCCGCCACGTCGTCCTGCACGGCCCCCTCCTGCGGCTACACAGAGGCCCTCCCCTCCGGCCCTGGAAGAGCACTTTCTTTGCCGTCGGCCGTTTCCGGGCACTCCGGACGAGGGAAAGCACAAAAATGACACCCCATGGCCACACAAGCCCCACATCCCGTAACCTGATAAGCATTGAAATATCAAAATCAGCAGAAAAGAAGAAATAGCCGAAACGGGATACTCGCAGCAGAGTGTCCAGTATACGGGGATTAGATATATGACGAGTCTTTTACCGGCTCAGCAGTGGGCCACGTTCCGGATTCCGGCCTCCGAGACCATGCCCCGAGGCCGGCTGACCGAGCAGCTCACCCACTGCCCGTCGGGTCTGGTGGTCGCCCCGCCCGGCTTCGGCAAGACCGCGCTGCTGGCGCAGGCGGCCAGGGCGCACCCGGGCCCGGTGACGTGGTATCAGGCCCGGCCCGGCGCCGACCAGCGGGAACTGCTGACCGCACTCGGGTACCCGCCGGACACACCGGCGGAGCTCTCCGGCGCGTCCGGCGTGAGCCAGCAGAGGTCGCGGCGCAGGGACAGCGGAGCGGCCGGACGGCTGGTCGTCATTGATGACATGCACCTGCTTTCACCGGCCGCGCAGACGCTCGCGGTCCGGCTCGGCCAGTTGGCGCCGCCACATCCACGGGTCCTGATCGGAACGCGCCCCGCAACCGGGTTGCCGGTCACCGCGATGGAGGCGTCGAGCGCGACGGTGGTGAACGCCGACGCGCTGCGTTTCCGCTCCTGGGAGGTCGAGCATCTGTTCCCGCGTCTGTACGGCACGGCTCTGCGCCCTGGAATCGCGGTGCCCCTGGTCCGGGCCACCGGCGGCCGGGCCGCGATGCTGAGACTGTTCGGCAGAGCCGTGGCGGCCGACCCCGACGCCGGTCAGGAGCAGATCCTGGCCGACGGGTTGTTCGGCCGCGCGTACCTGGAGCAGGAGGTGCTCGCCCCGCTCCCCGGCCGTCTCGGGCGTTTTCTGACGGAGACCTGCCTGCTGAGCCGGCTCACCGCCGAGGCCTGCGACGCGCTGACCGGCAGGGCCGACAGCGCCGAGATGCTGTACTGCCTGGCTCACGAGCACGGGGTCCTGCGCGCCGCCCCGGACGGACACACGTACGTCGCCGAGCCCCTGCTCCGCGCATGTCTACGCGCGCGGCTCACCCATACGGTGACCGACGTCGAGCTCGCGCGGCTGCGCGACCGGATCGGTGCCGGTGCCGGTGGCAGCGATCAACAGGACCCGCCGTCTCCGGCGGTGCGCCGTCGCCTCGGGACCGCCGACTGGACCGGGCCGCTGCGCGCCGTCGTCGCAGGCACCCCGGACCTGTTCCCCGGCCGCTCGGACGGGCACGGCACCGGGGCCGGCTCCGCCGCCCTCCTGGTCCAGGGCGTCGCCGCCGCCCTGTCCGGTGACGGGACGGCCGGTGACACCGTGCGCCGGGCCCTGGCGGAAGCGACGGAGGACGCCCTGGTCGTACTGTCCGGACAGTTGGTACGGGTGACGCTGGCCGTGCTGGCCGCAGGCCCGGCCGGGCCGGTCCCCTACCCGGAGCTCCAACGGATCGCGTACGACGCCGAACGGCTGGACCTGCTGTGGCTGAGCCGAGCCGCCCGGTGCCTGCTGGGCCTGGGGCCTCACCCCGAGGATGCCGGACAGCCGGCCGTCGTGCTGGAGGAGTTCACCCGGCTCGGCGACGCCGAAGGGGCGGCGCTCGCCGCAGCGGCCGTGTGCCTGCGCTCGGTGTGGCGGGGGCGCCCCGGCATCGGCGAGCTGGAGGAGGTCGTGCGGCGATTCCGGGCACTGGGCTGGGGCACGCTGGAGGCGTGGGGCCGGGCCGCCCTCGCCGTCGTGGAGGCCGCGCGCGAACTGCCGGACGCGGAACAGCGCGCCGCCCAGGCGGAAGCGTTCGCCCGGTCGGCGGGCGTACCCGGCGCACGCGCGCTGGCCATCGGCGCGATGGCCATGGCGACGCCCGACGCGGCGAACCGGACCGAGTTGCAGGAGGCCGCCTGGTCGACGGCCCGGTCCGCGCGACTTCCGGTGCCAGGGCTGCGCTCCTGGCTCACCGCCCTCGCGTCCCCCGCCGGCCCGGCCGGGGAAGGCGCGGCGGCGGCCGGGGGAACCAGAGGCGGCGGGCAGCACACCACCGCGTCCCCGAGCACCCATGAAGCGCCGTCGGTGCCGGGTCTGACGGTGCGTTGCCTCGGCGGCTTCGAGTTCACCCTGGCCGGGCGCGCGCCCGACTGGGCCAAACTGCGCCCCAGGGCCCAGGCGGTGCTGCGGCTGCTCGCCGTACGGGCCGGGCAGGCGGTCCACCGTGACCATCTGCTGCTCGCGTTCTGGGACGGAGTGACGACCCCGTCCACCCTGCACAACCTCCAGGTGACGATCTCCAGTCTGCGTTCCTTCCTGGAACCGGAACGCCCCTGGGGCGGTTCGCGGCTCATCACGCGGCAGGGCGACTCCTACCGGCTGGTGCTGGCGCCCGGTGACGTGAGCGATGTCGCGGCCTTCGAGCGTGCGGTGCGCGACGGCCGAAGATCCCGGGCGCAGAAGCGGCCGGAGGAGGCGGCCGAGGCGTTCCGCACCGCTCTGGACCAGTACGCGGGTGAGCTGCTGCCCGGGGACGGACAGGCCGAGTGGGTGGTCGCCGACCGGGAACGGCTGCGCCGGGAAGCGGCCAACGCGGCCGTAGCGCTGGCCGAGATACGTCTCGACCAGAGCCGGCCCGTGGAGGCGGCGGAGGCCGCCGAGAGCTGCCTGGAGATCGACGGGCACCGTGACGCCGCGTGGCGGGTGCTGATCCGGGCGTGCGACGCCGCGGGTCTGGCGGCCGACAGTGCGCGAGCCCGTCGTGGCTACTCGGCGATGCTGGCCTCCCTGGGGATCCCGCCGTCCGGCATGCTCTCCCACCCGATGTAGCGGCGGGCGCAGGGACGCGCGACCGTCGGCCCCCTGCTCCGCCGCGCATCGCGGACGGGACACCGTCACGAGGGGGACGCCCTGGCACCGGGCGTCCCGGACCGGCATCATTGTCGCAGGCCGAAGAACTCGACCTCCAGGATCGCCGTGTGCCGGTTCTTCGCCTCGGCCCCGTAGGAGGACCGGACGACGAACCGCACCGTGCTGACGTTCTTCCCTTCGAGGTCCAGCGTCTGCGGTCCCGGCTTGTCCTCCAGTTTGAGCTGCTTCTTCTCGACCTTGCCGCCCTGTTCCCCCAGCTCGACGTCGATGACGGACGGCCTGGCCTGTTTGAGGAACTCGTCCTTGTTGACCGACACCCCGGTGTGGATGATGAGCTGCTCGAGGGTGACGGGCTGTTCGAAGCGTGCCTCCAGTGCCTCCCCCGTGCCCGCGCCGCCCGAAGCGGGCGCCCAGTAGGTGTTGTTCGCCCCGTCGAAGGCCAGGTTCGGCCCGTGGTTCTTGAGGTGGCTGGACGCCTGCGCGAACTTCGGGTTGACGGGGGTGGGTTCGGCCGTCTTGTTGCGGAGGCTGTCGATGAGGCCGCTCAGGTGGGGCTTGGCGAGGTAGCCGCCGCCGAGCAGGAGGACCAGTGTGATCGGGATCGCCAGGCTCGGCCGTCGCCAGGCCCGGACCCGGGGACGCTGCCCCGCCGCGAGCGGACGCGGCGGGCGGCGGCGCAACCGGCGCAGCAGTCGCGCCCACCACGAGAGCCGCTCCTCCTGCACCACGGCCGCGCCGAGCACGGCGCCGCAGCGAAGGCACAGGGTGCGGGTACGCGGGTTGGCCTGGGTGCAGGCCGCACAGATCAGATCGTCGGCCGGGGGCACCGGGCGGGGCGCGGTGGTGTCCTGCGTGTCCGGCGACGCGGGCACGTCGTCCGGGTCGGCCGGCCGCTCACCGGGCCGTCGTACGGTGCCGGAGACCCCGCGTTCCGCCGACGCTCCGGGCCGGACCGGTTCGGCCGGGGCGGCGGAGGCGAGCGGGACCGCCGGACTCGGGACGGTCCGCTCCGGTGCGGGAACGGTTGGCGGCGTCTCGGGCCGGGGCGGCAAGGGAGCGGTCCGGGCTGTTGCCGGCTCCGGCCCGGTAGCGGCGGCCGCCTGGGCGGACGGCCCGGAAGCGGAGGCGTCCGGTGTCACGGTGGCCGGTGTCACCGGGCTCGGGGCCGCGGGGCTCGGCACGGCCGGGCCGGAGAGCGCGGGCTCCGCGACGGCGGCGCGGGGCGCCGGTGTGGTGGTCCGGCCGACGCCCGCGGATCCGGTGCCGCTCTCCTCCCACTCGAGGAACTCGTTGCAGGACGCGCAGAACGCCGCGTCCGGCGCGTTGTGGTGACCGCAGTTCGGGCAGATCTTCTCGCCGGGGCCGCTCATGCCGTGTCCTTCAGGGGCAGCAGTTCCGTTTCGTACCCGACGTGCGCCGGCACCTCACCGGCCACCAGCCGCCGCAGCCGCTCCGCGCCCGCCGCGTCCGGGTCGGCCACCCGCACCCGTACGGTGACCCGGGGCACGGCACCGGGCGGCCCGGGCAGGGTGCTGCGCGCCGTCTCGGACCACGACGTGCCGCCCGTCTCCTCGATCTCCGCCTCCGTGCCGAACTCCTGTCGTACGGCTTCGGCGAGTCCGCCTCGCGTTCCCCGTCTGCGGTGCCGTTCCATCGCCCCGAGGACCGCGGCCCGGCGCTGTCCGGCCGGCTGACCGGGGGCCGGGTCGGCGGCCACCCACTGCCCCGTCCACTCCAGGAAGTCCTCCGGGGCGGTGCGCGGGTCGAGGTGGGCGGGGAGGTTGTCGACGGTCAGCAGCACCGGCGCGAGCACGTCGTCCAGCGCCCCGAGGAACCGCTGGATGAAGTCCTCTCCCAGGTACACGGCGGGAAGCTGGTAGATGAGTGGATGGGGCGTGGGCAGTCCCTCGACTGTTCCGCGCATTCAGGCCTCCCGCATTCGGAGTTGGTGCTCGTAGGAGAAGACGAGGGCGTGCGGGTCGAGCACGATCCTGGCGACCGGCTCGGCGCGCTGCCCGGTCACCGGGTCGGCCGGGAAGAGCCGGACGTCCTCGACGAGGTCGACGCCCGGCACCCGTTGGAGGACGGCGTACACCTCACCGGCGTGGATCGGCCGCCCGAACGGCCAGCCCTGCCCGCTCGGGCCTCCGGTGACCGGGTTGAAGTACCCGTACAGGGCGGCCAGTGCCGCGGTGCGGACCGGGTCGGCGGCCGCACCGCGGGCCGCCAGTACGGACGCCACGACGGTGACACCCTGGTAGTAGGGGGGCTCGACCACCAGCCGGGTGCCGATGGGGCGGCGCTGGTCCAGGTAGTCGGCGAGGCTGCGCAGCGTCTCCCGGGGCGGCACCAGGTCGTCGAAGCGCAGCCGTCCCTGTGCGTCGCCCTGCACGGCCGGCACCAGCAGCAGCCGTACGCCGCCCTCCTCGCCCTCTCCCGCGGGTACGCAGGCGACCCGCGCCGCGTCCGGGGCGACCTCGCGGGCCAGCACCTCGTAGTCGCGCGGGACGACCGCCCGGTGCAGGGTGCTCAGTGTCATGGGGCCGCGGACCTTGGCGCTCTCCACGCTCTCCCCGTCGACCCCGCCGACGGCGGCCCGCCGGTTCTCGGCCCGTGCGACGAACGGCAGCGAGGTGCGCAGCATCCGCAGCGTCCCCCTGGCCACGTTGCCCTGGCTGCCGCCGCCGGTCCGGTAGGAGCGGATCCGCACCGGGGTGCCCTTGGCCGGTACGGCGCCGTAGTAGCGGACCGTCCCGTCCGGCTCGCGGACGGCCGGGCCGAAGTCGACCCGGCCGGAGTTCGGGTCCAGTGTCAGGTGCCGGTCGCCGGGGCCCGACTGGGCGAAGTCGTCCACCCGCTGCCACTGCGACCAGCCCGAGCCGTCCGCCACCTCCACGACGAACGGTTCGTCGCCGGGGACCACGGGCGGCCGGGCGACGTGGAAGGACTGGCCGGGCACGCCCTCGGACAGGCCCAGGACCTCGTCCGTCACGGTCTCGGCGTGCACGGCCTCGACCGTGGCGCCGATGGTGAAGGCCTCGGCCTCACGGATGGTCGGCGACTGCAGATAGGTGGGCTGGTCCGGCTCGGCGGAGATCAGCCGGCAGCGCAGCCAGCCCGCGCTGCCGCGGGCGATCGTGGATTCCGCGTGGCCGGCCGGCAGATGCAGCACCACCTGGCCGGGGCGGTTGAAGCCGCCGGTGGTGTCCTCCTCGACGTCACAGCGCGCCCACGCCGTGCCGTCCCAGGCCTCCCAGCGCAGCGGCGGGCGCCGCGGGTCGACGCCGACGCCGTCGACCCGGCAGTCCAGACGCAGCACGACGACCCCGGTCGGGACGGGGTTGGTCAGACCGACGTACAGGGCGTCGCCGGGAGCCGGCCGGGTGTCGAAGCAGGGCACGTCGCGGCCGAGGGCGAGCTCCTGGGTACGGTCGGCGGCCTCGCCGCCGCCGGGGCAGGTCGCCAGCCGGGCCAGCCCGCACGGCACGACGGACAGATCGCGCACGGTGGTGAACACCACCGCTTCCTCGGTCTCGGTACGCACGGTGGCGACCTCGGTGCCGGCCCTGACCCGGACGGTCTCGGGCTGGGGCGCGGACAGCCAGAACGTGACGTCCGTGCGGGCGGCGGTGGGCGGGTGCAGCCGGACGCCGATCAGGTCGAGGAAGGCCAGGTAGTTCTTCTCCGGCACCCGGTTGAGGCGGTAGAGGAGCTGGTCGACCATGGTGGCGAAGGCCTCGATCAGGGTCACGCCCGGATCGGAGACGTTGTGGTCGGTCCACTCGGGGCACCGCTGCTGGACGAATCGCTTGGCGTCGTCGACGAGGCCCTGGAAACGCCGGTCGTCGAGATTGGGGCTGGGCAGCGTCACCGACCCGTACCTTCCTCGTGCGCGGGGATCACATAGAACGGGAACACGAGGTTGCGGGGGTCGTTCGTGCCGCGCACGGTGTAGCTGATGTCGATGTACAGCACGCCGTCCTCCACCGCGTCGAACCGGACGTCGATGCCCACGACCTCGATCCGCGGCTCCCAGCGGTCCAGGGCGAGCCGGATCTCGTAGGCGATCTGGCCCGCCGTGCCGGCGTCGGCGGGGGCGAACACGTAGTCGTGGATGGCGCAGCCGAACTCCGGCCGCATGGGGCGCTCCCCCGGGGAGGTGGCGAGCACGAGCCGGATCGATTCCTCGATCTCCCGCTCGCCGCGCACCAGGGCGATGCTTCCGGTGGCGTCGGTGCGCGGCGGGAACGCCCAGCCCGCGCCGACGAACTGCTGGCCCATCAGCCGCTCACCCGCCGATCAGTACGGTCGGGCAGCCCGCGACGATCGGGGCGCCGCAGGCGGCGGTGTCACCCATGCGGGCGGCGGGCCTGCCGTTGATCAGTACGGTGGGGCACCCCGGCGGAATGATCACGGACGGTGGGTGCACCGCGGGCGGCGGGAAGGCACAGACATGGGTGGTGCCGACGGTGGCGGCGGGCATGCCCCCGATGAGGACGGTGGGCGCGCCGGGCGGGCCGACCGTCCCCGGGTGACCGGTGGGGTCGCCGACGCGGGCGGCGGGTGGCATGGGGGAGGCTCCTTTTCGTCGGCTGTTCGCTGTTCGTCGTCTGCGGCTGTTCGCTGTTCGCTGTTCGCTGTTGATCGTCTGTTCGTCGTACCGGGACCGGTCGTGGGGTGTGCGCTCGTGCGGCCGGTCGCCGTCGTGCCGGGTGTCGTACTCGCCCAGTGACGCACCGTCAGTTGATGCGGACCAGGCCCGCGTTGATCGTGCAGGTCGCCCCGCCCTTGATCTCCGTGCGCGCGGTGCCGTTGACCGCGACCTGGCTGCCCTTCACCTCCACTCCCCCGCTGGTCGTGAGCCCGACCTGGCCGCTGCCGCCGTCCACCTGGACGCCGGTCTGGGCGGTCACCTTCACCGACTTGCCGGTCAGTTCGAGGGTGCCGTTGCCCGCGTCCATCAGCGCGCCGTTGCCCGCCTTGACGGTGACCTTGTCCTTGGCGTCGATCTCCACCGTGCCGTCGCTGTGCACGATGATCTTGGTGCCCTTGCGGTCGAGGTCGATGGTGAGCTTGCCGTCGCCGGTGACCATCCGTACGCCCTGCGGGCCGGAGGCGTTGTCGAGCAGTTCGAGCTGGTTGCCGCTGCGGGAGGAGAACGTCCGCCGGTTGACCGCGCCGCTGGTGCCGTCGATCAGCTCGCCGCTGGCCGTGGACGGTTTGTCCTGCCCGTTGAAGAGGCAGCCCATCACGTACGGGCGGTCGAGCCGGCCCTGCTCGAACCCGACCAGCACCTCGTCGCCCACCTCCGGGACGAACGCGGAGGTCCCCTTGCCGTTCTTGCCCCCTCCTCCGGAGGTCTGCGCGCAGCGGGCCCAGTCGCTGACGTACTCCTCGGACAGCCAGGGGAACTTCACCTTGACCCGGCTGAGCTTGTCCGGGTCCTTGGTGTCGGAGACGACCCCGACGACCACGCCGTCCATCTCGGGGACCCGGCCCGCCCGGCCCGTGGCGCCGCCGGCCAGCGCGGACAGGGAGCGTTCCTGCTGGCCGGAGACGGTCACCCAGGTCTCGTAGCCGCGATGGGCGTCGAAGACGTGCCGGGAGGAGGTGACGGTGTACCGGCCCTCGAACGGGGCGCCGACCCCGGACAGCGCGACCGCGCCGCCGGCCCGGACCTCGGGATTTCCCTGGATGGCCGCCTCCATCTCGGCGAACGACCCGGCGATCCGCTGCGCCAGCGCCTTGGCGACCTGTTCGACGCGGGCCTGCGCGCCGTAGGTGTTGTCGGTGACGAGGTGGTCGGCCTTGCCGAAGGGGCTCGCCGCGTCCGCCGGGGCGATGCCCAGCTGGACGGCGTCCGTGCGGCCCGCGTCCGCCGTGGCGACCAGGGCCTGCTTGGTCTTGGTGTCCCAGCCGCGCACCTGGACCTGGGAGACCTGCCCGGAGGCGGTCACCCCGGCCCGGCAGCGCAGCAGGTTCTTCCCGAGCTCCAGCACCAGCGGGTCCCGGTCGGCGCGGGCCGAGGCGCCGGGCGCGTCGGACGCCTCGGTGGGGCTGGTGACATGCAGGGCGCCGTCGATCACGAACACCTGCGCTCCGGCGTCCTCGGCCAGGTCGCGGACGAAGTCCCAGTCGGAGAGGTTCGCCTGGGCGACATGTTCGAGGACCGGTCCCGAGACGTCGATCTTCCCTGTCGAGAGCCCGGCCCGCTGGGCGACCCGGCGGCAGATGTCCGCGACGGTCATGTTCTGGTAGGCGGCGACCCGTCGGCCCCGGAAGAGCCGGTGCGCCTTGTCCATGCCGCGGACCACGGTGAACGTGCCGGTCTCGTCGAAGTCCAGTTCCAGTGCGGTGACTTCGCCCTTGAGCAGCGGTTTGGGCGAGCCGCCCGCGCCGGACGAGGCCAGCAGCCGCGCCTCGGAGCCGATCTTGATGCCGGCCTTGTCGATCAGCACCCTGCTGGGGTCGCGGAAGCGCAGCATGAAGGTGTCGGGCAGCGTCCGGCTGTCGTCGACGTAGCCGTCCACCAGGCTGTTGGCGAGGTCGGCGGGCAGCCTGGTCCCGCCGATCTCCACGACCAGGACCTTGGCCACGGTGTCATTGGCCATCAGAGGGCCTTCCGTCCGCCGGCCGCCCCGGAGGCGAGGGGCTGCGCGGCCCCGCCCGGCACGGTGTCCAGTTCGTCGGCCGCGGGAAGCAGCAGCTCGCGGCCCTCGGCCAGCCGCATCGGATCGTCGATGCCGTTGGCCTCGGCGATGGCCCGCCAGGCCCCCGCGTCGCCGTACTCGGCCCAGGCCAGGCCCTGCAGCGTGTCACCGGCCCGGAGCCGGTGGACCCGGCGGGCGGTGAGCGCCCCCGAGGTCGGGTTCTGGCCGGCCGTCTCCCCGCTGATCTCCTCCATCGTCACCTGGCACACCGCGCGGATCGGCACTCCGGACGTGGTGAACAGGGTGTACTTGACCTGGACCTGGCTGACGTAGCCGGGGAAGCCGGTGATGCCGCCCCAGTGGAAGACCACCCAGGGCGGTGAGGACCGCTGCGCCTGCCGGGTCTCGTTGGTCGGTACGCAGCAGGCGAACAGGCTCTCCACCGCCTTGACGACACTGGTGTCCTGGGTGTCGCTGGCGTCGAAGAACATCTCGACGGTGAGCTTGCTGGGCTGCGGCCCCTGGTACTCCGGCGGGCCCGCGCTCTTGGCTCCCTTGGCCGGGGTGCGCTTCCAGGACGCCGACTTGCCCAGGCTCAGTTCCTTGGGATTGAACTGGAAGTCGATCCGGCCGCACGGTCCGCCCGGGGTGAGGCTGCCGCCCGAGGGCGGGGTGCGCAGTTCGAGGTAGGCGTGCTCCAGCTTGGGCCGCGCGTTGCCGCCCGCGGCCGACGCCGACTTCGCGCCGCCGCCCGCCGCGCTGAACGCCACGGGCCCGCTCATGCCCCGGGCTCCATCATGTAGCCGTGGTGCGCGATCTCGATGGTCTCCGTGGCGACCTTGGGCGACTCGGGGTTGAACGTCGGCCCGGTCCAGCGCACCGGCACCACCTCCAGCAGGCCCCAGCGGGCGACCATCACGCCGTCGCCGGTACGCGCCTCGATGTGCGCGGTCTTGCGGGCGAACCCGGTGGTCATGCTGGCGAACCACTTGGCCACCTTCTGGGTGTCCCGGGTCAACGGCCGGGAGAGCTTGACGTTGGGGTACTTCAGACGCGTCGGCAACTGCCAGACATGGCCGTTGTTCCCGCCCTCCTCGCGTGGTTCGATCACCACCTCGCAGCCCAGCCCCTCACAGGTGTTGAACGAGCCCAGCTCGATCCCGTCGATCGTGACGACGAAGCAGACCGAGACCGCCGGGTCCTGGGTGATGGACATCCGATGCCCTGCCTTTCTGTCGGTGCCGGTGCTCTGTCGGTGCTCTGTCAGTGCCGAATGTTGATCAAGGAACCGGTCCGTTCACGTTCGATGCGCAGCTCCGCCCTGAGCAGTCTGCTGAGGGGGGCGAACAGGGCCCGGACGAGTTCGTCCGTGACCTTGGGCGCGCCCCCCGTGCCGCCGGCCTGCTCCGGGGTGGCGGCCGGGGCCGACGGCGCCGGCGGCTCCACCGCCGGTGGGCCGTCCGGCTCGGGCTGCGCCGGCGGGTCGGCGGGCGGCCCGCCGACCGGCGCGCCCTGTTCGGCGCGTTGCACGGAGGGTCCGGTGAACTCCACGGAGCCGTCCGGCATCCACCGGGCCACCCCGGCGGCGACCGCCGCGGCCCCCGCGCTGACCTCGGGCTGTGCGGAGACCGACGGCGCCGGTGCCGGGAACGACGGCGAGGTGGGCACCGGCGGGGCGGAACGGCGTACGGGCTGCGCGGCGACGCCGGGCTCCGCCGCGAGCCGCTGCAGCGGGACCGCCGGGCCGAGGGCGCCAGGATCCCGGAGCGCCTGGAGGTACGACCGGGGGGCACCGTCGGGCAGGACGGCCTCCGGGAGAACCGCACTGGGGGCGCCGGGGAATTCCGCGGGTCCGGACAGCCCCGGGCGGCCGGGGAGCCCGGATCCGCCGGGGACACCCGAGACACCGTGGGACCGGGCGGACGAGGCGAAGGGCACGGCGCCGCCGGTGCTCATGACTCGCTGCACGACGGCACCCGCGTGGCCGGAGGCGGTGTCGGGGTACCCGCTGCCACCGCCGGTCGCGGTGTGCCCGCCTCCGGAGCCACCCGGACCTCCAGGGCCGCCGTGGCCACCGTGGCCGCCGGACCTGCCGATGCCTTCGGCCGCGGCGTCGGCGGACCGGGCACGGCCTGCGGAACCGCCGGTTCCAGGGACGGACCGCGGGCCCCCGACCGGCTCCCAGCGGACCGGCACCGCGACCGGAGGCCCGGCCGCGACCGGTGCCTCGGCGGACGGTGCCGGCACGGAGTACAGGGGCAGCGACCGCTGCGCCACCAGCGGGAACACCGGACCGGCGCCCCGGTCGGCCGACCCGGCAGCGATGCCCGCCCCGGACGGCCCACCGGGCAGCGTGGTCTCGTCCACGGCGTCCAGCCGCCGCATCGGCATGGGTGTCGCGGCCGTCACCATCTCCCCCGGGCCGGGCGCCTCGGACACCACCGTGTCGCTCAGCGCGAGCGGTGAGGCGTCGCCGAGCAGCGGTGCCCGGCCGACCTCCACGGGCGGGGGCGTCGCACCGGTCGACGGGGGTGTCCGGGGCGGGCCGCCGGGAACGTCGAGTCGCTGCACCGCGACCGGCCCCGCCGACGTGGCGCCACCGGAAGCGGCAGAAGAACCAGGAACCGCGTCCGCTCCCGGGCCCGCAGCGGGGCCCGATCCGGCGCGGAGGCCCGGTGCGAGGCCGGGGCCGACCTGTACGGATCCGGTGCCGGAGCCCGTCACCGGCTCGGGCGAGAAGCCGGTGCCGAGGTCCACCGGGTCCGTCGTCAGCGGCGGCGTGTCGCCGAGCAGCGGCGCGGTGTCCTCGCCGCCGGGCGACGACGCTCCGGGCCCGGCCGGGCCCGCCATCAGGTCCGGCACCGCCGGAGCGTCCGGGACGAACAGGTCCTCGGAAGCCGAGGGTGCCTGCGGCTCCGCCACGGTTCGCGAGACGTACGGCACGGAAGGGGCCGAAGGCGACACGGCGGATTCGGCCAGGGGTGCCGCGGGGCCCGGAAGCGGCAGGGCGGTGGGCGGCAGCGCGGAGAGCGGCTCGCCGAGCCCCCGGTGACGCGGACGCGGCGGGGCCGCGACATCACGCTGCACCACGGGCTGCGCGGCAGGCCCGGTGCCGTCCACGCCGCCGACAAGGGGAGCGGTGGGGACGGCCGCGCCCGGTCCTCCCTGGCCTGCGAGCGTGCCGGGGTGCGACGCGGCGAGCGGGAGCGGGGCCGTGTCCCGTACCGCCGCCGATCCGGTGGTACCCGGCGCCTCGGTCCGCTGGACGACGGCGTCCTGCCGCTCCTGTCCCGCGGACGGGCCGGGCGCGGCGAGCAGGTCGGCGACCGGCTCGGCCGGCGCGTCCGGGGCCAGGGGGCCGGGGTGCTCGTCCGGCGGGGCCGGAAATGCCGCGGTGAGCTCCCGTGCAGGTAGGTCCGGTGGCTCAGCGACGACCAGGGGGCGGGCGGGTGCGGGAGCCGCCGGGGCGGACGGCACACGCATGACCATCAGTGGGGCGGGCGGTGCCGAGTCCGGCCCGGGGCCGCTCGACGCGACGGTGATCCGCTGGAGCGGGACGAGGGGAAGCGGCGCCGGTCCGGGAGAGCCCGAGGCCGACCCGTGGTCCGGGTGCCGCGCGGTGTCCCCGACCGGGGTCACCGATCGCAGGACGACCGGGCCGTCCGTGCCGTGCGCGTCACCCGGCCGGTCCACGGCTCCTGAGGCATCGCCCCGCCGGTCACCGGCCCCGCGAGCGACGGCCGAGACCGCACCGGGCTCGCCCGCCCACGCCGACGCCGGGTCCTGCCCGCCTCGCGGTACGTCGAAGGTGTGCGCCCGGGGGCCCGTGCCCGTCCGCTGCACCGGCAACGTGGGTTCCGCCAGTCCGTGGCCGACGCCGGACGGCGCCTGGGTGCTGACCAGATGGCCGAGCGGTCCGGTGACCGTCGGGTCCTGCCAGGTGCCCAGCCGCCGGCCGAACCCGCCGGGGTCGCTGACCAGCCCCATGGGCGCGCTCAACGCCCGCTGCACGGGAGGCGCCGACCGCCAGTCGGCCGTGACCTCCGTGTCCGTCGCCGCCTCCGGGGCGGGGGACGTCGTCCCGGCGTCGGCGCCCGCTCGCGTGCCGGGCTCCATGGCGCCCCGCGAGCCGTCACCGCTCCTCGTCAGCCAGGACAGCAGTCCCATCTCGGTGTCCTCTCACCGCCCGTTGAGACGGGCGATCTGCTCGACGTACCGCTGCCGTTCGGGGTGTTCCAGATCGAGCAGCTCTTCCAGCGGCCAGTGGAAGTGGTAGGCCAGGTACGCGATCTCCTCGTAGAGGCGCTCGACCGCGTACGTCACGATTCCCCCAGGCGGCCCCCGGCGAGGTCCACCGCGAAGTGTTCCTGGCAGGAGGGGCAGGTGACGGCGGCGCGGGTGTGGCCCTCCGCGTTGATCCGCCGGTAGAAGTCCTGGAGGAACGCGAGGTCCGAGGCGAACAGGTCCTCCACGATGCCCGCGTGGACGTCCTCGACGGTGCCGAGCCGGGTGATCACCCGGGCGATCAGCACCACCGACAGGTACGCGGAGTTCTCCCGCACCCGGTCGTCCCGCAGCGGGATGAGCTCGTCCCGGGCGGTGGCCAGCCGCATCACACCGTGCCGGTGCACGGTGCCGGAGTCGTCCACGTACCCCCGGGGCAGTTCGAAGGCGAACTCGGTGCGGAGCGTGTCACGCCCCGCACCGCTCTCGCCCGGTGCCCCGGTGTGTTCCTGCCCCGGTACGTCCGGGAGCGGCGGTGCCGCCTGCCGCGTCTGGGCGGGCATGGACCTGCGCATCACTCAACTTCCATGCTCTCGTACGTGATCGAGAGCTTCTCGGTGAGGACGGAGGTGTCGCCCGCCTTGAGGGTGCCGATCTCCAGCGACTTCGGCCAGGCGTTGACCAGCTGGTAACGCTTGATCGCGCTGCCCTCGTAGTCGTAGACGATGATCGCGCCGTTCTTGCGGGCGTCGGTCATCTTCCCGAACCGGGACGACTTGATCCAGGTCTCGAAGCTGTTGTCCTCGGTCAGACCGCGGGTGACGGTGACCTCGCCGGCCTTGGGCCGGCCCGGCAGCTTCTTGATCGCGTACTTTCCGTCCGCGGTGTTCTGCTTGAGTTCGATGACGTCCTGTTCCATCTTCAGACCGCTGACCTCGGTGATCTGCTTGATCACCACGCCGTCGAACTCCAGCCCGAAGGAGTGGCCGACAGAACTGTCAAGATCGGGAAGTGCCATCCCAGCCTCCATGGCTCATCTGGTGTGGGGAACGGCGGTTCTCCACCGCCCCGGGACCGATCGGCGGGCGCCCCACTGCCGTGGGGCCGTGACCCGCCTGCCGCCCTGCTACTCGTCGACCGATCCCGTGCCGCCCGACAGCTGTGCCAGCCGGAACACCACGAACTCAGCGGGCTTGACCGGAGCGACCCCGACCTCGCAGATGACCTGGCCGGAATCGATGCTCTCGGCGGGGTTGGTCTCCCGGTCGCACTTGACGTAGAAGGCCTCGTCCGGGGTCAGCCCGAACAGCGCGCCCTTGCGCCACTCGTTGACCAGGAACGCCGAGATGGTGCGCCGGATACGTGCCCACAGGGCGTCGTCGTTCGGTTCGAAGACGACCCACTGGGTGCCCGTCAGGATCGACTCCTCAAGGTAGTTGAAGAGTCGACGTACGTTCAGATAGCGCCAGGCGGCGTCGGAGGAGAGGGTGCGGGCACCCCACACCCGGATGCCGCGGCCCGGGAAGGCACGGACGCAGTTGACGCCGATCGGGTTCAGCAGGTCGTGCTCACCCTTGGTGATCTGCGTCTGGAGGCCGACCGCGCCGCGCAGGACCTCGTTCGCCGGCGCCTTGTGCACACCGCGCGAGGCGTCGTTGCGCGCCCACACACCGGCGATGTGCCCGCTCGGCGGGACGAAGCTGTTGCGGCCGACCGACGGGTCGAAGACCTTGATCCACGGGTAGTACAGCGTCGCGAACTTCGAGTCGAAGCCGGCCGTGTCCATCCGCCAGTTCTTGATCTGCTGCGGCGACAGCCCGGGGGGAGCGTCCAGGATCGCGACCCGGTCGCCCATCAGCTCGCAGTGCGCGATCAGTGCCTGCTGCACCGAGATGACGGTCTCGGCGTCCAGGATGCCGCGCTGGTGAGCGCTCATCAGGTCGGGCACGGACACCATCGTGATCTCGTCGATGGCCTCGAGGCCGCCGAAGCCGGTCCGCTGGTCCGCGTCGCCGATGTAGTCGTCGGCCGACAGCGCCACCGTGCCGGACCCGGCCGGAGCGGGGGCCGCGGCGGCCCCGGCCGCGAGGACGACCGCACCGGTGTCGGGCTTGGTCGACGCGGCGGCGCGGCTGACCTCCTCCAGGGAGATGAGCTGCGACTTCTCCTTGACCTTGGTGACGACGTTGTCCTTGCCGCGGCGGGTGGACACCGAGGGGTAGGTCTCCTTCTCCTCCCCGTCCACCTTGACCACCAGCTTGAACGCCTCGCCGGGCGGCGCCTCGCCCTCGGCCCCGCCGACCTCGACCGTGATCTCACCGGTGACGCCCGGCAGCGCCCGGACCCGGAACCCGCCGAGCAGCGCCTCGGCCGCGGACCCACCGCCCGCCGCCCCTGCGGCCGCCCCGCCCGGCAGCTGCCCCGGGACGCCGTCACCGCTGCCGCCGATCCGGACGACGTAGCAGTTGCCGCCCCCGTTGGCGAAGTAGCCGTACACGGCGGACGCCAGATAGGAACCCTCGACGAAGTCGCCGAAGACACCTACGTACTGGCTCCAGTTGGTGACGAGCGTCGGCTCGTTCAGTGGCCCTTGCGGGGCGAAGCCGAGAAACGCGGCGACCGAGGTGCCCACTCCCTCGATCGGTCGTGCCCCGGCCTCCACTTCTTCGACGTAGACGCCCGGGGACAGATACGACGGCATACCCACTCCTCCTTGACCAGCGGCCGAAGCTGATTCTGACTCCGGTTTCGATCACCCGGAACGCGTCGTCGGGCCGCGCCGCGGTGCACAGCCCGCTGCCCGATGAGGCAGGCCGCCCTTCCCCCGGCCGTACCCACCGTCCTCGTGTACGAGTGGCCACGAACCCCGACGCTTTCGGCCATGAAGGCGGTGCCGGACAAAAAGACCAGCGCCAGGACCGGCGCGCCGCCGGCCCGTCCGGCGGCCCCTGCCCAGGCCCAGGCCCGGCCCACGGTCGAGGGAGCCGGCGCACCCACCACGGCGGACGGGCCCGAGACCGCCCCTCCCGCGGGCCTCGCCCCGCAGCAGTTGCGCCTGCTGCAGGCACGGGCGGGGAACGCGGCGGTGGCCAGACTGGTCGCACAGCGCCAGACCGCGGCTCCGCCCGCCACGAACGCCCCTGCCCCGTCCTCCGCGGAGGCCCCCGCTCCGCCGGTCAAGCCGCCGCCGTCCGCGTCGCCCGCCTTCCAGGACCTGCGGTCCGAGGTGCGGGCGAAGAAGACCGCGGCCTCCCGGCACGCTCCCGCCGCGTCGGAGTCGAAGGCCGCGCAGGACGCCGCCGTCGCCCCGCCGGACGACAAGCAGGCCCAGGGCAAGGCCGCGCAGGCCGAGAAGATGAACGCCGCCAAGCCCGGCACCTTCGACAAGGCCAGGTTCATCGCCGCCGTCAACCAGGCCATCGCGGCCCAGGCTCCGAAGAACCTCGACGAGGCCGACCACTTCTCCGGGTCCGGCAAGGCTGCGGCCGTCAAGGATCAGGTCAGCGGCCAGGTCAGCCAGGGCAAGGCCGCCTCCGCCAAGGAGATCGACACCACCACCAACGCGGCCCCGGACCTGTCCCGGGCCAAGGACAAGCCGGTCACCCCGCTCACTCCCGACGCTCCCCCGCCCGTCCCCGGCACTCCGAACCCGGCGGGAGCGGTCCCGGCCAGGCAGCCGGACGCGGTCACCGACTTCTCCGGCGGACCACGTCAGATCAACGAGCAGATGGCCGACGCCGAGGTCACCGAGGACCAGCTCGCCAGGAGCAACGAGCCCCAGTTCACCCATGCCCTCAGCGCCAAGAAGGAGGGCGAGAAGCACTCCGCGGCGGCGCCGGGACAGGCCCGGGGCGCCGAGGCGAAGCAACTCGCCGCCGCCAAGCAGGGCGCGGCGGCCGCCGGCGCCCAGGCCATGACCGGCCTGGCCGCCGCCCGGACCGCCACCGGCAAGCAGGTCGACGGCGGCAAGAGTTCCACCAAGTCCGCCGACGAACGCAGACGCGCGGAGGTCACCGCCCGCTTGCAGAAGGTCTTCGACGGCACCAAGACGGATGTGGAGAGGACGCTCTCCGGTCTGGACAAGCTCGTCGACGAGAGGTTCACGGCCGGTGAGAAGGCCGCGCGGGACGCCTTCACGGCGGACCAGAAACGTCGGATGGACGCCTACAAGGACAAGCGGTACTCGGGGTTCACCGGCAAACTGCGCTGGGTCAAGGACAAGTTCGCGGGCCTGCCGGCGGAGGCCGACGCCCTCTTCCAGGAGTCCCGCAAGCTCTACGTCGCGCAGATGCAGCAGGTCATCTCCTCCATCGCCGACCTCATCGGCGCCGAGCTCGGCAAGGCGAAGGACCGCATCTCGCGCGGCCGGGCCGAGCTCAGGGCCGAGGTCGACAAACTCCCCGCCGACCTGAAGAAGTTCGGCAGTCAGGCCGCCAAGGACTTCACCGAGAAGTTCGACGGACTGGAGTCCGACGTCAACGCGAAGTCGGACCAACTGGTCCAAGACCTCGCCCAGAAGTACACCCAGGCGCTGAACTCGGTCGACGACGAGATCAAGAAGCTCCAGGAGGAGAACAAGGGCCTGATCGCCAAGGCCAAGGACGCGGTGGTCGGTGTCATCCAGACCATCATCGAACTCAAGAACCTGCTGCTCGGCGTCCTGGCGAAGGCCGCCTCCGCGGTAATGAAGATCATCAAGGACCCCATCGGGTTCCTCGGCAACCTGGTCACCGCGGTCGGCGCCGGACTCCGCCAGTTCGTCGGCAACATCGCCGAACACCTGAAGAAGGGCCTGATCTCCTGGCTGCTGGGCGCGGCGGCCGGCGCCGGGCTCGCCCTGCCCGCCAAGTTCGACCTCAAGGGCATCATCCAGCTCCTGGCCGGCCTGCTGGGGCTGACCTGGGGCAACATCCGCGCCCGCATCACCCGCAAGGGCGTCCCCGACCAGGCGGTCACCGCGGCCGAACAGTCCGTCCCCGTCGCCCAGGCCATCCAGAAGGAGGGCCCGGCCGGTGCCGTCGAGCACATCAAGGAGTCCGTCGGCGACCTCAAGTCGACGATCCTCCAGAAACTCACCGCCTACCTGATCCCCACCGTCATCGTCGCCGGCATCACCTGGATCACCTCCCTGCTCACCCCGGCCTCGGCATTCGTCCGCGCGGTGAAGGGCATCATCGACCTCGTCACGTTCGTGGTGACCCAGGGCGGCCAGATCATCCAGTTCGTCAACTCGATCCTGGACGCGGTCGTCGCCATCGCCAACGGCGGCGGAGGCGGCGTCCCGGCCCTCATCGAGGGCGCCCTCGCCGCCTCGATCCCGGTCCTCATCGGCTTCCTGGCCGCCCTGCTGGGCGTCGGCAACCTCGCCGGCAAGGTCCGCCAGGTCTTCACCGCGGTGGCCAAACCGGTCAACAAGGCGATCGACAAGATCGTGGACTTCATCGCGAAGGCGGCGAAGAAGTTGTGGGCCAAAATAAGAAATCGAGGACGGCGCGAAAAAGACGGAAATGGCGATCCCGGCGGAAAAAGTTCGAAGGAAACACCCGGCTCACCAACTATGCAGGAGAAGGAGAAAATCGCAGCAGCAGCAGCACAGGACGCTTACAAGCGACTCACCTCAGGTACGTCACCCGGCAGGGCGGACAACGCCTTGGATGCCGTCTTCACCAAATGGCAGAAGAAGGGACTCAAGAGTCTTTCAATAAAGAAGCGGGGCTCGGATTCCTTCTCCGTCGTAGCCAAGGTCAACCCGGAACATCCCAGCCCGGAGTTCGCCTGGAACCCGAACGCATCAAACGTGAAACATCTCCTCTCGTTCGACCAGGCCACAAAGGGCGGTGCAGCATGGGCGAACGGGAGCTTCACCGTCAAAAACGAGCAAGGATTGCTCTTCGGCCCTTCGAAAAATAAACCCAAGGTGGCCGCCCGTCGCGAAGCGACGGTATCCAACGTTTCTCACGCCGAAGAGACCGTCATAGCCAGGCTGAAGCTGTATTGGAACAGCATAAAGAAAACACTGAATGAGCAAGGAGCGGCACCCGAAAGTGTATCCATAGCAATGGACATACACGTTGGATACAATTGCTGCGTGAAATGTGCCGACTACTATGCCAACTTCGTCGAGGAATTAAGGAAGGAGGGATATCAAGTCGCTGCGACCGGCCGTTTCTCCACTTTCTACAAAGGCGGAAACACCGGAGGAAGCATAACCAAGCCAACAGTCGTCCCCGAATCAATGCTGGCGAAGCGCGAACAGTTGTTCAAGCTGTTCCTCGGCGAAAGCATGATGAAACCAAAGGAAGAAGGCGGTATGCTTTCTCCGGCGGACCCAGATAGGTACTGGGGAACAGACAGCGAGACAAAATCGCTCAACCCGAGCGACGAACAATGGTACGCCATCAGGAACAAGAGGGAGCAGGGATTGCTCGCACTCGCCATTCTACGGAGCTCGGAAATCAAGGTGGACGTACTCGATCAAAGCCACCTGTCAAACAAGTTGTCAACAAGTCAGGAAGTAGAACTACAGACCAGAACAGCCATCCTGAAGAAGGCTGCCGCCGAGGTCGATGAGAAGCTGAAGGCCATGAAGGCAGGGAGTGCACAGTGATAAACGCCGACAGCTTGGCCGCCGCGTTCTCCCCAGAAGGTACTCCAATCACGATGGCGAGCCCGGAGCAAGTAAATGGGAAGGTCCTGAACGAAGCAGCCAAACGCATCCTCACCGAAGTCGGAATCCCGGAACAGCTCACATACGAGATCTTCTTTCGCGACATCGGCAGCGAACTTATCACGATGAGGGATTTCATCCGCCGACTCGGGAAGTTCGACACCACAGAGGTGGACGATTTTTTCCTTATTGGATCGGGGCCAAATTCCGGCACCATCCTTCTCGACGGTGCCACCGGGAACGTCATCTCGTGGAGTGATCCCGGCACACGCATGATCAACAGCAGCCTGGACAAGTTCGTCGAATTCTTGCAACATATCCAGTTGAATATCAACGATTTCGAGGATCGGGACTGGCCCGACGAGGAACGCACCGAAGGCTATTTGCACAATTTTTCACTCAGACTGGAAGAAATCGATCCGGAACCCTTTCCGCAAGCTCGCGATTATTGGGAAGTGATCCTGAGAGCCATTTTCCTGCTGCCCCACGAATAAGGGTGACTCCTGCAACGCCCACCACGCCACCAGGATCATTGCACGAAGTGATCTTGTCCGGGCAGGTGAGGCCGAAGGCGGTCAGGGAGCGCGGGGCGCGGATCGCCACGCACGCCGTACCCTCGACGATCCTGCCCTCGGGGCTATGGCGCATGGGAGCGCTGCTGGCGATCCCAGGCTTCGGTAGCGCCTAGGCCCGCGACCGCGGTGCCGGGGTGGATCTGAACCTGATCCTGCTCTTCGTGACCTCCGAGGGACTACGAGTTGATCGTACTGGGGCTGGTCCAGCCATGGGGTGACTCAGTGCCACGCTGGATGCCGCTGGAGGGCATCTCCCAACCGTCGCGCGTCTCGCATGACCCATGACAGGCACCCCGACACGCTTCAGAGGAAGACGCGCGCCACCTCCAACCACTTCTGCGCGTCCTCGCCGGTCGCCGTCAAGTCGGTCTCGGACCAAGGGCGGCGCCGGGTGACGCACAGGCAGAAGTCCATGGCGTCGCCCTGTACCCGTTGTGCGGCGGCCTCGGGGCCCCACACCCAGGTTCGTCCGTCAGGTGCTGTCAGTTCGACGCGGAAGGGGTCCGCCGGCTCGGGGAGGCCGACGGCGGCAAAGGACAGCGCTCGTCCCAACACCCCCAGCGACGCCACGTGTTGCAGTCGATCCGTCGGGCGGTGCGCCACGCCCACGGCATCGAAGACGTCCTGCCCGTGTGCCCAGGTCTCCATCAGACGAAGGGGCACCATCAGGGCCGGGGTCACCTGCGACATGTACCAGGGGAATGCGTGATCCCATCGCGTGTCGCGCAGTGCCGCCGCCAACTCCGCTCGACCGGACCGCCATTCGTTCAGGAGTACCGACCGTGGCTTGGCCGCTCCCGCGGCGGCAGCCTTGTCCGCGTACCCGCTGCCTTCGGCTTCGGCCCGCCCGAGCTCGGCGTCGAACGCGTCCGGAGTGCGTAAGGCGCTGAGTACGTTCGCGTCCGACCATGCGAGGTGGGCTATCTGGTGGGCGACCGTCCAGCCCGGCGCCGGCGTCGGTAAGGACCAGTCGTCCACGGCCCTGACCACGGCGTCGAGCTCGTCGCCCTCGGCCACGAGCGCGGACAGGACGCCTGCGTCATCTGCCTCGGATACGGCGAGGTTGTAGTTCAACATGGGCGCCATGGTGCCATTCCTGAGAAAAGGTCCGCCGTGATCCGGCCTGGCCCGGGCACGCCTAAGTCGCCCACCACACCGCCTTGTTCGTGTCGTAATTACGGCTGGCGCTGTGGGCGGCTCGGTCGCCGCCGTTGCAGGGCTGGGCGCACAGGACGCGCAGGTTGTCGACGTCGTTGGCCCAGCGTTTCGCCTCCGCGCGGGTGATCGCGCTGACGTTGCGGCCGTCGACCTGCCAGGTGATCCCGCGGGCGTTGTCCTGGACGTAGGCGATGATCTCCCTGATGTGGTCGATGGTGACAGTGCGGTTGCCGTCCGTCGGCGTCGCGTCCCTGAGCTGGGGGATGTGTGTGCCGCACATCGCGCACTCGTACTCGGTCCGCCCGTTCGCGACCTGCGGATTCGCCGCGGCCAGCACGGCGGTCGTCGTCGTGTCGGTGAATCCGATGTCGTCCCGGGTGCCGCTCCAGATGACCTCGTCCCTGGGACCCCGGCTCGGGAGCTCCGCGGCCCGGGGCGCGTCGGGGTCGAAGCCCTGCTGGACCTGTTGCCGCTTGGACACCGGTCGGTTGCCGTACTGCGAGTCGGAGACCGCCTTGCGCTTCTCGCGCGGCTGCCGGCCGAGCATCCGCTGGGCGGTCACCAACTGGACCACCGCCGTGTTGCCGGCCGTCTGTTGCAGGTCGGACAGGGCGGCGAGCGGCGAGGCGTGCGGCTCGCCCGCGCGCACAGTGCCCGCACGGCGCATCCGCTCCGGGGCCTGCTCCGCAAGCCGTTCGTCGTGAGCGCGCACAGCGAGTCCTCCTTGGATCGGGTCACGAGACGAGCAGGTCGACGTACGGTCCGAACTCGCTGGCCAGCGTCAGTCGGCCCAGTTTCTGGTACTCGCGCTGGACGGCATGGATCAACTGTCGCATGGTCAGCGGGGATCCGGCCTCGGCGGTGAGGTAGGCGGCGGTGACGGCGACGGAGCGGATGTTGCCGCCGGCGAGTTCGAAGGAGTCGGCGCAGAAGGGGAGATCGAGGTCGTCGGTGCCGGGCAGGAGGGGTGCCAGGCAACGCTGCCAGAGCGCCAGGCGCTGGACGGGGTCGGGGACGGGGAAGTCGATGACCAGGTCCAGGCGGCGGGTGAAGGCGTCGTCGAGATTGGCGCGGAGGTTGGTGGCGAGCACGGCCAGGCCGTCGAAGGACTCCATGCGCTGCAGCAGGTAGGCGCTCTCGACGTTGGCGTAGCGGTCGTGGGCGTCCTTGACCTCGGAGCGCTTGCCGAAGATCGCGTCGGCCTCGTCGAAGAGGAGGACGCCGTTGACCCCGGCCGCCTCGGTGAAGATGCGTTCGAGGTTCTTCTCCGTCTCGCCGACGTACTTGTCGATGACCGTGGACAGGTCGACGGTGTAGAGGTCCAGGCCGAGATCGGCGGCGATGACCTCGGCGGACATGGTCTTGCCGGTGCCGGAGTCGCCCGCGAACAGCGCGACGACGCCCCGGCCGCGGGCGCCGCCGGGGCGCATCCCCCATTCGCCGAGGACGCGGTCGCGGTGGCGGGCGCGGGCGGTGAGTTCCCTCAACTGGGTGAGGGTGTCGGGGGGCAGGACGAGGTCGTCCCAGCCGACGGCGGGTTCGATACGGCGGGCGAGCAGGTCGAGTCCGGCGGAGTTCTGGGCCCGGGCGCCGCGGCGGATGTGCTCGGGGCGCAGTCCGGCGCCGTCCAGGACCGTGTTCTGGACGGCGCTGCGGGCTGCCCGGGTGATCTGTTCGGGGGTGAGCAGGAAGGGGGCCAAGAGGTCCGGGACGTCGATGCCGTCGGGCACGGCGAGCCCGTACGCCTCCTGCCACAGTGCGGCTCGCGCGGTGGGCTCGACGCGCGGGGCGCGCAGCAGCAGCGGGGGCCGGGTGGACCAGGCGGCGTCCCACGGGGTGCGGCCGACGAGGACGACGGGGACGGGGACGTCCGTCAACTGCCGTAGCAGCG
This sequence comes from Streptomyces sp. NPDC001443, assembly GCF_053597355.1. Taxonomy (NCBI): domain Bacteria; kingdom Bacillati; phylum Actinomycetota; class Actinomycetes; order Kitasatosporales; family Streptomycetaceae; genus Streptomyces; species Streptomyces sp. NPDC001443. Next base: position 145,673 of record NZ_JBSFIA010000017.1, read on the forward strand.
CGGCCCGTTCGCGGTCGCGGTCCAGGGCGTCGACCGGGGCGCAGACCAGACCGGCGCCGGTCAGCCGGGCCTCGCGTACGGCGGTGCGCACGGCGTCCGCGGGGGCCGGGTCGCGGGCGAGGCGGGCCAGGTCCAGGGCGAGGGCGGGGCGCCCGGCCCCGGCGAGAGCGGTCGCGGCGAGGGCCGGGCCCGCTCCGCCCTGGTCCTCGCGCAGGTAGGCCAGGTGGATCCCGGCCGCCAGGGCCCGGGCCAGCGGGGCGGCGTCGCCCGCGCCGGGCACGGGCCGGGCCCGGGTCAGCAGGTCGGCGACCCGGGGGTCGGGGGTGTCGTCGCCGAGCAGGTGTGCGGTGACCCGGTCCGGTACGCGCAGGGCGCGCCCGAGGAACGGGCGGTCCGGGTCCTCGACGAGCAGCAGACCGCCGGAGAGCAGGGGCGCGTCGGCGCCGAGGCGGGCGCGGGCGGAGGCGTCCGCCGGGGACAGTGCGCACAGCTCCAGGGCCAGGCCGATGGAGGGGCGGCGCCGGGTGACGTCGTCGTTGAGATAGCCGTAGAAGGACTCGAACCGGGCGTCCAGATCGGGCAGGAGGGCGATGAGCAGGATCTCGACGTCGAGGTCGGTCAGGCCGAGTCCGGTCGTGAGCCGGCGCAGGCTGGTGGGCGGGTCGGCGGTGTCGGCCCGGGTCTCGGCCTCGGCGTGCCGGACGGTGTCCGTACGGTCGGGGGCGGCGGGCAGGTGGGGCGTGCGCAGCAGGCGGTCGACTGCCTCGTCGGTGAGGTAGAGGCCCCGGAAGGCGTCGTCGGGGTTGGGGTCGGTCTGTCTGCGGGCGGCGACGGCGCGGCGTACCCGTTCCTCGACGAGGACCACCCGGTCCAGCAGGTGGCGAAGGCTGGGGTTCTCGGCGATGGGAGGCTCCTCGCTCCGCTCGGTGTGTGCGGGTGGGGTGGCGTGGTTCGGGCGTGACGGGCCGCGCGGGTCCCCGCGCCCGTCACGGGGCACGGTGCCGTGCCGGGCGCGGGCAACGACTGCGGGTACGGCACCGAGTAGGCCCGGGCACGACCGCGGGTACGACACCGGCGAGCCCCGGCACGACCGCGGGTACGGCACCGGCAGGCCCGGGCACGACCGCAGGTACGGCACCGGCAGGCCCGGGCAAGACCGCGTGGACGACACCGGCGAGCCCGCGCCGGATCCCGACGCGGGCCCTCGCCGCCGGGGCACCCGGCGGCCTGTGCTCAGCCACGGACCCGGCTCGCTCCCGGACCCGGCTCGCTCCCGGACACGGCTCATTCACGGACGCGCCGGGACAGCGCCGGCCGCGGGCGACGCGCCGGATCGTCCGCCCCGCCGGTCCCCCGCGCTCCGGCGGGCCCGCCGGTGTCCCCGGTGTTCTCCACCCCGAGCCGCAGGCCGCCCTCCTCGGTGACCGGCGGCCCCGCCGCGACGGCCCCCGTGCCGACCAGGGGCACGCTGACCACGAGGTCGAGGGAGGGCTTCAGCTCACCGCCGAGCGCGCTCCACACGTCCGCGAACGAACGGTCCTCGGGGGGCGGCAGCGCGATCGTCATCGGCACCGGCAGCGGAAGCTCGGCCAGCGAGCCGGTCAGGTGCCGGGTGGGCATGGCGTCGCTGCCCATCAGGCACAGCAGGAGGGAGGAGAGCAGACGGTGTTCGTCCTCGGGGCGCCGGGTCCAGGCGGTGATCAGGTAGGACAGCTTGAAGTACCGGGGCGGGCGGTGCCGGGCGACGACGGTGCCGCGCTCGTCGTACTCGTTGGACAGGCCACGGGAACGGCGGCGCATGTCCTCCCGGATGTCGTAGAGGTACAGATTGACGGTGGGGGCGTTGACCTTGGCCGCCCACTCCCGGGTGGGTGCGTCGAACATGACGCTGATCTGCGTGCCGCCCAGGGCGTCGTTGCGGACGAGGGCGCGCAGTGCTTCGTCGACCTCGTGGATCACTGTTCCACCTCCGTCCTGGTCATCCGCGTCATCACGTCGTCCGTGTCAGCCGCGGCCGATGAAGTCGGGCGGCTGGAGGCTGCGGGGCACGACGAGGACCTTCGCGCTGACCGGGTCGTATCCGGGCCCGGTCGCGCGCAGCAGCCGCGGTCCGGTGCGGTCCTTGCGCAGGACGAGGACCTGACTGCGGAACGTCCCGTCGGCGTCCACCCGCACCGGGACCGTCGCGGCGGTGATGCCCACGTTCCACTTCAGCTGTACGACGGTTCCGGCCGGGAAGTCGCGGCCCTCGGCGAGGACGACGTCGCCGAGCCGGGCGACGACGGGCCCGACGGTCAGCACGGGCTGCAGGACGCGGATCCGGACCGTGTCGGTGTTGTTGCCGGGGAACGGATCGGTCGGTGTGCCGGCGACCCGGGCCGTCAGGGTGCCGCTGGTGGCCTTGTCGTACGACAGCCCGGTGGTGACCTCGATCCGGCCGCCGGCCGGCAGGGAGCAGGGGCTGGCGGTGGTGCAGCGGTCCTGGGCGCGCACCACGGTGGCGGTCCCGGGCGGTACGGCGGTCAGGACGACGTTCGTCGCGTCGTCCGGTCCGGCGTTGGTGAGGGTGAACGTCGCCGTGAGGGTGCCTCCGGTGAAGGCGGGCTGCGGGTCGACGGCGGCGGTCACGGCGAGGTCGGCGGCGGGCGGGACGGGCCCGGCCGGCATCAGGGTGACGGTCACCACGGCGGTGTCGCGGCCGATGTTGCCCGCCTTGTCGGTCGCCGTGCAGGTGACGGTGGTCTTCCCGATCGGGAAGCGCGTCCCGGAGGGCGGGGTGCAGCTGGTGGGGAGTGTGCCGTCGACGACGTCCTGGGCGGTGGCGGTGTACCGGACGGGGATACCGCTCGGGCTGATGGTGCGGACGGTACGGTCGTCCACCCGGACGACGGGCGGAGCGTTGTCGATCACGGTGAAGACGGCCGTGTCGGTGCCGGTGTTGCCGGCTGCGTCGGTCGCGGTGCAGGTCACGGTGGTCTTCCCGATCGGGAAGGTGGAACCGGACGGGGGTGCGCAGGTGACGGCCACGGGCCCGTCGACCAGGTCCTGGGCCGTGGCGGTGTAGTCGATCGGGGCGCCGTCGGGCCCGATGGCCGCAACGGTGCGGTCGGTCACGGTGACCACGGGCGGGGTCGTGTCGACCACGGTGATCACGGCGGTGTCGGTGCCGGTGTTCTCGCGGGAGTCCGTCGAGGTGCAGGTCACCGTCGTACGGCCGACCGGGAAGACGGAGCCGGAGGGCGGGGTGCAGGTGACCTGCGTCGGTCCGTCCACGGTGTCGACCGCTGTGGCGGGGTACTCCACCGTCGCGCCGTCGGGCCCGGTGGCCTCCACCGTGCGGTCGTCGACGGTCACGACGGGCGCGGTCGTGTCGATCACCGTCATCACGGCGGTGCCGGTGCCGGTGTTCCCGTGGGAGTCGGTCGCCGTGCAGGTCACCTTGGTCTCCCCGATCGGGAACACCGAACCCGACGGCGGATCGCAGGTGACCGTCACCTTCCCGTCGACGGTGTCCTGCGCGGAGGCGGGGTACTCCACGACCGCGCCGTCGGGGCCGGTCGCCTGCGCGGTGCGGTCCTCGACGGTGACGACGGGGCCGGTCGAGTCGACCACGGTGATCACGGCCGTGCCACGGCCGACGTTGCCCGCCTTGTCGGTCGCCGTGCAGGTGACCGTCGTACGGCCGATGGGGAAGCGTGTCCCGGAGGGCGGCTCGCAGAGGACCGGGACGTCGCCGTCGACGTTGTCGTGCGCGGTGGCCGGGTAGTCGACGACCGCGCCGTCCGGGCCGGTGGCCTCGACCGTACGGTCCACGACGTCCACCGCCGGACCGGTCACGTCGTTGACGGTGATACGGATCTGCTCCCGGTAGGCCGGGTCGGCCGCCGGGCCGAGGGTGAACTGGACCGTGCAGTTCAGCGTGGTGCCCTGGGGCGCGTCCGGGGACACGGTGATGCGCTCGCCGAAGGAGGCGGTCTGGCCGCTGATCACCTGGACGCTCGCCGGGGACAGGGAGACGTCCAGCGAGCGGTCGCAGTCGACGAGCTGGTGGCCGACGGCGACGGGCAGGTTCGTCAGGCCCTGGACGATGGCGTCCGACACCTGAGTCGGGTCGACGCCCTGGAAGTACGTACCGCCGGTGGCCTGGGTGACGCGGGTGGCCTGGCCGTTCTCGTAGTCACCGTCGCTGGGCCGCTGGCCGTCGAGTCCGTCGCTGTAGCTGTCCACGTCGACGGCGAGCACCTTCACGCCGTGGCTCTTGAGCGCACCGATGACGTCGGTGAAGCTGTGCCCGTTGCTGGGGTCGTGGCTGGAGGCGTCACCGACCAGGACGACGATGGGGCTGGCTCCCTCCCGGAACGTGTTCCGGCCATCGACCCCGTTCGCCACCTCGTCGAGGGCGTTCCCCCAGTCCTCCGGCGTGTCGCCACCACCGCCGGCGGTCAGTGCGTTCACACCGTTCTGGATGGCCGTGCGATCGGCGGTGAACGCCTGGTGCAGGAGGAACAGCCGGCTTTCGTCCTCCTCGTCTCCGTAACTGGCCACGGCGAACCGGGAGTCGGGCTGCGCGTCGAAGACCCGGTTGACGATCGTGGACAGGTTGTTCCGCACATTGGCGATAGGTGCGCCCATGCTCCCGGTGTTGTCCACCAGCAGCACGACATCCGGCTTGGGCGGCACCGCCGGGGTCCGGACCTGCTTGTCCACGGTGATCGAGGCACCGGGATCCAGTGTCTGCTCCACCAGCGGCGGTGTGACCGGGGCCGTCGCGGCCGCCGTCTTGGCCGGCGAGTACGGCGGGTGCGCCATCGTCGGCGAGGACGGTGAGGGCGACGGGGACGACGGGGACGACGGGGACGACGCGGTCGGTGAGGGCGATGGAGACGGCGAGGACGAGGCGGACGGCGAGGGGGACGCGGACGAAGCCGTCGTCCCGGCCCCCGGCGCCGAGTCTCCGGTGCCGGCTCCTACCGCGCCGAACGCGAGGACCGCGGCCATCAGGCCCGCCCGCAGCCGGAACACCCGCACGACATCCCCTCCCAGATCTACGTCTGTCCCACCGTCCCCGGCGCCGCCCCTCGGCGGAGCGGCGCATGGGACACCCGAGGGGGAAGCGCGGGCTGCCCCTCGGGGCAATCCGTTCCTCCCCTCGCCACCGACGGGACCGCCCCCTCGGGTCGGTCCCGTCGGACCGGGCCCTTCAGATCAGTCCCTGCCGGAGCGCGTAGGCGACGACGTGGGAGCGGTTGCGCAGGTGCAGCCGGGTGACCAGCTCGTGCAGGATGTTCTTGATGGTCCGTTCGGAGTACGCGAGTTTCGAGGCGATGTCCCCGGTGTCGTACCCCTCGGCGACCAGCCGGACGACCTCGATCTCCCGGTCGGTGAGCCCGCTGAAGTTCAGGCCGCGCGGCGCCAGTACCTGGCTCTGCAACTGGCCGACCTGCTCCAGCAGGCGGCCCAGCAGATCGGCGGGAACGCTTCCTTCTCCCCTGGCCACCGCGTTGATCACCTGCACCAGCCGCTCCGGTGTCGCCTCGGCCCGGCGCAGGATGCCCGCCACTCCGCACTCGGCGGCACCGACCACCTGCTGGTCGTCGATGCGGGTGGCGATCAGCGCCAGCCGGGCCGCCGTCGTCCGCCGGATGTGACGGAGGATCCGCAGCGACTCCTCGTCTATGGTCTCCACGACGACCACCACCACGGCGGCGGCCGTCTCCTCCCCCTCTTCCTGCAGCCGGATCTCCGGCCGGGGCCGCAGCTGCGTGGCGACCCCCGCTCTGGAGATCGGGTCATCCGCGCGCAGGCTCACAACGATCCGGTCCACAACGGTCTCCCCCCTGGTCGAGCGCATCGCGGCGCGGCGAGCAGTATGGGGCAGGCGACTCCACACAAAGTCAACAAGGCATCAATGGGCACATCAGCTTCCCGAAAGTCTTCCTGAGAAGCCCGTGTAGGCCGCCGTCACCCGCCTTACCGTGCCGCTCATGACAACTGCGGCAAGCCTGGACACGACCGCTGTGACGGCCGAGCCCGGCGGGCGGATCGACGTTCCCCTTCAGGTACGCAACTCCGGCAGCACGGTGGAGGAGTACCGCTTCGAGGTCGTGGGCCCGGCGGCGGCCTGGGCGACCGTCGAACCGGCGAGCCTTTCGCTGTTCCCGGGCAGTACGGGCACCGCGGTCCTCGCGCTGAGCCCGCCCCGGAGCTCGGAGGCACTGGCCGGGGACGTCCCGTTCGGGGTGCGGGTGGTGCCCACCAGCGCCCCCGAGACGACAGTGGTGCCCGAGGGCGTCGTCACGGTCCTGCCGTTCGCCTCGATCACCGGGGAACTGGTGCCCCGCGGGTTCGACGGCGCCTGGCGCGGCAACACGGACGTGGCCGTCGACAACCACGGCAACACCCCGGTCACGGTCCAGCTGACGGCCCAGAGCGACAGCTCCCGGGTGCGGCTGCGCTTCTCCCGGGAGACCGTCGAACTGGCGCCGGGAGCTGCCGAACTGGCGCGGCTCACCGTGCGTCCGGCACGGCGGCTGTGGCGCGGCATCCCCGTGGTGCATCCCTTCCAGGTGGTGGCGACGCCCGTGGGCGACGTGCCGCACGAGTCGGTCGTCCTGGACGGCACCTACCAGCAGAACGCGATACTGCCGCGCTGGCTGCCGCGCGCCCTGGTGGCGGCGGTGGCCGCGCTGGCGGCCCTGGCCGTCGTGTGGTTCGCCCTGCTGCGCCCGGTGGTGCGGTCGGCGGCGCGGGAGGAATCCCAGAAGCAGGTGGCCGCCGCGCTGTCGCCCAGTCCCGGGGCGTCCGGCGCCGCGAGTGGCGGTGGTTCGTCCGGTGGGTCGGCGGGCTCCGGCGGTAAGGGACAGGACGCGGCGGGTGGTGGCTCACCGAGCTCCGGCGCAGCGGCGGGCTCGACGGCCGGGAGCACCGGCGGCGGTACGGGCGGAACCGGCGGCGGGGGCACGAGTGGCGGCGGGGCCGGGGGTACCGGGGATCCGCGCAGCGCTCAGGCCGAGGTCAAGGACTCGGTGGGCGGCGACCCCAAGGGCGGCACGGTGTTCACCGTCCCGGACGGCCAGGCGTTCGACCTGACGGACCTGGTGGCGCAGAACCCGCAGGGCGACTCCGGCACCGTCGTCATCGCCGCCGAGGACCGGACCCTGCTGCGGCTCGCGCTGCAGAACTTCCGCGACCAGGACTACCACTTCGTCACCCCGATCGTGGTGCCCGCCGGAGGGAAGATCACCATGACGGTGACCTGCACCGAGGTGGGAAAGCCGGTGGGCAGTCCGACACCGGCCCAGTGCGCCGAGTCGGTGCTGGTCGGCGGGACCCTGAGGCCGGCGCCCAGCGCCTCTCCCACCACGGCCTGAGCCGGCCGGAGGACGGCAGGACCCTCCGGCCGGGACGGCGTCCGGGCAGGCGGGGCCGAGCCGCCCGCGACGGTGAGCGGTACGGCCCCGGGCTCGGACGAGCCCGGGGCCGTACCGCTCACGCGTCACCCGACTCGTCCTCCTGCTGCTCCTCCTCGGCCCGTTGCACGAACATCCCCTGCACATCGGCGGGTTCCTCGTCCTGCTGCTCGGCCTCGCGCTGGACCGCCGCGGACGGCCCGGGAACGGCCGCCGGCCCCTCCGTGGCCTGCGCGGCCGGAGCCGGGGCCGGGGCGGACATGACGCGTTCGGCGTTCGCGCTGGCCTCCCGCTCGAACCGGTCCGAGGGGTCGCTGACCCGGATCCCACCGGGTGCGGCGCTCCCGTCGACCGGGCCGCTGCGCTGCTGGATCACATGGGTCAGTTCATGGGCGAGCGTGGTACGCCCGGCGTGGGACGACGGGTCGTAGGCGTCCCGCTGGAAGACGACGTTGCTGCCGACGGTGTAGGCATGCGCTCCCACCGACTTCGCGGACTCGTGCGCCGCGTCGCCCGTGTGCACCCGTACGTCGGAGAAGTCCGCCCCGAGCCTCGCCTCCATGTCGGCGCGGACATCGCCACCGAGGGCCTGCCCTGAACTGGATCCGACGACGTCGTGCACGGGCGAGCGCTGCGACGAGGCGTTCGAGGCGTCCCCCTCGTCCTGCTCCCGCTGCACCATGGCGCCCACCGCGCTGTTGCCGACGGCGCGTTGCAAGGTGCCCATGCCGGACGGGCCCAGGACGTCGGGGCGGCCCGCGGCGGCCGCCTTGAACAGCCGCGAGTCGTCGGTCCTGGACTGCCCGTGGCCGGCTTGCCGGTGGTCGTGGTCATGATCGTGGTCGTGATCGTGTACGTGATCGGGCATTCTCACTCCTGGGACGGCTGGCGGCAGACCTCTCTCACCCTGACACTGCCTCAGCGCGTGCGCCGGGTACAGGCGTGCGGCTGTCCCCGGGAGTGCAGCCATCACTGCCCGATGAGGCAGACGCCACCTCGGGTGTCCGTATGCCGGTCCGCCCCTTGGGACCCGGCCGGGACCCGCACCTGTGAATCCCTCTACTCCGGTGAGTCTTCCCAACGGAAGGATCCAAGGGGTGACTCTTCCCTCAACCGACCCGTGGTCTCCGGCGGTTCGGGGTCACCGTCCCCCTGCCGTCGGGCGATCAGATGCCCCATGGTGACGATCACACCGAGCAGCAGCCCGACCAGGCAGACCAGGCCGACCGCGAGTCCGGCGATGCCCAGCAGGCCGTACCCCGTCAAGGCCGCCACGATGTCCATCAGATTCATGCATCCACAGGCCGGCATGACGGCATGGTCCCAGCTCACGGCCCGACTGTGACGGTGCGTGGCCCATCTGTGCCCATGACATGCCCATTCCGCAACAGGGCAGGCCGACCGGATGCCGGCGGCTTCCTCCGAGCGGGACAAGTGCGGCACACCCCGTCTGTCGACCGACGGTCCCACCCCGGTAACCTCGGGCGGGGAGACGTCGGATGCCATCGGGCGCCACTCCGGGGAGGCGATGGTGTTCGGAAGCGGCACTCGGTGGCTCGCGGGCTCGATGACCGTGGCCTGCGTGGTGCTCGTCGGCCCCAGTGCGCCCAGCGGTGCCCCGCTCGCCAGGCCGTTGCCCGCCGGCGCCGCCGCAGATGTCGTACCGAACCGGGTCATGACGTGGAACCTCTGCAACCCCTGTGCGCAGAGCAACGTCGACCGGGCGGCGGAGATCGCCACGTACGCGCCCCAGGTCGTCGCCCTGCAGGAAGCGTGCGTACGTGACGTCGAGAGGATCCGGGACCATCTGGAGGGCTTGTACGGGCTGGTCTACCACGTCGAGTACGGCATGGTCCTTCGCAGTTGGGGCCGCTGCGGCGGAGCACCGTGGAGTCCGGGAGCCTACGGCCAGGCGGTCCTCTCGGCGGCGCCGATGACGGACCGCGTGAGCGTGGAGTACCCCGATGGGGGATCCGAGGACCGCGGGTACATGGCCGTCAGCACCGTGGTGGGCGGCAGGTCCGTCCGGGTCTTCGCCACGCACCTCGCTCAGCGACGTCAGGAGGAGGTCCGGGCGGACCAGAGCCGCTTGCTCGCCGCGGAGGTCGACCGGTACGACCGCGTGATCGTTCTCGGCGACTTCAACGCCGTGCCGGACGCTCCCGAACTCGCTCCCCTGTGGGAGCTGGCCACGGACGCGGACCCTCAGTGCCGTCCCGGGTCGGGAGGTGCCTGCAAGCCGACCACGGACTGGCAGAGCAAGTTCGACTACATCTTCCTGCGTGGCGTCGTCCCGCTGGAGCAAGGTACGCATCCCAGCCCGTACTCGGATCACCACCTCGTGTACAGCGACGTCGATCCCCTCCCGAACGACGCGCCGCAGGCCGCGTCCCCGACGGGGCCGTCCCGGTGACGCGACGAGGTGCGCCGGGCCACCGGACGGGTTAGCGTCGAAGCCGGGTACGGGCCGGCGACGAGAGGCCCCACCGCCGGTCGACGCGGTCGGCATCGCCGCCGTGGGCGTACGGAGGGCGACCGGCGCCGAGGGCGACGACATCCTCCGGCAGGACGCGCGTGTCCGCTACCGGGACGGTGTGAGTGTCATGGACAGGGCTCAGGCGGCCGACGGCATGCGGGCCCCGCGGGCGTCCGCCGTCGACGGCGATGACCTGTCGGCGGTCGTGACCGGATACGGCGACGACCGGACCGGTGCCCGGCGGCCGGTGCGCCGGGCACCGGCCGTGCCGGACAAGGGCGCGTCTTCGCGATGAACACGGCGGCGGCGCCGGATTCCCTCGCGTCCGGGACGGTTCTCACTCTGACGTTGAACCCTGCCGTCGACATGTGCTGGGATGTCGGCCGCCTCGCCGACATCGGCAAGAACCGCGCTCGGGTCCGGTCGGTGACCGGCGGGGGCGGGGGTATCAACGTCGCCCGTTGCGTGACACGCCTCGGGGGACGGGCCGTCGCCGTCCACACCGCCGGCCGCGAGGTCGGCCGACGCCTGAACCGATTGCTCGACGAGGAGGGACTCGATCACATCGCGGTCGAGATCGCCGGCGAGACCCGCGAGGCACTCGTACTGCTGGAGACCGAGTCGGGCCGCAGCCATCACATCGTCCCGCCCGGTCCGCACCTGGACGACCACGAGGGACGGCGCTGCCTCGACGTACTGGGGAAGGCGATCGGCGCCTGCCGCTATGTCGTGGCCAGCGGCAGCCTGCCCAGCGGCCTGCCCGACGACTTCTACGCGGCCGTCGCCCGCCAGGTCGAGGCGGCCGGATCCCGGCTGGTACTGGACACGTCAGGCCCGGCGCTGCGGCACGGGCTCGGAGCAGGAGTCTTCCTGCTCAGGTGCAACCGAGCCGAGGCCGCCGACCTCGTCGGCCGGGACGTCGGCAGCTTCGACGACGCCCGAGCCGTCAACGAACAGCTGCTCACCACCGGTGCCGCCGAGGTCGCCGTCACCACGATCGACGCCCTCGGCGCCCTTTGCTCGACCCGTCACGGCCATACCGCGCTGCGTGCGCCACCGCTGCCCGGGCAGTTGGTCAGCGACGCCGGGGCGGGAGACAGCATGGTGGCCGCGCTCGCCACACGGCTGAGCGCCGGGGACGATCCGGTCAGCGCCTGTGCGCTGGGGGTGGCCGTGGCGGCGGCATCGGTGCTCACCCCCGGCATCGAGCCCTTCGACCGGGAGGTGGCCGAGTCCCTCCGCCGCGACATACGCACGACGTTCCGAGCCGGCTCATGACCGGGAACCGTGATCCCGCACGTGCAGCCCGAAACCCGTGCGGCCCGCAGGCTCCGGTCCCTCCCTCGGATGCAGCGAGGGGATCTCGTGGTCGCGAACGACTCGACGACACGCGCCCACCGCCGCGAACACCTCGCGGCTGACGGCTCCCCGGTAGACGGACTGCACGGTCACCGGTGGTGCGGTGACGTCAGGTAGTGCTGCCGCAGCAGTTCCCTGCCGTAGTCATTGCCGTTGGGAGTGCGGATGACGGAGTGAACGTGCAGCTGGGTCGGACCGTCGGCCCGTGTCTTGCCGTACGCGCCCCCGAGCGGTCCTGCCGCCTGACAGTCGACCTCGATCCAGACGACCGGGCTGTGGATCCGGAGGTAGAAGGGGGCGTCGTCCTGTGTCCCGCCGATCCAGGCGGCGCAGGTGTCGTCCAGATGCCTGCGGATCTCGGCCATGCGGACCTCGGCCGCGTCGGCCTTCGCACGTCCCACGAACGCCTCGGCGACCGCGAGGAGTCTCCGCTTCTGGGCCGGGTTCAGGGCGTCGCCACGGATGCCGGCGTAGGCCAGTACGGCGTTGTCGGCGAAAGCGCCCGCTTTCATGTCCTCGTCCGCCTTGGTGGCCGAGACGATCGCGACCTGCCGCTGCGCCTCGGTGAGCGACTGGACGAACGCCAGGCTCGCCGTCACCTCCTCCTGGCAGACGGAGACGGTCTCGCCGTCGATCTCCATGATGGTCGGCTCAGAACCCCAGAAACAGGGGCTCATCACGACTTGGTCGCCGAGCACGAAGTAGTTGACGACCAGGTGGTGACCGTCGAACTGGAAGCCCCAGGGCTCGGTTGCCGACGGGGTGCCCATCACGGTCCAGTAGAAGAGTTCGTCGTTGAAGACGTCGCCCTTGCCCAGCAGTTCACCGGCCGCCTTGTTGAGGAGGCGGATCTTCTCCGTGGTCTCCAGGCCTCTGGCGCTCAGAGCCGCTTGCAGCAGGGCCGAACCCAGGCTGTTCTGCGCGTCCGTCAGGTCGGCCAGCGAGACACCCTGCCGCTGGAACCCGCCGGGGTCGAGGTTGCTCCACAGCCGCCACTCGGTGGAATGGACGGTGAACTGCGCAGCGGACCTCTGGGCGCCGGTGAGCCCGGCCAGGAACGCGTTCGCCGCCGCGGCCACCGGTACGGTGTCGACGCCCTGGGAGTGGACCGTGAACAGGTCGTCGATCCTGCGGCCGTCGGTGGTCAGGCCGAAGAAGTCCTC